>NZ_JALCZE010000013.1:0-176652 GCF_024586575.1 Chryseobacterium sp. WG23
ATTATACATTATACATTATACATTATACATTATACATTATACATTATACATTATACATTATACATTATACATTATACATTATACATTATACATTATACATTATACATTATAAAAACCTTCTATCATTCATTTCAAATTAAGAAATCACAGATACCGGCTTTTTAAATATCCGTTGTATAGCTTTGTGATGATTAAAAATGGGAACTATGATTACAGGATTATATGAAACGCATGTTCAGGTAAGTAATTTGGAAAACGCAGTAGAATTTTATACAACAATATTAGGATTACAATTAGCGCACAGAGATGAGACAAGACCTATCGCTTTTTTGTGGATTGGAGAGGAAAAGAAGTTCATGTTGGGATTATGGGAACAAAAAGAGAACCTTCAAACCAGACATTTTGCATTTACGGGCGATAAAGAAGATATCCTGAATTATTCTGTGGAATTTTTAGAAAACAAAGATTTACAACCCTATAATTTTTTAAAGAACGGCACCGTTCAGCCAATGGTTTTTGCATGGATGCCGGCACTGGCTATTTATTTTAATGATCCGGATGGCAACCAGCTTGAGTTTATTTCAATTCTGGAAGGTGAAGGAAAGCCAGAGCTGGGAGTACTTACCTATGAAGAATGGATGAATCTTCAATAAATCCGGTATAAATCCTGAAATCCTTTATATAAATATACTAATGATTTTCTGGCAGCTCTTCTAACGGACTCCGGCAAGCCCAAAGGGCTTGCCGGAACTATATAGTAAATCTTAATCGACCTGATTCACCATCTTTTTCACTGCCAGAACATGTTTACAGGGACCTCTCTCCCCCTGGTATTTACTGAACCATTCACAGGTACAGCGTTCTTTTTTATCTTCAATAATGACCGTGTGATGAACACCTGTTCCTTCCACTCTGGCCTCAGTTCTTTCTCGAGTACGATGTAAGATTTCAACCTTTCCTTCTTCAATGAGTTTTTCAGCATTTTTCAGACGAGGATTTAGTCCTGCAATACGGCTCAGTTTAAATGGCAATTTCCGGTAGAAAAATCCATTATCATCCAGATCATAGCCCAGCATTCCCATTGCGGCCAGCCTGCCTGTAAGATCAGCAACCTTTTTCAGGCTGACATTTTCTTCCAATGCCAGAACTGTTGCATTAAAGGATTGATTGGCATAAGCATATTTATCCAATGCATCTATCCATTCATCAGCAACATCGTTAATTAAATTCTCTAATACAGCTCCTTCTCCGGAAAATCCGCGCCAGCTTTCTCTTGATAACGAAAAACTGAATTTTATATTCCCCATATAAAGCTGCCATGTGGTAGACTGCATATTGGGGTGGGCAAAAACCTTCATATGATCTATATAAGGAAGAAGAGGCTCAAGCAGCCGAAGCCTGTGAATACCTCCCACACAAACAGCGTCCATAGATTTCACAGGAGAAAACATGGGTTTATTTCCTCTTACGATAAGATAGTAGTCTGATTTCACTATTCCTTTCGGCATTCCTCTAAACAGCTGCTGTGTCTGAATTTTATTGAATGTATGCAGCCTTTCTGATTTGGATAAATAAACCTGAACGGTTCCCAATCCATTGATCCATTTTAAAGGCAGCGGAACTTTCCTTTCCATTACTTTTGTCTCTTCTTTATAGAGGCCAACTTCTTTTTCACCTACAGAAAGTACAATACTTTCATTAGGACGAATGCTTCCTAACGCATTAATCATAGGCTGATTAAAATCCACATTTGTAGTACCACTTTCCAGAAACTCTCCATCCAATCCCTCAGGCAGAACATCTATACGTGCATACACTCCGGCACAGTGTGAAAATCCTTCAAAACGTAATCTTTCATTCCCGGCAGTCACAATAGGATCTTTAAGTAATGCCATTTGAAATGGAGAAAGATTAAAGCTGGACTTTACAATATTAGAAAGACTAATCAGACATCGGGCCAGGATAAATGGCTGTCTCACATTACCCCAGAAAAAACAGGGGGCATCAGTATTCTTCTGAATCTCGCTATATTTTGCAAGAAACAGTTCTTCCAGCGCTCCCTTTTTTACCAAAGATGATGATCTGGAATAGTTGTAAATAAGCGTATCTTCCATAAATTTATTTTTTAAGAAGAAGATTGCAGATTTTTTTCAGGCTTGAGTTTTCTTTCCAGTCGTTTAGTTTTTGTTGTACCTCTTTATTAGCTTCCGACTGGTTTAAAGCTATGACTTCATGGTAAACCTCCAATAATTTTTTCAAATTAGTGACAGGTTCTTCCATTTGAAGTAATATATTTGATATTAATTCTTCTAATGCGTGATTGTGATTTTTACTGACATTCAGCATATGGTGCTGCATAAGATCAGTAAGCCTTTTAACAGGCGCCCATTCCAGTTTTTCATGCAGGCCGATTACTTTTCCTAACCGTGCATTATTGATCATTTGATGGGAAACATGTTCCAGCCATATTTCGGCAGCAATACCTCTGATTGTTTTATCGCCATCGAGGAAAATAGTTCCCAGAAAGAGATATCCCATTTCGTCCAAAGGTTTTTTGATCTGATAAAGGGCTTTGGCAGTATTCAGAACCAGATTTCTTTCATACACTTCTGCCAATCCTGAATAGAACAGGCATATTTTAATAACTCTGGCAAGAATATTGGCCTGGGCATTTGGGAAACTCCACATAAAAGCAGGGATTTCAGAAAAATCCTTTTGTTCCGCAATGAAATACTCCATAAGGAGCTGATCTTTTTTCTTTTCAAAGCGGTATTTGGGAATGCTGATGTTCAATTCAACAGGATAATATGAATTCTTATTACTGTCTATTGTTTTCCATTCATACATTCCGGAAAAAAACTCCTTAGGGATATTTTCATATCCGAAATTTTTAAATTCCTCAAAAGTAATATCCTGAGACCGTGTGATTCCGGCAGTCATCCACCAGGCAGGATGTTCAAATTTCCCTTTTGGAGTTTTATATTTTCCAAACAAGAACAACAGGAGATCTTTATATTCTCCTTTCAAATTTTTCTCAACCAACGGCACTGCTTCCGCAGCATCGTCTAATGCACATCGTTGTAATGCCAGCTGAATATCCAGCTGATTAGGCTCAATATTTTTATTTTGGTAGATTTCAAATCTTTCCACCAGCTTCACCGGAGAAATCCAACAAGGTGTATGGGTTACCGTAGACAGCAACGGAGTTGTATCACCTGACCGGATTTTATGGTAAGCATCAATGGCAATTTCCTTGAACACTTTCATAGCAAGACCTCCTACTCCAACCCCTTCTATTGGGCCTATTTTTTTATAATAGCTTGAATAGGCTTCTCTTGAAACTTCATTCTCACGGGTTTTAGCATATATTTTTTCCAGGTTTTTCAGTTCGCCTGGGAATTTTTCCAATAAGCTTAATCCATAATTAATAACCAGATTACAGAGGATCACATTAAAATAAGGGACCTCCCATTTCGCGATCGTTTTACAGGCTTTCAGAAATACAGGTTCTATTAATATTACAGATTCTGTATCTACCTCATCAGCAAAACGGATGAGCCCGGCCAATGCAATATCATAATAATAGCTTTCCGGATTTTCTATTGCCAAAGGAAGAAGGAACATTAAATCTTCAAAGCTTTTAGGTTCTTCAACCCTGTTTTCTTTGGTAATTAATGTTAATCTTTCAGTCGTAATATTCTCCAGCTCGTGCGGCGTATCTTCAATATATTTTGCTAAAACAGGGCGTATATTAGCCAGTATATTATCTGAATAATGAGAAAGTGATTCTTTTATATTTTCAGAAACAGGGATATATTTTATAATAATCTTTGATGCCTTAGACTGTATTCCGTCATCCTTACTTACAAATGCTGTGCTTAAAGCCATTCCCAACATCTCTGGATTAATTCTTCTTCTCTGGAAAATTTTTTCCGTTAGGATAAGACTGGAGGCTACTACAGTTTTAACTTCAGAACTCAATAAATTAGGAAGATAATGGGAAAATTCATCTATTTTAAATTCAGGATTCTGAATAATTTTTTTCAAATGCACCAATATGGTATTGATTGCTTTGGATTGGGCAGACGTTAACCCTGCCAATAATTCATTCTGAAGCTCTACAAGCTCTTCATCTGTTGGTTTTAATGCAGTAAATGCATCCATAAACCAACCCGTAACATTTTTATTAAAATTTCTGTTGGAAGCCAGAAGACATTCTCTCAAAAATCTTTTCCTGTCAATTTTCTTTTCTGCAACCAGCCTTTGGATGATAGGGAACCATTCCTTATGAAATGGCAATGATTTAGAAGGATATTCACACAAATACCAGAAATGGGTTTTCAATGTTTCAGGATATTTATCCAGGTTTTTGGGATAATTACACAAATGATATCCCAGGAGCTCAGGTTTAGGCTGTATATATCCTTTCTCAGCCCATTCTAAAACATGCAGATAGTTAAATGTTGTAAATTCTGCCTCTACAGACTCATTGATAAAGTCTGAAAACCAGTCCGGGCATCCCCACTCCAGTATTTTCTCAGTCTGCTCTATATTTCGGAAAAGGTTCCAATAATTTTTACCGAAATTTTTCTGATCCATACAGGCAAGCGATGCAATATCTACAATAGAGTGCTGGTCTGCAGAGCCTGCAGTATGGTAGGAGTTTTTAGTCATGACGATCTTATTGATCTCCCTGTCCATTTTTTTTATCGTCGGTACAAGTGCTTTTCTTTCGTCAATAGAAAGCTGTTTCAAAAAAGGTACGATCTCATGTATTTTTCCCTCGTTAAGGATCTCATAAAGTCTTTCTTTCATGTGTTTTAATTTGATGAATAATTTTTTTCAGGTTATTTTCTCTTTCCCAATTCTGGAGCTTCTCAGCAATAGCTTCGTCCGCTTCAGATTGGTTCAGGTTTAGTAGTTCATAATAAAGCTCAAGGATTTTTTTCAGATTAAAAACAGGTTTTTCAATGGCTGCCAGGGTGGAAATCAGCAGTTTCTCAAAAAGCTGATTATGTCTGGAGCTCAAATTGATACATCCAGCCAGTCCATCTGTCAGTCTTTTAACCGGAGCCAATTCAAAGTTGATATTTTTACCGATTAACATTCCCAGTTCCCGGGCATCAAAATCCTTTGAAAACGCCCTATTTATCAGTACTTCAAAAGCCATACCAGAGAATATTCTATCTTTATTCAGCAAGCCGGCAGATAGAAATAAATAATGTATGGGCTGAAAAGGTAAATTCAGCTTCATCCATGCATCAAGAAATTCTATATTTCCTTTAATATCATACTGATACACAGCATTGGACAAAGTTTCATTATATTTTTTTGCGAAAACAGAGCCTGAAAAATAGGGAGCTGTATATACAATACTAATCAGGTCATCATGATAAACGCCATGATAAGAATTGAATAAAAAATCTAAAAGAGTTGAATCCTCCGTAATTTCTTTCCGGTTTTCAATACTTACCAATACTTGAGGAATTTCCTCCGTATTATTCCATTTATAGACTTTTCTGCGGCTTAGCTTCCAATCAAAATTACCATCAAGATAGGCATCCTCATACCTGTCTGTAAAATAATCCCCGTTAAAAACAGGTTTCAGAAAATTAAAATATTCTGCATCGAGCTGCTCTTTTGCATAGTGTTCAGCCTGTTTCAGGTTTTCTTTTTTCACCCTAAGGACAGCCATTTGCAGGTCGAAAGCCATAGGCCGTTCATCCTGATTCTGGTATATCTTTATTTTATCTATCAGCGTAAAAGCAGAAATCCAACAAGGGGTATGATCCGGAACTGAAAGAAGCGGAAGTTTCTTTCCTTCTTTTAACCCTTCGAAAATATCTAAAAAAAACTGTTGATAGGCCCTGAGAATTAAAGGAGTTCTTTTCTCATCCCAATTTTCCAATCGGGGAAACTCTAAACGGGCTTCCAGCAGAACATCAGAGGTTTTCTTTTGCTTTAGCAAGCCATAATTGATAAAAAACGTAGCTAATAAATGACGTAACCCTGATGTTCCTTTTAATTTATAGGCTGCTTTAAATGCGGGCTCAAGCTGATTAAAATGATCTTCTTCAAGCTCATTATTAAACCTCATCAAAGTTGCCAGAAACTGGTCGATGTGATAGGTTTCTTTGTTATTGAACACCCGGGAAGTCAAAAATATAAAATCTTCGACTGTTTCTATAGTTGCTATTGGCTGTGGTACATACCATAAACCACTTACGAAGTTCTGTTCTTCTTTAAGCGCTGGCTTCTCTTCATTAATCAGAAACTGTCCCAATAATGTATGGGTATCTGAAAGAAAATTCTCTTTATACCCTCTCAGTTCTTCTTTTATAGTATCAGATTCCGGGTTACCATATTTAGCAATAATTTTGGCTCCTCTCGTCTGTATCGCTTTATCTTTATTCAAAAAAACGGGCATCATGAGAATACAGATTTTTTCTCTGAGCTCTTTATTGCTTTTTGCAATCTTTTCCAAGATCATCAGTACTCCATTTAAAACACTCTTTGTAGAAAGTGTTAACAGGCGTTCTACAGCATCTAAAAATGCTTCTGTTTTAAATTCTTTTTCTGTAATAACAGGATTTAAAGCCTTAAGTATTCCCGGAAATAATGACTGTTGTGTAGAATGAAAAATTAGAAACAGCTCTTCCTGTAATTTCAAGATTTCGTTGTCTGTAGGCTCAAGATAAGCGAAAAGCTCCAAAAACCATGTGTTATATTCTTTTGAAAAGTTAAAGTGAATAGCCTTCAGACTTGATTTTAAAACCCTGTTGCGGTCAATCTTATCTTTTTGAACAAGATTTTTTAACAGATCCTTCCAGTTTCTTTCGCCATAATGTTCCGTAATACAGGATCCATATTCAAATAAAAGCCAGATATGGGTCTTCAGGGTAACAGGATAGGTGCTTAGTTCGTCTTCTGAGATAGATGATGTAAGCAGGGATGCACATATTTCATTATCAACGGTAAGATAACCTTTCTGCTCCCATTCCAGCATTTTTAAATATCCAGTTTCTCTTAAAAATAAATAGCTTTCACCAATCCATTCGGGAACATAAGATTCAAATAATTCATCAATAAGTTCTACCGGCATAGAATAATATCCAGGGCTTAGATTTTCGTATTCATTTTTGGTTTTACAGCACGCCAAAGCCGCCAACACAGAAATACTATTGTGCCCCCATTCTTTGTTTATAAATTTCTTTAAAAGAGCGGCAATTTCTTTTTTGTCTTTCGGTGTAAGCTTCTTCAGAAAAGGAACAATTTCCTTAATTTTATAGTTTAAGTATATGGCTTTAAACCCCTCCTCAATAAGCATAAATTCATTCTTGGCGGCTAAAATAACAAAAAATGCCAGACACGCAGTAAATTATCCCATAAAAGTGATTTTTTTAACAAAATATTAAGTTAATAAAAGCCATAGTATCACATATTTTAACTATTACACTAAAATCCCATAGTAAAGATATATGTTTAGAAAAGATCCATATATCTTACTTTTTCAACTTTAAATTAAACTGCAGGGGATTTTATATAATACAGGTGATTTAAAAACAGGCTTACATACATTTCAAAAGCAGAGTTCCGAAAGGATACTAATCTTGTCAGAGGCATTACATTTTAAAAGTTCTTTCAACTTCGGTTAAGCCCATTTTTGCCAGATGCCTGTATACTGTTGGCAGAGTAAGATTTCTTTTTTCAGCAATTTCAAAAGGAGGCATACCTTCATCAAATAATTGGAATGTAATCAGGTGCGTGGGCTTTTTTACAACAAGTACAGAGGTATCCATTTCATTTGTTTTATCAAATAAAGGAACATCCAGTAAGCAGCATTCTTTCAGCCTTTCAATATAGTCTCCAAGATCAGACAGGAATATTTTAGTTTCTTCATTATAAGCTTTTAAGCCTTTGGTACCTATCGTTTCAGAGTAAAACTCTTTTAAAGGCAACAGGAAATCTTCAGCCACTCTTTTATAAAAAAAATCAACAGCTCCTTTGCATTTTTCTTCAATTTCGGACCATTGGCTATTTCCTCCCGTAAAGCTTCTGGCCATTTGCCGGATGACCCTTTTAAACCTTTCAGAAATTTTAAAAAGCTTTTCGCTTTCCGTTATAAAATTTTTTGACAGCAATTCCAGTCTTTTCTGATCTGGTACATCTGCTGACCATGCAGTGCCTGTCCAGGTTATTACAGCATATTTTATCCATTCTGCATCTATAGTCATCTGTACTTTATGAAGGCTATGGTCATATTTTTCCTGTTCCAGAAGCTCCTCTAAGATATCGTTAGCATTGGTAGATTCCTGAAAATCTTCAATCCTGAGATCTTTAAATATAGCTTTCTGCAGAATTTCAGACTTCAGAACAATTCCTTCCAGTGTACGGCAACGGCTTAATGCTACATACACCTGACCGCTGGCAAAAGATCTTCCGGCATCAATGATCACACGATCAAATGTCAGTCCCTGGCTTTTATGAATGGTAACAGCCCAAGCCAGACGGATGGGATATTGTTCAAAACTACCCACTATTTCTGTTTTGATATTCTTGTCAGCATCAAGACTGTATTTTTTATGTTCCCAAACCTCCCTGGTAAGCGTTATTTCTTCTTTGGTTTCGTGTAATATAGCTTTCACAATTTCATCATCCAGATAAGAAATTTCTGCAAGTTTACCATTATAGAATTTTTTAGCAGATGATGAATCATTCCTTATAAACATAATCTGGGCTCCTTCTTTTAACTCCAGAGTTTCCTCATTGGGATATTGGGATTCTTTAAAATCACCAATCACCGTAGCTTTATACAAGTGTGAATCCTCAGCTAGCTCAGCCAGTTTTTTCTGATTAATATGATCTGCGATACGATTGTGTGAACACAAATGAATATAGGCTTCATTTTCAGGCTCAAATTCCGGGTTATACCGGGAATTCAGCTGAGCAAGTTTTTGGCTGCTGATATCTGCATGCCGGACCGCGTTAAGGATATCGAGAAATTCCTTATCCTGCTGACGGTAAACTTTCATGAGCTCTACTGTCACCAAAGAGATTTTCTGTAATGCTTTGGCAGAAAAGAAAAACGGAGTTTCATAGAATTGGGATAAGATGTGTGCTGCATCATCCCTCACTACCGGAGGCAGCTGGTACAAGTCGCCAATTAAGAGGAGCTGTATTCCTCCAAATGGCAGCTGATTTCTTCTGACCCGTCTCAGAGAATGGTCCATCATATCCAGCAGATCGGCTCTTACCATGGATACTTCATCAATAACGATCAGTTCAATCTCGCGGAAAAGGTCCAGTTTATCTTTTCTGTATTTGAAATGTGGAAAAAGCTCATTGATATTCATTGCCAGATTAGGATCAATGTGTTCTGTGGTGGGCACAAACGTTCGTGACGGGATAGCAAACAACGAATGAATGGTAACGCCGCCGGCATTTATTGCAGCAATTCCCGTTGGGGCCACGATGATATGCTTTTTACGCGTTTTTTTTACAAAATCGTTGAGGAAAGTCGTCTTCCCTGTTCCTGCTTTGCCTGTCAAAAATACGCTTCTGCTGGTATGTTCGAGTAATTCGACGAGTGCCTCCACTGAATAAAAAGTTTTGATCAAAGTTAAATCATAAAAAACGATTCGCAATATTGTCCATAAAAAAACTCCCTTTTTCAAAGGAGCCAATGTTAATGGTATCGTTCGGTTGATGACTGTATTTTAATAGTTTTTCAGGCACCAATGGAGAATCTTTGCAATATTCTTAGCATCATCCACTCCCCGGTGATGAGTACCTTCCAATGTAAGTCCCAATTCACCTAAGGCCCTGTTCATTCCTACACTTTTTCTTATGGTAGGATGAATTTCTCCGAATAAGGTTTTCACATTGATGTGGTCATCTCCCATGGGATAATCCAGATAAAATCTCCGTGCCTGATCTTTAAGCATATTCAGGTCGTAGTTTCCATAGCTGGCCCATGTCAATTCTTCGGAATCATACTCTGCTCTCAGGATATCGAATGCATCTTCCAGCATGATTCCTTCGTTATCCAGCATGTTCTGGGTAAGGGTTGTAAGTTCCGTACAAAAGGGGCTTACTTTGGAGTATTGCGGCTTTACCAAAATACCTTCATTTTTGGAGATCTTTCCAGTCTTTGCATTCATAATACAAACCCCGATTTCGATGATCTCACTTTCCTGACCTCTTGGTGGACGGTCATTCCAACACGTCGCTTCAAGGTCTACAATTAATATATTTTCTGTTGTTTTCACTTGTTTAATTTTTTTTTAATTTGTTGTTTAACCACCAAAGGACTTCACAATAAATAGTCATCTGATCTTCTTTATTTGCTGTTGAGACTCCTACGGAATGACCAACTGGATGTATTTTCAAAACATGAGTGTTCTTCTCAACCGTTTCATCGTGACTAAAAAATAACTAAGTGCTTACCTTCTTTTGTGGTTTAGGTTTTATACATAAAAAGCTTCGGTAAAAAATACCGAAACTAGACTTTAACGGTCATCAATTCTTCTTTGATAAAATCAATGACTAATGCATTCAACTTTTTGTTGATTCTTTTCTGCTCTTCTTTTTCAATGGTTGTGAAAACTGCCGGAAAATCTTTTTCAAAATCTTCCAAAATATCCTGAGCAAAAAGACCGATAACTTTCCCTATTATTTTAGGATCAAATTCCCCAATTTTGCTCACTACATTGTTCAGCCTGTTGACTGTTGCATATCTTTGTATTTCTTCCCAAATATTCTGAGCTGTTTCACTAAAATGGATTTGTTTTTGAACAGTTTTAGCCCGTTTTTTCACCATTTTAGATTTTTCAATCCATTTTTCATTCTTATTTTTCAGAATGACTCTTGCACCGTTTCCAAAATATTTCGTTTTCAAAGTCTTTACAATAGTTCCTTCACACATATTGTTTATTTCCGGTAACCCTAACCAGGTTGGAATTTTAGAATTGAAAACATTAGGGAACCTCAAAGCTTCTTCTAAAGTACCCTGAAACAAAGTTTTAGCATAGAAAAATCCGGTTTCCTCAAAAATTGAATTGATCATTTCTGTATCCAGATAAGTGACTCCGTTTAACTTGATATCGAAAGCATAAAATTCGTTGTAAGGGGCATACTCAATACCTTTTTGCACTTTTACAGCACCTTTTACCGGTTCTACATCTTTATGTTCGTAGCCACCACCGAACAATTCGCCATAGATCACTATAGTTTCAACATCCGGATATATAGTTTTCACTTTCTGAAACACTTTAATTACATTTTTCCTGTAACGTTCCAACATCTGATGGGCATTGAAAAATTTTTCATCTTTTTCAATAAAAGCAGTTCTCTTCGCGATCTTAATTTCCTTTCCGTCGGTAAAGAATGAGAAATTGGCACCGTGAACTTTTTCCTGTACGATGAAAACCTCATTTCCAAAACCCTGCATCCTGATCTGTTCGATCACGCGGGCCTGGTAAGCATTTTCTATAGCGTTATATGTTTTGAAAATCATTTTTTTAGTTTTTAATAGTTTTAAAATTTTTTAAGAGGCTCATAATATTGTCCTTTCCTACAGGATTCATCGAGTGGCAGTAGAATTTGGGTAAGTCTAAAGAATTATCCATACAAAATTCTATCAGCCATTTGGCACACTCATATCCTGTTTTTTCAGCATATTCAGACGAACCTGTTTTCAGATAATTTTCATCTGCAAGGTCGTGGTCAAAAGAGATCATTTCCGGAAGTCCTTTTTCCAAAATCCTATTGACAAACTGTTCGTAATTCCGAACGATATGCCAGTCTTTTCTGAGAAAAACATCCTGCTTGGTATAATGATATGCTTGAACAGGATACCTTATATCATCCAGAAATAATAATCTTTTTGTCATTTCCATAGTTTAATTCTTTATAACCTCCATTTCCTGCTGCTTCAGTGGTCACAATATCTGCTTACACCATCATATCAGCACAGTTGGAACTTGCGAAAGCAAAAGGTTTTGCTTTGAATACATATCCCATCCCCAGAATATATCCCATTGCATCTTTTAATGCTACATTGGATTTAAAATCAGGATCGGTATTAATATCCGCGTGTACCTCCATTTCCACTCCATAGGTATCCAATACAGAGCAAATTGTGTAGGCAATTTCCACAGATTTGTTGACTTCATTCAGCATTCTCTCTTTGATACTGATACTCTGTATTTCTCTTTCTTTTCTAATAAAGGTAAACGCTCCTTTTCCTTCACGAATAAATACTACTGCCGTAGCATAATTGATGGCTTCTCCATATACATGAGAATCTGATCCCACACATACTTTCAGACGGTGTCCGTTTGCCAATTCGCGAATGATGGCTTCTTCTACCAGCTGCGTGATAGACTGTTGGAAAATCTTTCCGTTCATATTCTGCCATGTTTGTTGTTGCGTTTCCATTTTTTCTACATATGTTTATTGATAATTAATAAATGATTACTGATTGATAAATAGCCAATAGTGAATTTTAAAACCGACCGCAATGCGGATTGACTATTCATTTTTTTTGCACTCCGAACCAGACCCGAGCCTATACTGTCAGTTTTGGAGACTGAAATGTTACCATTACAATATCGGAGTGGATGATGTTAATTCATTAGGATTCGAACCTAAACTACAAGAATCAAAATCTTGTGTGCTCAACCATTACACTATGAATCAGGCTATGAGTAATAAGCAATGCCATTACTTATCATTCATGTTTTGTGGAACAGACAGGAATTGAACCTGTACCTTTAGTTTTTCAGACTAACGTGCACACCTTGTACACCACTCTTCCGGCTTTTTATAAGTAATGATTTTGTTTTTCAATGATTATTCATTACTTATTTAGGTTTGAGAAAGCTCTGTCTATTTAAAAACTATGCCTGTTAGTATTTGTAAAGATCAACTGCGCTTGACAAACCTTTCTCTTTTCCTAATTTCCATGTGAATGATGACTGGCCAAATGTATTTTCAAACTTGAATTTTCATGGTATTATTGTCATTCAATATTGACCAGTTCATGCATATCTTGTACTCTATAAGGGAATCGAACCCTTATTTTCTGCTCGAAAGGCAGGCGTCCTCACCATTAGACAACTAGAGCAATAAAACCAACTGATCAGGAATCGAACCTAAACAACAAGAGTATATTTCCTGCATGCTGCCATTACATTATCAGCGGTTGTGGAAGTAGTAGGATTCGAACCTACTCAGCAATGAAGCAACAGATTTTAACTCTGCCCTTTTCATTTTTTTAAGGAATCGTTCAATTCATTCCTCATGTCAGTCTGCCCCGACTCTCCAACTTCGACGTACTTCCATTTTCATGAGTAACCAGCAATGAGTTTCATTTTCCAAAGGAGGAAATAAAGTTTGTCTCTATTTTTTTGTTTGATATAAGAACTTCTACGCTCGACAAACTCTTATTTTTTCTCCTGAACTAATCTCATTTTAGTTATTTGAGATGGCTATGGGATTGTTCATAACATTCTTATTTTTTTATTTGAATTCACGAATGTTTCACATTTCAAAACCCACTCAGCATATGCAACGGTTTTGCAGACCGCCCCGACTCTTCCACTTCGGCGAACCATCAGATGATAAATGATGAATGGTAATGGATTGATTTTTACCACTATCATCTCGTTTAGATATTTAAAAACAAGAGCCTGTCATTATTTTTTATTTGATATAAGAACTTCTACGCTCGACAAACTCTTCTTTTTTTTATCAATGGCAATCAGTTTGTGGGAGAAGGAAAAAGTCTGTCTATAATTTTCGTGTTTGGCTTAAAGATCTTCTGCTCTCGACAAACTTTTACTTTTCTCCTGAAACAATTAACATTTTATTATCTGCGATTCTGGAAAGACTCGAACTTTCAACTTCCAGTTTAACAAACCAATGCTCTACCATTGAGCTACAAAATCTTTTGTAATTCCGGAAGGACTCGAACCTTCAACCTTCGGTGTATCAGACCGACACTCTAACCACTTGAGCTACGAAATCATTTTAATACGTGAATAGTAAATAATCAATTCACTTACACAGCAACATTTACCATTACCTTATTCACTTTTTTGTCTGGAAAGCAAGATTCGAACTTGCGACCTCCCACGTCCAAGACGGGTAAACAACCACCGTTATCTTTCCAGTTTTGCAGATTCACTTCAAAATTCTTTTCCGAGAGACAGTCGGAGCTGAAATTTTCCGTGAATCTTTGTGATCCCGAGAGGACTCGAACCTCTAACCCTGGGTTTAGAAAACCCATGCTCTATCCAGTCGAGCTACGGAACCGGTTTAGTAATCTCAGAAGGATTTGAACCTTCAACTCCCGGTTTAAAAGACCGGTGCTCTAACCACTTGAGCTATGAGATTTTATAATTTGGTATCTTCGGGATCGAACCCTGTTCTCCGGTTCCACAGACCGGCGCTTTACCAAATAAGCTAAAGAAACCATAAAAAAAGCACCTCTTTTCGGGAGGTGCTTCATATATTCTAACGTAATAGATCATTCACTGACCCACGTATATAAGCACCTTTTATCCACAATTCCACGATCAATAATACACAGAGGAGATATCGGCTCTTGTCCGAATACTCTTGAATATAGATTGAATATGTTATGTAATTGTTTCATTTTATTTTTTGTTTGTTTTTAAATTATTTTTTGAAATCCTGAAAACCTGTTGCTTTCAATTTTCGGTTGCAAAGTAAATATGTTTTCTTGAAACCTGCAAATAAATTTCAAATACAACCCACTGTAAATCAAATAATTAAGTCATTAATTAAGAATAAGAAATATCTGTCCGCAATGTTTTGCGGATATATTAATTACCTAAATGACTGTCTCTCACCGGGTTGCTTATCACTCTATTTTATCGTATTAAAGTTTCATTGTTAGTTATTAAATTTTCATGTTTATGGTTATTTTTTTTCATTCTAAATAATTTCTGACCTAAAAAACAAAAAACGCCTCGATTTTTCGAGGCGTTTTTGCAGTATTTTGATTAAATTTTTACGAGTTTACAGTAAATAATTTCCAAAGTCAGCACATTTTGCCTCATTCCATATCGTCCATTCATATCCGAACAACCCCTTTGTAGAAGGGCGTCCGCATAGTTCTGCATTGATATGTGCTCTTTGTATTGTCATAATTTTCTGGGGCAAAGATAAATATTTTTTGTAATTATTTTATAGTTCTCGCAGGATGGAGTAATAAAACAATCGTTTTAAACACTCTTTTTTGCCACAACTGGCTTTAAAATTTCTACTATTTTTTCAATAGATTTTACATAGAATGTTTTAGGGCTAAAAGAGAATCAATTAAATTAATTCTGATGAAGCAGCCAGTCATTTTCAACCGTTTGTTTTTTTACCAATAGAGGTATTTCATTACTCTCAATTTCTAAACATCTTATTTCTGCCGGTTTTAAACCTGGAGATATCTTTCAGAATTACCTCATCATCAGGATTGAAATATTTTAGTTCGTTTACAATTTCTGAACGTATTCCTATTTTTTCTGCAATGATTTGATAGGCAATGTTTCTGGTTGTCGTTTGTAATTTCGGATCTTTTCTGAACTCATGTTTCATGGCATCCAGGTAGGTCATCTTTTTATAATCCGGAGTCTTTTCATATAAATTTCTAATTTCCGTTTCCAGTTTCTGAACATCATGGATATTGGCAAAATAGTTATTAAGGCAGTTGAAAGGATCTTTATTTTCTTCCCAACCCTTTAACAACACTTTTTGTGCCTCTTCTCTATTTTCCATCTTTTTACGGTAGATCAAAGAAGCCTTTACCATCTGATTATTCGCAGTATAGTCATCTGCAACCATTTGGTAATAAGCGTGGGCATTTTTAAGATCATTAATTTCTTTATAAAGATCTCCTACCTTTTCCTTCTGCTCCATCTCTCTGTAAAGCTCAATTGATTTTTTATATTGTTTTGCCTTTTCATAACAGATGGCAGCATCGGATTTGTTGTTTAATTTCTTAAGATATACCGCAGCAGCTTCATTGTAAAATGCTCCATCTTCCAGGGTTTTTGCCCCTCTGTAATTGTCCTGAAGTAAATTCATGTAGACTTTTGCCGCTTTTTTATACTCTTTTTCGGCGATATATTTTTCTGCCAGTTCTTCATATTTACTTCTGATCCTGTCAAACAATGAACTTTCAAGATAAAAGCTCCCTCCTCCGGCACCTCTTTTCCCTGAGTTTTGTGCATTCTGTTCTTTATCTTTTAAAGCAGCGATGACGATAAGTATAATAAATGCTACCACTAAGAAAATCACCAATGTGCCCACCACACTCCAGAAACTTTCATGAAACAGCTGGGCTACGATTCCAATTACCTTAAACATTACTAAAAGGACAAAAGCAGCCATGAATTTGTCTGTAAATTTCTGTTTATTCATCATCTTCGGTGTTTAAAATGGTTTTATCTTCCCTGAACAAACGGTAAAGAAGCAGTATAACACAAATGATAAGAGCCCATACAAACCAGTTGTAACCGAACATTTTCACCAACGGATAAAACAGGTATATCAACATCGTCACAAGTATGGCAATTAAAAGAAATTTTATCCAGCCCGGCACATTATCACCTCCCAGATGTAAGGCTTTTTTCTTAAAGATAAAGAGATAGATTCCCACCGCACCGATCATAAAAATAATAAGATAAAGAATATCGGAAACCGCAGCCTTCTCTTCAGGCTTGCTTCCTCCTGGTTCCACACCTTTGATCTTAGATTTTCCAACGGGTGCTGAAGAAGCATCCACCAGGTCTATGGTTCCATAAAGTCTTCCCAAAGAATCTGCCATTAGGACCTGTTTCTTTCTTACAAGGTATTTTACCACATCTCCATTGACAGGTTTCCCCCTGCTATATTGTTTCAGGGAATCCGAAAGCTTCCGTTTCAGCTTTTCAGTTCTCGCTTCAATATGTTTTTTGATTTTTCTGCTGTAGATTATTTTGAGGGAGTCCCTGCTTTGTTTCTCTTTGGCAACAAGCTTGTCTATATCCGGACTAATTTCATTAAGATTTCGTCCTCCTGATTTTCTGTACTGTTCCCTTTCTTTCTCTTTAGCTGATATCATTGTGCTTGCGACATGAACTTCTTTAGATAAAACGGCCCTTCTATCCTGATATATAGAATCAATCTTCTGATCAATTTCCGAGATTCCGGATTGGAAGGCAACCATATCTGAAGGGTCTTTTACTGCATCGGTGACAATACTTCCCGAAGAAGCACCAGTTTCTTCCTGTTCTTTTTTATCTTTATCTGAGGGTAATGCAAATCTTAAGATGACAGCAATCACCAACATTGCCCAAAATATCCGGCGGGAGTTTCTAGCCCTTTTAGTTTCAGGTTTTCCACCAGTGTTTCCAAATAAACCTTCAAACCAGGAAAATTTTTCAAAACCATTTCCTCTGGAAGTCCCCATAATATCCAAAGGAACTCCTAATTCGATTGCTCTTTCAGGATATTTTTCAATATATTTTAAATACTTTTCAATTTCTTTTTTATTTCCGGCCATTACCTTTTTAAGATCAAAGGGCAGGTTCTTCGTCCATTCTTCTTCAGTTTGCTTCGGCTGTAATGCTTCCAGGATTTTTTCATCATCCATTTCTACAGTATAACTCTCAATGTTCTGAGCAATGTGAACACCGTTTGCAGGTCTTCTGATTATTTCCTCTATTTTTCCGGGTTCCTGAATTAAAGCAATCCAATTGATTTCTTCCGATAGTTTGACCAATCCAAACTCAGGATGCATAATGATAAACCGGGAATCCAGATGTTCCCAGTCTTCCGGATTAATCTTAGGATAAAAGACTGTATGTTCCGGTATAAAAAATCTGTCATTTACCGACTGGAAGTAAGCATTTCTCCCAATCTCATGTGGAATTTGATCGTTAAAAATAAGAAAACACCCGTAGAGTATATTGGGGGTATCGGATGGAATAGCATAAGATTCTACCTGACTTAAGCTGATATCAAGATCTTCCATTTCCTGAAGCCATATGACCGGTGAAGAGCCTTTAATTAAAAGCCCTTTTTTAGGAAATTTATTTTTCGGAAAAGGTTTAATTCTAAGCTCCATAATCCAAGATCTGTTCTATAAATGCTTTTAAAAACCGGGAACACATTTCTTCCATTGTTTTCACCTTCATCAAAGCATGTTCGGGAAGATAATATTCTGAACCTCCAAACTCTGTATACGTGGCCAGCGATAAAAATCCATAGGCAGTAGAGGGGATAAAAAACTCTTCAATTCCTTTATTACTGCTTCTGAAAGTCAATATTCCACGGGAATCCGTAATAATCTCGCTTCCATCAGGAAAGGTAAATTTATTTTTATGCTGTTCTGCAAAAATTATAATTTCCGATTTATTTTTATAAAGATTTAATGAGTTTTCATAGAGACTGCTCAGTTCATTGGCTGAAACAACCAGGTTATGATTATCATTAATTCCGATTTTGTTAAAACTATTGATAATTTTCAATCCGCTTCTGTCAAGTTTAGCTACTTCGGCTTCCACTTTTGTTTTGTTTCTTTCGATTTCTTTTTCTTTACCGGAAACGGTTTCCAGCGAAATATTTCCATCAATGTTTATTTTGTAATGAACAGGATTTCCAGGATGGTACAGATAAAAGCTTTTACCAAAATACAGCAGCTCATAGGAATCCCCAATATTCATTCCGGTAAGATTCTGCTCAGAATATTCTTTGGTATTGATATTAAGCTTGGAAATTAATTTTTTATCGGCCTGATATTGGCACAGGATAAAATGCTGCTGTTTATTTTTTGCCAATGCAAACTGTCCTCTTGGTTTTACAGAGACCTTTTCGAATAAAACTTCACAGCCATGAAATGTTTTATAATAATCATAAGAATGTCTGTCATAATAATTATCTGACAGATACGTTTTCAGCAAATCCTTTTTTGAACTCAAAACAAAAAATTCTCCTTCATATAAAAACTGGGCAATTTTACCGGCAGGCATTGGAAATAAAATAGGATAGTTTTGGGGAAGATCTGTTTTCTTTCCGTTACTATTTTCTGAAGAATATTTTCTTCTTGGAGGATTGGCCCATAATTCAGGCAAAGGAAGTTTTATTTTCTGAATATGTTTTCTTGCCCCTTTATCATGTTTATAGAAATTGATCTCGCCATCTGATGTGGTTGTTACCAGAAATTTGAGCCTTTCTCTATTTTCATGGATTACTTTCTGAACCTTTTCATCTTTTGTACTTTCCTGATGGGTAATAAAGAACACTTCAATATCTTTTTCAGAATGCGGCCCACTAAAAAAATTTTCCAGGGCTTCTGAAACTTCAAGAACAGGGCTCACTTTATTCAGGTTTTCAACAACTTCTTCTACCGTGTTAAGCGACATTGGAACACTATCCTGTCCTAAGGCAAAAACCCTGCATTCTGAATGGGCTTTGGGATGTTTAATAATGGCCAAAGCTGCAGCAAAAGCAAGCACTTTTGGAGTTCCCCAGTTTCTAAGGGAGGTATCAATCAGGATCACTCTCTCAAAAATATTTTCTTCAGGTGGAATCTCTCTCTGAATATAAAGGGCTTCATTATTGGCCACGCGGTTCATAAATATTTCATCCTCATTGGCAAATTCTGAAAGAAGCATCCTGTGAAAGTCGCCTTTATTGGTCATATCGGAAATTCCTCCTATAGGCTGCTCTCCCGGAGAAAGGTGGCGCATCGGAATTTTCAGTCCGCTCCAGATTCTTTTGATAAGGCTCCCTACCTGAAATGTTTTAGGCTCTTCCACCAATTCCCTAATGAAATCTTTATCGGTATCTGAGGTTGTCTCTTCCTGTACAAGTTCGTCATCGAGTTCAGGTTCTTCCACAAGTCCTTTCATCGCGTCAATGATAGACTGAACGGTAGGAAATTTTTCATTGAGATCCAATGCTTTTAAATCTCTGTTTAAAACAGATGGTCCGGCATGTTGTTTTTCCGCACCTGAAGCGAGTTCGTGAGGTCTTTTATAATAGGCATTCAGATTAAGTTCTGCATTCACAGAAGATAGTCTGTGATGTACATCTTTAAAGAGAGTCTGCAAAAGTATGATTCTATTCTGCCCCTGTTTATAAGCTTTGGGAAGTGATTTTATTTTTTCAAGAAATTCTATTTCTCTTTCTGCATTAAACTCAAAATTCCCGACACTGTAAAATTCAGCTGTACGTTTTAAGGGAGTTTCAAAATCGGTGTATCCTTCCTGTGTGGCATATAAAACCATCAGCAATGCTCCAAAAGGTGGCCATCCCTGTGGCTGAAGCTCCTTCAGGATTTCCATTACATAAGGTCTGTAAGCAATGGCTCCCACTCCCGGGACAGAGAGCAGGTTATGATCATGATATCCGGAATCACCGGGAACATCTTCATCGGTTTTCCATTCCCAGAAATAATTTTCATAGGACTGGAAGTATACCTTTAATTCCATTCTTTTGATTTTTCAGTAAGACGGAATGAGCTGACAGACAACTGACGGAAATCGGTATCCTTTAAGTAAAGATAATTTCCATTTTCATCCCATAAAAGCCACCCGTCTGATTCTTTATTATATTTCTGCTGTAAAAATATACTCATATTTTTAAACTCAAAATCCAATCCCGAAGGTAAAAGATGCTTGTCTTTTGTCCAATATGTTTTTCCCGGAAGGCTTAATAACGGTGTTCCTAAGAACAGTGCTTTATCCCCTATGATTGTCCAGTCTATTCTTTCAAGTTTGAATTTTGCTGTTCCGGCTATGCTTTCACTAATGTCTGATATTAGGCTTAATAAAGCAATTACCGGCTGTTCTTCATTGTTTTCCTTTAAGCGGATCTGAATTTTTTCACTAATTCCGAAATAATTTTGATTGGAAGCCGGAAATGTAAGGCGCAATGCCTTATCTATCGACGTCCAAAGTAAAGCAGAGCGCATTTTTTTACTCGGAACCAATGCATCTTTCCGGAATAAAAGACCATCATGCAGCTCATACAGTAAAAAATCTGGAAACTGATGAATTTCCGAAGCTATAATCTGTTCATCGGTAAAACCTTTGAGCCAAATCGTTTCGTCGTCCACTGCAATCAGTACATTTTTCCAGTCTCTGATTGACCCCAGGAAATCTTCATTCCTGCGGGGAAGTTCTGCCCAAAATTCTTTTATACACTTTGAAGGATCTTCTGCCATAAGCTTTCAATTTCTTGCCGGATATATTCTTTCTGTTCAGGATTCCTGATCCAGTCACAACGGGTCTGCAGGTATCTCAGTTTATCTTTAATCACATTCTGTTCTTCAAAACTCAGTGTTCCACCATTCCATTTATCGGTAAGGATCTTCACATCCTTCATTACTTCTTCCGGATTGGGCGTTTTGTTGTGCATCGCCTGTGGATGGGAATTTGGGTGGTCATCCTTTTCAACAGTCCTGTTGATGATTCCTTCCAGGATTTCAATCTGCTCTTCTGTATCCCAGATATGTTTCAGAACCCAGAGATCCGAGAGAATGGCCTCATTTCTTCCGCAGATCAGGGCACTAGCAGCAATCAGGTTTTGAAGTTTTACAGCTCTACGGTCTGAAATGGCAATTCCTGTATTTCGTAGATTTATAATAGTATTCAGATACACCTCATAAATAGGTTTAAGATCTATGGTTCTGCATAAATTCTGAAGCTCTCTGATCTCATGCACCTGAATTTCAGGAGTTTCAGTTTCTTCTTCATTTTCAAGTTTCCTTCCGGCTAAAAGAACCTGATGGAGTAACTCGGGATTTACATAATCTACATTGATTCTCACCAGGAAACGGTCAAATAATGCATTTAATGCTTCATCTTCGGGAAGAACATTACTTGCACCTACAAACATCAGCGCCGGCAACTGTTTAGTTTCTTTTCCTCTTTTGAATATTTTCTCGTTGAGAGCCATCAACAGTGAGTTCAGAATAGCGGAATTGGCATTGAAGATCTCATCCAGGAATACCATGGACGCTTCAGGCATCATTCCTTCTGTATTGGTAAGAAGTTCACCTTCTTTTAATTTTCTGATATCAAAAGGTCCGAAGATCTCATTGGGTTCTGTAAAACGGGTTAATAAATATTCAAAGTTTTTCCCATCTTTTACCGTTTTGGACAATGTTCTGACAATGGCTGATTTTGCAGTTCCCGGGGGACCGTATAAAAAAGCATTTTCTCTTGCCAAAAGACAGATTCCCAGTAGATCGACTACATCATTTTTCCCTACAAAAGTATCTTTTACGTAGGTAAGGACTGTATTAAGTTTATTGATATTCTGAGTCATTAATTTTCTTCAGTTATTATTTTTAGTTCTCTCCAGAATGCATCTTTATGCATTCCCAATTCTGCAATAAGCATTGTATTGATCGCCGGAATTTCTGCCCGTTTATAATCTCTTTTTTCAAGAATTCTTTCGAGATATAGCTTCCGGTACGTACGGTCTTTTAATTCTTCTTCCCAGCTTATATGCTTCAGATCAAGATCATATCCTATTCCCGAATAATGAAATTCTGTCAGAATATCTTCAAGCATCCCAATCAAAACATCTTCCGGATCCAGTGTATTCAATGCTACCATGATCTGTGGAAGGAATCTTAAAGACATATCCGCAGATAGTACAGAAGAGACATCTTTTTTTCCTTTAAACCTGGAAATAAGGCGGTCTATATTTTTTGCTGTGTTTTCCCTGATCAGATAAAGCTGTGCACTGTGATACAGTATTTTTCCTGCCCACACTGCTGCTGCTCTGTCACATGGCATTCTTCCAGATAAAAATTCAAGCCTTTCCTTTTCAAATTCTGTTTCAAAATAGTCCTCTGCCTCTCCTTCTTCTTTGGGAGAAATCTCCTGTAAGTCTGAAAAAAGAGTAATGCATTCAGTTTTTCTGAGCAAAAAGATCGTATCTAAGAATGGTGATTTGGCTTCCATCATTTAACAAAAATAGAATTATTTCGTTGAGAATAAAATTTTTAACTCAAGGATTGATATCAGATACTGAATCTTTTTTTGTTTTGATGTAACAGTGAAGATGATCTAATTGATGTAATGAAACTCTACAGGTTGTACTTTGCAACTTTATATTTTCCAACATTCATGAAATTTCATGAGTGCGTTATTGCTAAAAGCTTTTGCAATGATCATATCAGGCTACTATTTCAACAATATTGTCTTCCGGATCAAGAATAACACTTTCATAATAGCCGTCACCTGTAGTTCTTGGCTCTCCGGCGATGGTATAGCCATCTTTTCTCAGGAGTTCTGTAAGTTCATTTACCTTTTCTTTAGTTTCGACAGCAAATGCCAGATGGATAATTCCAAACTGTTGGGAATCATAAGATCCTGTATTTTCTTTAATATCGGGTCTTGTCATAATTTCAAGACGGCAGCCAGTCTCAAAACTCAGAAAATACGATTCAAAATTTTTAACAGGATTATGGTATTTTTCGTTGGAAACAGCTCCAAAATATTTCTGATAGAATTCTTTAGTTTTTTCAAGATCTTTTACCCAGACGGCAAGGTGTTCAATTTTCATTTTTCTATATTTTTAACTATTGCATGGCAAAATTAGCTGGCTCCACGTTGCCATATCTGCTCTCTGTTATTCTATTCTTGTTCTGTATTTACAAAAGGTAAAAACTCATGCTGAAAATCATTAAAAGCTCATGTTCTAATGAGTACAGGCTCACTCAATATGAAGTTTTCAACAGACGTTATACAAAACTGCATTCAAAATACTTATATATACCATTTTATGTATTATTTTTTCATGAGAAGGCTTCGTTGTTTCACTCATAGTAATATCACATACAATCTAAAAGTTATTATCTTTGCATCTGTCAAAATAAAATTATGAGTATTCACATCAGTGCCAACAAAGGAGAAATTGCTAAAGTAGTATTGCAGCCGGGGGATCCGCTTCGTGCACAGTATATTGCTGAAAATTATTTAGAAAATGCAAAACTGGTAAGTAAAACCAGAGGTATATTTTATTATACAGGTCTTTATAAGGGTAAAGAAATCACGGTAGGAGCAAGTGGAATGGGCTTTCCAAGTATTGGAATCTATTCTTTTGAGCTATTCACAGAGTATGAGGTAGATACTATCATCAGAATTGGAACTTGTGGTGCTTATACTACAGATCTTAAGCTTTTTGATATTTTAAATATTGAAAACGCAGCCAGCGAAAGTACGTATGCTAAATATGCATGGGGAATTGAAGATGAGATTCTTCCTCACCAGGGAAATATCTTCAACACCATTAATGAAACTTCTAAAGAATTATCCTTAAACGCAAAAGCAATCAATATACACAGTAGTGATATTTTCTACAGAAAAGATCCTGAGACTCCTGCTATTGCCACAAAATACAATTGTCCGGCAGTGGAAATGGAAGCTTTCGGATTGTTTGCGAATGCTCAGCATTTAGGAAAAAATGCAGCTACTATCCTTACGGTAACTGACATTATCCCAACGCATGAAAAAATTTCTGCTGACGAAAGAGAGAAAGCCCTGAACCCAATGATGGAACTGGCTTTGGAATCAGCATTGAAAAGTCTGTAAAAGCGAATTCGCTTAAGAAATAAAAAAAGAGCTTTACTGTATCAGTAGAGCTCTTTTTTATAGCCTGAAAAACTTCTTCGCAGCTTCTGTGGTTTCATCTGCAACCTCGGAAATACTTATTTTTTTCAGATGGGCTATGGTTTGCGCCACATAGGGTAAAAATGAAGGTTCGTTCCGTCTGTTCTGAATTCTCGGCATATTCTTCGGGAGCATGAAAGGGGCATCTGTTTCAATCATCATCCTGTCGAGGGGAACATATTTAATAACATCTTCCAGTTGTTTAAATCTTTTCTCATCGCTAACTGCTCCGGTAAAACCTAAGTAAAATCCTTTGTCCAGATATTTTTTTGCTTCATCCAAAGTTCCGGTAAAGCAATGAACTACTGCTTCCGGTAATTGGGAAAGATATTCATCTGTAATATCATTAAATCTTTTAAAAGCTGATCTTTCATGAAGGAAAAGAGGCTTATCCACTTCAATCGCCAATTCTAGCTGAGCTCTGTAGCATTTTTCCTGAACAGGTCTTGGGGAGAAGTCACGGTCAAAATCCAGTCCGCATTCTCCTACTGAGATGACATGTTCCTGTTGTAAAAGTTTTCTCAGTTCACTGATGCTTTCGTTATTAAAAGATTTGGCATCATGAGGATGGATTCCTGCTGTAGAAAATAAAATGTCCGGATAGTCTTCTGCTATTTCTGCAGATTCTCTACTTCCCCGTACGCTTGTTCCCGTGAGGATCATATGCTCTACTCCATTATCCAGAGCACGGTTGATAATTTCGTCATGTTCGTTATAGAACTGTTTATTGGTCAGATTAATGCCAATATCAATGTAGGTATTCATTTCTTTTTTGTTTTATTATTTTTCATATAAAAATATCTTGTTACATATTGGTTTTTCACAGCATCTTTCAATTCTTTTTCTGTAAAACCTTTTATAATCAGAGCGCTTCAATCCGTTAATTTCTTTTGTTATTTTGACCCATATGGTTTTTCTACGGTTTTTTTTAGTTTTCAGGAAACGTACTTCTTCTTTCAAATGATCTTCGATAGCAGATTTTTCGGTCCTCCGCCATTTTTTATTCCCATATTTCTGTAATTCACGGGAAATTTTACCCTCTTCTCCAGCTCTGAAATCTCCTTTGTTGTACATATTCCTCATGGTTATTGAATAAAAATGATCATCAACATATATAATCGCTATTTAATTTCCGCAAAATTATCTGTTAACAGCGCAATCTTTTTACGCGGTAAAAAACTTATTCATTGATAAATCTTTCCAGAAAGCCAATCAGTTTTGTTCCCCCGTGGCTCCACCGGATTCCGTGGCCTTCTTTTTCCCTGATTTCAAAGACTAAACCCTGTTTATAATGAAAAAATACATTCCACCAGGTTTGGTTTTCGAGAATATAGCAGATTTTCTTCATTACCTTTTCCTGCTTCTGCTGGTTATTGCCTTTGACTTCGCCCCAAAAATGATCATCCATTCTTCCGGTGTGTTTTTCCCAGGCTCTCTGGGCAATGGTGATTTCACTGTTAAAAGGCTCTCTGCATGCATTAATAAATACTTGATGGAGAGGAGGAATAGCATTCTCATCACGGATGCTTGCCGGGGTAAGCCTTTGCCCCAAAACAATAAGCCAATCTTCAAAGGGAGTTTCTTCTAATTTTGTTGCTTTAACCTCAGCAGGATCATTGCTTTCTAATAAGTGAATAAACCTATCAAAAATGTCATGACGGTTAATTTTTACTTCTTCATTAAAATAAGGCAGATCCCAATCCAGCCTATTTTCTTTATAGGCCCGGATGTTTTTTTCCAGGTTTTTCACATGTTCTTCTTCTAAAATAGCCTGATATTTTTCTTTCCAGGAATCTGAAATAAAAGGAATATATTTTTCAAACATCTTCATTCTTTACGATGTTTTTATAAGATTGACAGAAAGCAATTCTTCCTGAATCAAATATCCGGTAAGATTAAACCATTGTTTACAGTGATCTAAAATCCAGGCATCAGCAGAAATAATGATTTCTGCATTTTCTGCCAGAAATTTATCCGGATTGAACTGAAGTTCACACTCCCAATTCAGTTTGTTTTCGAAAGCAAAATCAAGGATCATCTGTTTTACTCTTCCACTGTTGGATACCGGCTGATCAAAAACCCAGATCAGCTTTTGGATTTTATTTTTTTGAAAGAAAGAAGCTACCAATTCTACAGCTTTCAACGTCTGATTAACTCTTTTATAAGTTCCGTGAATTCCGGAAAGGTCTCGAAAACAACCGTCTGCGCCTTCGAAAATATAAGCTTCGGAAAGCAGGCTTTCCAACAAAATCAATACATTAAACCCATCAAGGTAAATTATTCTGTCTTTTAATGCTGAAACGTTCAGTTGTTTTAAATTTCTCTCATGGATCTGCATACCGGAAGCTGATGCACCCCGTAAAGCCTGTATTTGTCTGGTCTTTAATCTATATCTGTTGCCTACAAGTTCTGATCCTGCTTTTTCCGCATAACCTCTTGTCAGCAAATACTGCATATCCTGAACAGCCATTCTCATTGTGTTGACCTGTTTTTCTGAACCGAACAGGTTATCGTCACCTGTATTTTTTCCCCGGTTTCTGTTATTCATACTCAAAAATAGAATTTTTGAAGGTTTTTCGTCTATAAACTTTTCCAAAAGAATTTTTCGGCAAGAGTACAACAATATCATTTTGTTTATTTTATCATCCATCTGTTATATTTCCTACAACAAAAGAGATACTTTATACAATGTTTTGGTGTTGATTAGGGATAAGTTTGCAAAGACTTAAAAATACCCTTATGAATACACTGAAAAAACTATGTTATCTGTGCGCAGCAATGCTTTTAACAGCATCTTTTGTATCATGTTCTGATAACGATGACGAAATTATTATAGAACAGCAAACTCCCTCACAGGTTCTGTCTTCCACTCCATGGGAAACTACAGGGGCCAAAGATAAAAATGGGAATAATGTAGCACTAACTGATGCCAGTGTAGCCGGATATGTAGGTTTTGCTTATTTCAAAGCAGATGGAAAATTTGCTATTTACGGACTGGATGATATCTTGAGATCAAGAGGAACCTGGTCTGTAGATGCGCAAGGTAAAAAAAGAACTATTGCAGCGCTTAATCCGGACGGTTCTACTATCTTCACCCGCGATGTTGATATTCTTGTCCTTAATAAGAATGAATTTACCTACAGAATATATCCTAGTTCAGCAGATCCATCTCTTTATTATGACATCATCCATACAAGAACATCTCATGCCGAACCGGACAACGGACAGCTTACTTTAGCTTCTACTCCGTGGGAAACTACAGGTGCTAAAGATAAAGACGGAAATAATGTAGCATTAACCAATGCCAGTGTAGCCGGATATGTAGGATATTCTTATTTCAGAGCCAATGGAACATTCAAAATTGTAGGATTGGATGATGTTTTCAGATCCCAGGGGAAATGGTCTATTTCTGCTGACGGGAAGAAGAGAACACTTATTGGAATCAATCCCGCTACCGGAGCTGTTATTTTTACCAGGGTGGTAGATATTCTTACCCTGAATGAGACTACTTTCACCTACAGAATTATCCCTGATGCGGCTAATCCTTCTGTATTTTATGATATTATCCATACTAAGGTTACCCATAATGAACCTCAGTAGTGGTTATTTTTTTGATAATAAGGAAGAACCTGCTCAGTATGGGCAGGTTTTTATTTTAATTAGTGATGTACAGGAAATATCAGATATAGTCTTCCCACCAATTCTTCCAGTCTGTGGTGTCCAGCTTATCTAAGTTCACTTTTTCACCCATAACAGGTAATGTAATTGGCTGCTGATGTTCTTGGGCATATTTTGAAACCTGCTCAAGCGGTTCGTACCAGGCGTGCTGAGCTAATTTAAATTTTGAATTGTGTACAGGAATGAAATTTTTTGCTTTCAGTTCTTTCACTTCTGTAATGATCTGTTCGGGTAAGGAGTGAATATAGGGCCACTTTTCATTGTATTGTCCACATTCCATTACTGCTAAATCGAATGGTCCGTATTTTTCTCCAATTTCTGTAAAATGGCTGCCATAGCCACTGTCGCCACCTAGAAAAAGGTTCTTTGTAGGTGTTTTCAACACAAAGGAGGTCCAGAGTGAGATATTACGGTTCAGCAGCCTTCCTGAGAAATGCCTTGCCGGAGTGAGAGTAATTCTGAAACCTTCTGCAATATCCATACTTTCCCACCAGTTTTTTTCCACAATTTTCTCTGGTGACCAGCCCCAATATTCAAAGTGCTGGCCGGTTCCCAAGCCACAGATTGCTTTTCCTGCTTTATTTTTTAAAGCCTGAACGGTTTTATAATCCAGGTGATCCCAATGATCGTGGGAAATAATAAGGAAGTCTATATCCGGCATATGTTCCGGTTTATAATAATCTGCTCCCGGAAATGCTTTTATAGACCCCGGCATGGGAGAGGCATTTCCACTGAAAACAGGATCTATCAAAAATTTTTTGCCATCAATCTGTATGAAATAAGAGCTGTGCCCAAACCAAACGAGAACATTTTCGTCAGGCTGCAGGTTTTTAAGATCTGTTACTACAAACGGAAGTGCAGTTCCGGGTGATGTGTTTTCTATTTTACACAGACTTCCGAGAAGAGCTTTGGTCATACTTTCCCCTTCCAACAAAGCCGGTGTTATCAGTATATTTTGAAACTTTCCATTGTTATAATTGGAAAGTGTACTGAAATATTCTTTTCTTTTTTCATCGGGGAATTGCCCCAGTTGTTTTACTAAGTTCATTGTATTTTTTTTTTACATCCTAAGTCTTTCTTCTTCCATATCCAATCTTGTCAGATAATGTCTTATATATTCTTCATCAATATTCGGGTTACGTCTGTTTTCTTCCCGAAGCCAGATTCTCTGTTGCTCCAAAGTTTCAAAATAGATTTCTTTAGCTTCATCAGACAGCTTATGAACTGAATCTTCCTTATCTTCCTGCTCCCAGCGATCCATCAGTTTATTGAAGTATTCATTTTCATTTCTCTTTTCTTTATAGTTTTCATCCAGATACCTGAAGGCAACTCCGCGCATTTCTTTTTTCAAAAAACGTTCTGATTCGTCTTCAGACATATATCCTCCATTGGAATCGGATAAATCCAGTTTCTTTATCAGTGTTGGTAAGGTCAGTCCCTGAAGGATTAAAGTAACCAAAATGACTACAAATGTAATGAACAGGATAAGGTCACGATGAGGAAAAGGCTGTCCGTTTTCCATGACAACGGGAATAGATAATGCAGCGGCTAAAGAAACCACACCCCTCATACCGGTCCAGCCCATTAGGACCGGGGCTTTCATTCCGGGATCTCTGTCTGCTACATTGATAAAATTCCGCATAATCAAAGTTATAAATACGGCACCAAAAGAAGCCAGGAAGCGGACAATAATCAGTACTGCTGTAACCAGCAATCCATAGCTTACTGCTTCGGACAGGCTTATTCCTTCTTTATTCAGGCCTACCATAATTTCGGGAAGATCCAGCCCTATCAGCAGAAAAACAATTCCGTTAATCAGGAATACAAAGCTTTCCCATACATTGGAGCCTCTCAGTCTGGATTCTGAAGTTCTGAAAACTTCATGTCTTCTTACAGAAAGAAAGAGTCCGCCACTCACTACAGCCAGCACACCGGAGGAGTGCACTTCTTCAGCAGCAATATATATAACATAGGGTGCTACTAAACTGAGTATGGCATCCATATTGACATCGGTAGGGAATATTTTTTCAATTTTAAGAAAGATAAAAGCCAATACAACGCCTATTCCGAGGCCTCCAAATACCATCCATCCAAAACTGAGTACGGCATCCTGCCATATAAACTGCCCTGTAGCTACCGCTACCATGGCAAATCTAAAAATGATTAGTGAAGAGGCGTCATTGAACAGGCTTTCTCCTTCCAGCACAGTGGATACATTTTTAGGGACTTTTACAAATTTTAAAATAGCTCCTGCACTTACAGCGTCGGGTGGTGAAACAATTCCTCCCAAGACAAAACCCAAGGCTAATGAAAACCCCGGAATATATGAATTGGCCACAAAAGCTACAGATATTGCAGTAAGGAAAACAACAATAAAGGCAAAGCTGGTAATGATGCGCCTCAGTTTCCATATTTCCTTCCATGAGACCGCAAACGCTGCTTCATATAAAAGCGGAGGCAGAAAAATGATAAATATAAGCTCAGGATCAATCTTTATAGCGGGTAATCCGGGAATGAAGCTGATCAGTAATCCTGCAATAACCAATATAATAGGATAGGCAATTTTTAAACGATTGGCCAGCATTATCGCACCGATAATCACCAGAACCAATCCTAAGTAATAAATAAAATCTTCCACCATTGCTTTTTAATTATTTGTAAACCAAATGATATCATTTTTGAGAAATATGATGTCTCTAATTTGATTTTAAAATAAATATAAGCATTCAATATGGAAATTTCATACTGCCATACCAAGAAATGTTCGAATGTAAAATCTACAGGATTGATACTGCATACAGAATAAACCCAGGAGTCTATATGCAAGTTTGGTCTGAAGTTTCGAAATCAGGGGTAAAAATTCTTTCATTATATCCTCCTGCAGCTGTTTAAGATACAAAAAACATTAATATAAAAGAGCTACAGTAGCGTGCTGCAGCTCTTAATACAAAATTGAAAATAAGATTTGTTCTACTAAAACTATGATTAAAATTATACGATTGTAAATGTTTTTTCGGTAACAGTATTGTAAGTATCGGAAATTATATTGTCTACAAATCTCCATTCTGCCAGAGAACTTCCGGAAGTAAATTTTACATGCAGATATCCTCTTTTATAAAGATTGGCATAATCCAGATCGTCTATCAACATTGAAAATGCCTGAGCCAATTCTACAGCTTTTGCAGGGTCAGATGAGATTCCCAGATATCCTTCAAGCCCCGGAGAAGAAACCGAACTACAGGCCAGCTCTGTCCCAATGTGATTTCCCTGCGCGTCTTTCAGTGTTCCCAACCATGCATTATGAGTATCCCCTGCCAGTACCACTACTTTTTTCCCGGCAAGAAGAGAATATAATTGTTCCCTTTCCATAAAATATCCATCCCATGCATCTAAATTATAAGGTAGTGTAGTAGTAATTCTTGCAATTTCCTGCGGTGTAAGGGTTGGGTCCTGTTGTTTGTATCTTGTTTTCAAAACAATCAATTGGGTAATTGTAGTCTGAAGTGCCAGCATGGTTGCCGGCTGTGCACTTCCGTGCTGTTTTATTTCTGCAAGAATCTGGTTCAGTAACATCAGGAGTTCGGCAGGAACCATCATTTTTGTCATAAGGATCTGCTGCCCCAATACCTGCCATTTTGCAGTGTTACCATTGATCTGAGAACTCAGCCATGACATCTGCTCGCTTCCGATCAGTTTTCTGCCGGTGCTCAAAAAATCTGTTGTAAACTGGGCCTGATTAAAATTTCCGGCATTATCCAGATAATCCGAATATTCCATCTGTTTATCTCTTGCGATTACCCTTGTATCCATCATGTAAAGGGAAACAATATTTCCGAACTGGAAACTTCTGTAAATTTTCAGATCTTTTCCTGTTTTCAAAGGAATATACTCACTGTAAGCCTGGAAAGCTGCCATTTTTCTGGCCTGGAAATCCCCTTCATTAGGCTGATGATTTTCAGCTCCGGATTTGTAGGTGTCATTCGCAAATTCATGATCATCCCATACGCAGATAAAGGGCTTTTTCTGATGAAGAAGCTGAAGATTTTTATCTCCCCTGTACTGTCTGTATCTTTCCCTGTAATCGTTAAGACTCAGGATTTCTCTGGCCGGTTTATGGGCTCTGCCAAGTTGGTTGGTATAAGGATTGGTACCATATTGTCCCGGAGCATATTCGTAAATATAGTCTCCAAGGTGTACCACTACATCGGCTTCTGATTGGGCAATAGCACCATATACATTAAAAAGCCCTGCAGGAAAATTAGAACAGGATACTACCGCCATTTTCACTTCGCTTACAGTATCTGTTTTTGATGGTAATGTAAGGGTTTCTCCAACAACAGAAGCTTCTTTGGTTGTAATATTATAAAATCTATAGTAAAACTTAGTATTTGACGGAATATTCTGTACGTCTACAGCTACAGTAAAATCATTAACGGATGTAGACATCGCCTTGCCTCTTCTCAAAACTTCCGAGAAACTGCTGTTTTTACTTATTTCCCAGGTAATTTCAGCATCAATGCCTGTAGAGTATCTTGTCCAGATAATAATTCCTGCTGCAGTAGGATCGAAACTGGCTACTCCGGATTCAAAGCCTGCATTTTTAAGATCGGTGGGAGCATTTTCATTGGTATCGGTAAAATCATTATCTGTACAGCTTTCAATTAAAGGAGCGATAAAAATTCCTCCTGCTGCCAGCAATGAATTTTTAAGAAATCTCCTCCTGTTGATCGGGTTGTTGTTTTCCATCATTATTTTTTCTGCAAAACAACGTTATCTGAGCAAGAAGGCTGTTAACTCAGTTTTAATTATTCTTTATGGTTTTTTAAACATACGTTTAATTCGAATTTTATCTGTTTCAAGGAATGATAAGTCCCCATTAAAAAAAAACAAAGCACTCACATTTCTGTAAGTGCTTGTTTTTTTCGGGGTCATTTCTTCAAATCTATGAATACTGAATCGCATACATTCCAAAAGGTTATTATACTACATCTGGATTATCCTTTGTTTCATTTACCGTCTTTTCAATTTCCTTTAAATAGATGGATAGCGGAGTTCCCGTTCTTTTTTTGAAAGCCAAGGTGAAAGCCTGCTCATTGTTGTATCCTAATTCTTCTGCAATAAAAGGTATTTTATAAGACCGGAATCTTCTGTCCCTTGCCAATCTGCTGATCGCGTAATCAATACGGAGATCATTAAGATAAGCTGCGAAATTTTTCCCTTTATGGGTATTGATTACTTCTGACAAATATTTAGAATTTGTCTTTATTTTTTTTGCCAGCGTTCCCAACGTGATTCCCCTGTTTAAAAACTGTTCTTTCTTTTCAAAAATATCGAGCTCTTTCAGAATACTTTGTGTTATATCCTCGGAAATTGTTTTCGTTGTTTTATCTTCTGTATTTTCTACATTTTCTGTATTTTCTGTATTTTGTGGTAAGACAATATCCGGTACTACTTCTTCTTTTTGTATTTCTGCCTCTGGTTCTTTCTTATTTTCGTTAACGGACTGAATTAAATCCTGAGCAATCTTTCTGTATTTTTTTTCAGCATTTTTATATTTAAAATAAAAATTCACAAATAATAAAAGAACTATCACTAAGATTCCCAGCACTATATAAAGGAATATTTTTCTCTGTTTGAGTTCTTTGATAATACTCTCTTTTTCCTGTAACAGATTAGGGGTGTCATACCTTCTTGGTAGCTCTCTTGATATGTACCGGAAACGGGTATCCAACACCTTGTCGACATCTAAAAATCTTTCAACATAATAAAGCTGTTTCTCCTTATCTTTTTTCTCTTTATAATGATCAATAAGGTAGGTATACACTTCTCTAAGCTCAGGAAAAACATAGTTTGTTTTAAGCACCATAGAGTCTATTTTTGCAAAATTCTCTATTGCTTTATTGCTTTCCTGCAATCCCGCATAGGCCTTTCCTAAGTTTAAAAGAGTATAATTTTGATTTCTCTTGCTGGGATAGCTTGCAGTGAAAAAGAAGTTTTTACACTTCAATAAATTTTCAATGGCTACGTTATATTTTTTTAATTTTAAATTATAATAGCCTAATAAACCCAAATTCTGATGGTAAGCATATACGTTTTTGCTTTTCTTAGCGGCCAGTAATCCATCCTGTATCAACATATATGCAGAATCCATTTTATTGATTTCTATATAAGCATCTGCTAAATTTAATCTAAGAATGGTATGCTCACTCTCATTCATATAATCAGCATTATACAGATAATATCTAAGGGTCTTAGCTGTTTCAGCATGCTTTCCAATATAATTTTTCAAATAGGCAATACTGATCTCAGCCATGGCAATCTGCCTTTTATATCCTTTTTCTTTCGCGTATTTCAGACCCAGGACATAATTATTCAGTGCAGCCTGAAGGTTATCAGATTTAAAATATAAATTCCCTCGTAATAAATACGTTCTGGCGGGATAATAAATTTCTTTGGATTTTTTGGTAACAGACTGCAGACTATCCAGATACTTTAATGCATTGGGTAAAGATTCATCAACATGTAACATGACATATGCCTCCGCAATCTGAACTTCATCTTTTTCTTCTTTGGCTTTTTGGAGATAGTATTTTGCTATATCTCTTTTACTTTTTACATCTTCAGGTTTAGTTTCATAGAATTTTTTTTCCAATTCCTGATAGGTATAATCTTTTAAAACACTCTTTTGAATATTCTCAGCATTACCCGTCTGTGCATACATTACATTACACAACACACTTAACAATAAAAGCAGCTTAATTTTCAACATCTGCATCCCATTTTTTACAAAAATATTATTTAAAAATGAGAGTCTTATAAAAATTTAAAAAAATCATTATAAAACACTGTAAATCAATTTATTAAAATAAGTATAAAAATTATAAATTCATGAATTTATACATACTTTTTCCCAACATAGAGAAAAAATAGCTTTATTTGTAAACAGCTACATAAACAATTTTAAAATGAAAAATAAGAAAGAAACAAAAAAGAAACTATCTTTAAAAAAATTACAGATGGCAAAAATTGACAATCTCAACAAAGTACATGGCGGCTATGGTAACAACAGCCACCTGCAGCACATTGACGGTTGTGTGAATGGCGATGATGGAAGCATCATTGATGATAGCCTGGGGATACCACCACCTGTTCTTACAAAATAATTTCTTATGCAATATAAAATATTTCTCACTTCTCTTCTTTTAACAACATCTTTCAAAGCACAATTAAGTAATCTGGCTCCGTCTGTTCCTGCTACAGACAATTATTTTGGCACAAAAATAATAGATGAATACAGGAATTTAGAAAATTTACAGGATCCTAAAGTAATTGGCTGGATGAAATCCCAGTCAGATTTTACAGCTTCAGTATTAAGCGCTATTCCTAATAGAAATTATTATCTAAATAAAAGGTTAGAGTTTGATAAGAGAGAAGGATATTCCTTATATGATTTAAAAGTAACGGAAAATGATAAATATTTTTATTTAAAAAGAAATGTTGGAGAAAAAACCGCTAAGGTTTATTACAGAAATGGATTTAACGGGCAAGAAAATTTACTTTATGACCCCGCCAATTTTGTTTCCTCCAGGAAAACGACAGGCACTCCCAAGACGGGCAATTTTGTCATCAATCTTGCAAGTCCCAGTTGGGATGGAAGTAAAGTGGCCATTTCTTTAACCCAGGGAGGTAAAGAATTATCTGAAGTAATTGTGATGGATGTGGATAAAAAAACTATTTATCCACAAACCATCACTAATACAAATCCTGCCAGCATTGGAGGAATAAAATGGCTTGATGATAACAGTGGCTTCTTCTATACCTATTATCCGGTGGTAGATCTGCAGTCTAAAGATTTCAGAAAAAACACCCAGGCTATACTTTATAGAATTGGCGAAGATCCTAAAAAGCTTAATGATGTTTTTTCAGGTACCCATAATCCTGATCTGAAAATCAGCAGCACAGATTATCCTGCCATCCTTTCTTTCAACCGTGAAGATCAGCATTACATAGGAATTTTGGTAGATGCAGAGAATTTCAGGAAAACATTTTTTATTGAAAAGAAAGAATTATTACAGGGAAAAAATAATTGGAAACCTTTGTATGATAAAGAAAGTAAAGCATTTTCAATAAGACTAGCAGGAAATGACATTTATTTTTTATCAGGATATAACTCATCCAATTATAAGTTGTGTAAAACCAATATGACCACCAGGGATTTTAAAAACCCTGAAATACTGGTTCCTGAAAAAAAAGATGAAGTCATAAAGCAGTACACTATTACAAAAGATGGTATTTATTATGTGACCACCAAAAATGGGGTGGAAGCTAAATTATATTTATATCAAAATGGAAAAGATATTACCATCAAATTACCCTATGTTTCCGGCAGCATAGATCTACAATCCAAAGGAAAGAATTTTTCTGATATATGGATCAATTGTTCGGGATGGGCTAATGAAGAAGAGCGTTTTAAGTATACCCTATCTACCAACACTTTCACTCAGGAAAATCTTGTCCCAAACATAGATTTCCCGGAATTTAAAGATATTACTGTAGAAGAACTTTCTATAAAATCCTATGATGGAACGGAGGTTCCCTTATCCTTAATTTATAACAAAAACACTAAGAAAAACGGCAAAAATCCAGTGCTTATAGATTGCTATGGAGCTTTTGGAGAGTCTTCAAGACCCTTTTTTGCTAAGAGTTACTTATTGTGGGTCAATCAGGGAGGTATTGTTGCTATTCCCCATGTAAGAGGAGGTGGAGAAAAAGGAGCACAATGGCATACTGACGGACAGAAAGATAAAAAACCCAATACCTGGAAAGATCTGATTGCCAGTGCAGAATATCTTATTGACCAGAAATTCACGTCACCGGAAAAATTGGCAATCTGGGGAGCCAGTGCAGGAGGCATTGCAATAGGAAGAGCCATGACCGAAAGACCAGAGCTGTTTAAGGCTGCCATAATAGAATCCGGAGTATTAAATACGATCCGGTTCGAGAACAATGGAATTCAGGCAACCAGCATCAAAGAATATGGAAACCCAAGTGATCCGACTGAGTTTAAAGGACTATTAGAAATGGACTCTTATGAACATATTAAAAAAGGTAAAAAATATCCTGCTGTTTTACTTTGTGCCGGAATTAATGATCCAAGAGTGTCACCGTGGCAATCTACAAAATTCGCATCTAAATTATTAGCAAGCAGTACTTCAAAAAGACCTGTTTTATTAAATATAGATTATGAAGGAGGCCATGGTGCAAATATTCCGGTAGCCCAGCGATATTCTAACCTCTCGGATATCTTTGCGTTTGCATTCTGGCAACTGGGACATCCTGATTACCAGCCTCAAAAAGATAAAAAGAAGTAGATGTCTCGTTTTCCTTACCATTTTTTTGATGAGTATGTTTTTCGTACGCCCTTATTTTCACGGAAGCAATTCCTTGAAATGGCAGGCAATGATGAAATCCAAAAGAGTGCATTGAAATCAATCTATGCGGATCCTGTTTTTCAGGAAGCCATTTATCTGGCCTCTCCCTATCTTCATAAAAAACTGAATGGCTGGCTCAGCTTCAATCAGCATAAATCACAGAAAGAAAATCAGAAACTGGAAAACAGCTTTCTGAAATATTACAGCCGGATGAGCACCCGTTCTATTCCTTTTGGTTTGTTTACGGAGGTGGGTGTAGGACAATTCTGTACAGGCCCCAACCCATTTTATGGGAAAGATCAGTTCACAAGTGAGCATCTTGTGAGAGAAACTCAGCTGGACATGCACTTTCTGGTTGGCCTTTCCAGTCATTTGGTAAAAGCTCCGGAGATAAGAAATAAGTTATTATTTTATCCTAACAACAGCATTTATACAGTCAGGAATAGAATCCGCTATGTTGAATACGAATATACCCACGGAAAAAGAGAGTATATCATCTCATCAGCTCAGCTTTCTGATGAATTACAGGATGTATTAGATTGTGCAAAAAAAGGTAAAACAATACAGCAGCTTTCAGACATTCTGATCAATGAAGAAATCACATCGGAAGAAGCTGCGGAATTCATCAATGAATTAATTGACAATCAGGTTCTGGTAAGTGAATTGGAACCTAATGTATCCGGAAAAGATTTCTTAGATATCATCATCGGAACTTTACAAAAAACAGGCATCAGTAATGAAGCTGAAATTCTGAGTTCTATACAAGCCAAACTGGATATCATAGATACCACTATCGGAAACCCTGTTTCTTTATATGCTGAAATTGAGGATTTAATTACATTATTCAATACAGAATATGATCAGAAATACCTGTTTCAGACCGACCTTTATTTCAAAGAAAAATTCATTTTACCTCCATACTGGAAAAAGGAATTAAAAGAAGCGGTTAGTTTTTTAAATAAAATTAAGTTCCCCCAAAAGGACAGCCACCTGGAGAGGTTTAAAAAAGCATTTTATGAAAGGTTTGAAAAGCAGGAAATGCCATTGGCCTATGTATTAGATACAGAGATCGGAATCGGTTACAGGCAGGATATTGCTACAAAGGGATTACATCCTTATATTGAAAACCTGGATTATTCTTCGTCTCATCATCACTCAACCCTTAGAATTGAACTGGATCCTCTTCAGCAAATTCTCAATGAAAAAGTACAGGAAGCCTTGCTCAACAATCAATATAAAATTAATCTGTCTGATAAGGATTTCGAAGAATTTGAGGAAAACTGGAGTGATCTGCCGGATACAATTTCTTTTGTCACAGAAATTATCTCTGAAAACAATCAGGAAAAGCTCTCCCTAAGCAGCGGAGGCGGAGGCAGTGCAGCCAATCTTCTGGCAAGGTTTTGTTCAAAGAAATCTGAGGTTCAAAATTTAACAAAATGCATTGCACAAAAAGAACAGGAGCTTAATGCCGGTTATATCTCGGCAGAAATCATCCATCTTCCCGAAGCAAGAATAGGAAATGTAATCCGAAGGCCTACACTGCGCCCTTATGAAATCCCTTTCCTGGCACAATCCGTTTTGCCGGAAGAAAATCAGATAAGTGTTGATGATTTATACATTTCCCTGAAAAATAATAGAATTGTTTTGCGTTCCAAAAAACTGAACAGAGAAATTAAACCATACCTGACCAATTCACATAATTACTCCGCCAATCCATTGCCGGTTTATCATTTTTTATGTGATCTTAATCGTCAAAATATAAGATCTTCCATTAGTTTTAACTGGGGAGATTTAAAAAGTATCTATCAGTTTTTACCGAGAGTGGAATATAAAAATTCAATTCTCTCAAAAGCCTGGTGGAAAATTACCGAAAAAGAGCTTACTCAGTTTTCAATATTGAGCAGCTATGAAACAGGAAATAAAGAACAATTATTATCCGGCATAAAATCCTGGAGAAATAAAAGGCAAATACCTCAGTGGATTCAATGGGTACAGTCTGATAATAAGCTTACTATTAATCTTGATAATTATGATCTGGTGATCGTTTTTATTGATACCGTTAAAAAATTAAAATCAATCGTTATTGAGGAGTTCCTGTATAACGAGAATACTGACTTTATGCACCAGTTTATATTTTCAATGTATAGGGAGGGTGAGAGCCAAGAGTTGAGAGTTAAGAGTTAAGAGTTAAGAGCAAAGATAAAAAACATGTAAGATAAGGATGATGGTAAAAAGAAAGTTTGTTCCCGGAAGTGAATGGCTGTATTTTAAAATATATACGGGAATAAAAACAGCTGACATTATTTTGGAGGAATCCATTGAACTGCTCGTGGCCTGCTTCAAAGAAAATAATTTAATTTCACAATGGTTTTTTATCCGTTATAATGATCCACAGCCGCATCTGAGGCTCAGATTAAAGCTTACTCAAGCTGAAAATTATACTGAAGTTGTCCAAAAAATCAATAATACTCTCACTGAATATATTAACAGCGGAGAAATTTCAAATATCCTTATCGATATTTATCACCGGGAAATGGAAAGGTATGGCAGCAATACGATAGAAGAAGCTGAAACCTTATTCTGGAAAAACAGTGAGTTTACGTTAGAATGTCTTCATTACAGCGATGAGGAAAAGCTTATGATCAGTCTCTTTTATATTGATGAACTCTTACATCAGCTCAACCTTCCGATCCAGGAAAAACTGAATTGGATAAAAGATTTCAATGAAGTATTTAAAAAGGAATTTAAAGCCGATAAAAAACTTAACAGCCAGTTGGATAAGAAATACCGGGAATTTAATCCCCTATTCTTAGATTTTATCCAGTCTGAAAAATTTTCAGAGGAAAGAAGTACCATAATTTCCACCATTAGTGAAAGTGCTTCCGCATTACAAGCGATTCTCAACCATCATGAAAGTCAATCTTTAGAATCCTCATTGCAAACATTCTTTCAAAGTATTTTTCATATGAATATCAACAGGATGTTTATTTCCAACCAACGCCTGTTTGAAATGATTGTTTATGATTATTTATTCAGGTATTACAAAACGGTTGCCTTCCGGGCTTTGTAGAACAACTGATTTGTAGCTTGGCTCATACCCATTTCAATACCTTCCTAAGCTTCTAAAATATAGAATGCAGTACCGCCTTCTTTTTCTCTTTTTTTAGTTGATAATTGTAACCATTGTTTTTGATTTTTGAGTTAGATAAAACACCAGGAACAAAAGAATCGTGAGCAATAGTACATCAGCTATCACCTTGATTGTATTACTGCCTGCGAAATTTTCCTTTCTTACTGGCGGGAGATGATTCCTCCTCAAGATTTGTCGGGGTGTGTGGGATAAGGGGAATTACACATAAATAAAGGGAGTCGAATTTTTTTTCCAGAAAATTTCCAGAAAAAACCAATATATAAGTTAAAGGTTTTTGTAAAATAAAAGAGACTGTCCAAAAAAGGTCAGCCTCAATATTATTTGTTCATTTTGTGAAGGGAGATGATTTACTATAACACTTTATAATTTAATCATTATTTTTCACTCTTTTAAATATAAACTCTTTGTTAGTTTTAATTATTGCTAGTGTATCACTATTTGCTCTCTTAATAATTTTAAAAGGAAGATTAACTTCTCTCCAATAAATTGGAAACTCATCATTAACCAAGCTTCCTGGTATTAAAAGTTTTCTTTCATTCAAATCTTTTGTGTAATACACAAAATCATACTCTTTTTCTATATAACTTTTTTTATCAATACTAAAAACATAACCTATATTAAAACTTCCTTCTCCGTCAACATTTGTGTTAAATGAGTAATCATTAAAATCAAGAAAATCTTTGCCATTTTTATCCTTACAACTTAAAGTAGTGAAAAAGGAAATTATTATCATTAAAACTGTACGATAATTCATGTTTTCTATTTATTAAATATTGATTTAAGTTTAATAAACCTGTCGGCTGACATTGTCTTGTTGAAATTAATATCAACACCAGTTGGCACTGAATCTAATCCAAAGCTTACAGATATTCCATAAGTTTTAAATTTCCATCTGTTATCTGTACTATATGAAGCCCCAAATCCTAATTTTGCAATATCATCTAATTGTACATTTGTAGACCATCCTTTACCCATAAATAAACCCGTACTAATTTTATTTTCAGAGCAATCACAATAGTATTCGGTATATACCACACCTCCTCCTGCATTCACGGTTCCTAATCCGGCCTCTATACCATACATTCTGGAGATTTCAGTCCCATTCATTGTCATTATGAATCCTCCGGATAAGGACATATTAACTCCAGACGAAACTTGACCATAGAGAGAGATAGAGATCGCATCCGGTCCAAAAATATGTCTGGTTTGTCCTGTTATGATTGCCATAACAGAACCCTGTGGTGAGATACTGCTCAATCTAGGTATTCTGAACGTAGCCCCCCGCTTCTTGGGTTTTGGATTGTCAAACAGGTTGCTGTCTATTTTATGCATCGCATGATTCAACCCAGCTACCGTACCGCCAATCAAAGCGCCTTCCCAGAAATTCCCTCCTGATAAGGCAGAGCCTGCACCTCCTGCCAGAGCTCCAAAAGTAATTTGTCCTATGGCAGAATTGGCCACCCCTTTAGCAACGGCTCCGAATGCGCTGGCTCCTAAGCTTCCCAAAGCTCCGGCAATAAAAGCCTGTCCAAAACTATTGCCCTGCATTAAAGATAATGTTCCCTGTGCTAAAGCATGGGCTGCGCTCTGTACAAGAACAGTTCCAAACCTTCCAAGTTCGTTGGCAGTTTGGGTAGCACTATCAAGCCCAAGAAGTGTTGCTATTAATCAGAATAATTAGTTTTAATAAAGATTAATTGTACTTGATTACTACAAATTTTTCTGTTATAAATATTCTCTTTTTTTAGATAATCTCTGACTTGAGGATTAATATTTTCGTTAAGGCATATCTTTAAATTATATTTCTTATTCTTTTCCAAAATATAACCTTCTATTTCTGAAAAATCATAAAAGCGAGGTTCATTTTCAAAATCAATTCTTGTTGAAAACCTCATAGAATCATTTCTTTTGATAGTTTTAATATATCTTCTTAAAAGAGAAAGATCAATATTATTGATGTTACTCAAACTTTCTATTTCTTTATATTCTTCTTTTACAGAAGCTAAACTATCTAAAATTTTTCCTTTATAATTCACCTTAAATAAACCAGGAATTACAGTATTTTTGTTGTTGTATATATTTATTTTAGGGTTAAACCATGTATTTATAAAAAGACTATCTTTTTTACGTTGAAAAAAATCAGGATTACATAAAATTCGTATGTCATTATCTGTTTTGTTCACAATATAATAACTTACAATATCTTGGTTATAAGAAATATTCTTATTCAACCTAATGTAGACGTCTTCTTTTTCATCAGTTTTCTTTAGATTATAACAATTACAAAGTAAAAACAGAAAAAGTAATAATGAGTTATTTATATTGCCAGCCATATTTTTGATTTAATGATTTTAATGCATCTCCTGTACCAAAAGTAAATCTACTATTTAATAATACAGCACCAATTTCTTTATGTATTAAAAAATGTTCATAGTCACTACGTTTTTGACCAGAATATTTGAGAAGTTTTTGGAATCCTGGATTCCAATAAAATACTAAATGTTTTAGCTCATGGAAAATAACTGTTCCCAAAGACATATTACTTGCTGTTGATAAGCTATTTCTAGCTAAATAAATATCTCCGGTTTTTACATTTGTTGCTCCATGATAGCTATCTGCATTTGTAAATCCCGCAATCTTTCCTCTTCCGCCTGCTAAATCTCTTTGATTTTTAAGTATTGCTACTTTCTCCATCATTGTTTGAGCATATTCTTTTGTAGCTACTGGCTTAGCCCAAGGATCATAACCTGCTTGTTCAAGTTGACTCTCTAGTATATATTTACCTTGAGAATCTAATTCTGTTACTAATTTATTACTCGTATCCATCTGATGCATCGCGTGGTTAAAACCTGCTACTGTACCACCAATCAAAGCACCCTGCCAGAAGTTTCCTCCTGATAGGCCAGATCCTGCACCACCTGCCAGCGCTCCAAAAGTAATTTGTCCTATGGCAGAATTAGCTACCCCTTTAGCAATAGCTCCGAATGCGCTGGCTCCTAAGCTTCCCAAAGCTCCGGCAATAAAAGCTTGTCCAAAACTATTGCCCTGCATTAAAGATAATGTTCCCTGTGCCAAAGCATGGGCTGCGCTCTGTACAAGAACAGTTCCTAATTTTCCAAGTTCTGTGGCAAGTTGTGTTGCTGTTCCGGCAGAGCTTACAAATACACTTCCTATTCCAGCAGTCACAGCTCCACTTACTGCCCCAAAGGTAATAGATTTCAGGAAACCGCCCCAACTCCAGTTACTGGAGAAAGACGCACTCATAATATAAGAAACAGCCCCGATAGCAGCCCCTATAACTGCTGCGGTAGCTACGGTTCCCCAAAAAACAGGCAGGGCAGCAAAAATAGCAAATACAAATTCTCCATTGGGATCATTATACATCAGAGGATTATTCATTACATATCCATACTTATTATAGTTTTGGGTATTGAATGGCTCCTGGATATTTTCATCTGCATTTAAGAATCTTCTTAATAGTGGATCATATAACCTTCCGTTCATATGGATGATGCCTACTTCTGCAAAATGCTCATGGCTTGTATAGCCTCTTTCTAATAATAACGATGTATTGTCAATTATATTTTTATCGGTGATAATAGCCCCGCTTCCTATCTGAAGATGGGTAAAATTACCCCAGGCATCAAAATGTCTTTGTTCCAATTTGTTTCCTGCTTCATCACTGATGGCTAAGATACTTCCTATATAATCCTTATGCAGGAATTTGTAAGAACCACTGCTCTCTGTATAATTTTTTAAATATACAATATCAGAATCATACGGCGACCCCCCAATATATAATATATGTTTTTCCTTTCCGGTAACATTATCTTTTACAACCTCAAAACTTCCATCCTCACTATAATATTTGGTGAATTTACCTTCCCCATCTGTACTAAAGTTACCTCCATAGGAGGCTCTTTGTCTCATACTGGAAAGTCCGTATTGGAAAGCAACATCACCTTTCATACCATCAATGAATACAGGATCATTGTTTTCATTATAAACAATGTTTTGAACTAAATCATTGTTATAATTTTGAGCTCCTGCGGCATTCAGAGTCATACCTGTTGGCTGGTAGATTTTAGAAGAATTGTCAAATTTGATTTTTCCTACCTGATCGTTTTCCAGGATTCTTCCTTTTGCATCATAAACGTTACGGGTTGCATTCTGTACTTTAACTCCTGTTACCGGATTCGTCCAGTTGATAAGTCTGTTGTTATCGTCATAATCAAAGGATTCTACTAAATTAAAATCTCCTCCGGTGGTTCTGCTCTTAAGCTCATTTTTGATTGCATCAAATGCGTAGGAAACTTGGAGAATACCGGGTTTCACCTGTGAAGAATGATTAACATTCGTTAAGAATCCATTAGTGTCATACGTATTATTAATGCTAGCAGCTCCTAATTTAGCCGTTAAAACCTGACCTTTTGCATTGGTTTCTTTCAGCTCCCACAAGATTTTACCTGAGATTTTATCTTTTATTTGATACAGCTCTCCATTCCATGCACTATACACATTTTCTATTTGCACTTTAGTCAAAGTTCCGGAAGAATACAATTGCTTCTCATAAGAAATTACTCTTGCTTTATCGTCGTAGGTAATTCCTTTCTGGATAAAGTATTTTCCGTTACTGCTTTCTGAGGAGGATAAAAGTCTTCCCTGAGGGTCGTAGGCTATATTCGAACTGTAGGCTTTTCCTTTGGAGATTCCGGCTTTTGAAATAACCCTTCCTTTATTGTCATATGAATAAGAAATGGTTTTATCAGTTGCTTGTCCGCCATCTGCTGTAGAAAGTTCTTTTTGAGTGATCAGTTGCCCCAGATTATTATAAATGTATTCCTTCGTTCCTTTCGGACTGATGACTTTCTTAGGCTGCCCAAAACCATCATATTCATATTTGTAGATTCCATTGGAAGGATCATTAAACTCCGATTTTCTTCCCCACGAATCATATTTAGTGGTAACAATATTTTCGGCATATTGAGCCTTGATCTGTTCACCTGCGGCATTGTAAGAAAATGTGATCGTTCCACCTTTGTCAGTAGTGGTGATAGTGTTTCCCAGAGCATCTGCTGTTTTGGTGGTGATTCTTCCGTAATCCGTGGGATTTGATTCTTTAACTGTCGTTGTTAATCCTGAGATGCTGGTCTCCATTTGTTTTCCGGTGAAGGAAGTGGTGGTTATTTTAGCAGGAAATACGCTGTCATCATAGGCAATGGTATTCCAGTTACTAACACCCTGTCCTTCAAAAAAAGGTTCGGACTCTCTTATTTTTCTACCTAAAATATCATACTGGGTAGCTTTCAAAACAAAATACCCCTGACCAAAAGCTTTGGTTGAAGACGTAATTTCCTGCCCTAATGTATTAGTAGTTTTTTTTGAAATATCCCCATCTGGATCGTATTGTGTAATGATCAAATTAGAGAAATAATCTTTTTCATACTGATAAGTGGTTGTTCCTGCTAAATTAGTTTTAGAAGTTAATAATTTACCCCAGTTATCATAAGTATTGGTGAGAATATTTCCTAAGGGATCGACCTGGGTCAGAATCTGTCCCCAATCGTTGTATACAATACCGGTCTGTAATCCTAAGTTGTCTGTTTTTCTAATGACAAACCTTCCTTTAGGATCATAGTCTGCTTTGGTGGTCTGAGTCCCAGAATCAACACTATTACTTACAGTTTTCTGAATAGTATTTCCAAAGCCATCGTAAATATAGGTTTCCTGTAAGTAACCTGTATTATCCCTGTTCCCTATTTTTAGGGTTTTCAACAGGTTGTTTTCGTAGCTGTATTCTTCCTTAGCAGATTTGGTGTCACCATAAGCCTGTCCTATGTCTGTTTTAGACTTAGGACGTCCGATGTAATAGTCTGCCCCGTTTCCAGAGGGATTGTGGGTATAATCGAAGGTGGAAGTAGTGATGCCATAGCCGTTATTGATATTGACAATACTTTGGGCAGGAAGATAATATTCTCCATAGGTAATGCTGCTTTCGGTAATGTTGCCTGTTAAAAAATCTTTGGTTTTGGTAGTCTTTGGTACTATTGCAGTTACGATTTTAGGCTTATCAGCATTAGCTACCGAAGTGACTATTTGTCCGTTCAACAATTGATCGGTTTGATATTGTGTTGATTTGAAGCTTAGTAATTGGGAATTGTTCTCAGAAATATCCGGAGGAAAGATCATATTTTCGGTATTGGTTCTGATCGACCATTCTTTTACCGGAACAACTTCATTCACAGGATCTATTTCTGTTCCACTCCATATTTTAGTGTTTTCAAAACCATCAGCATACCAGGAAGAACGGGCAGTTTGGCGAAATCCGATGATACCCTTTCCTTGTAAATTCGCTATATATCCTCTGTACCTGAAATCCTGCTTTTTGCCAGACATCCTGATTTGAGTCACCGCATACATCTGGGATAGCCTGTCCATTTCTACATAGGGATACTGCTCTTTTTTTACCGGAGCATATATATTGGAATTAACAGCAGGATCAAGCTCTTTATAATCGATATCATACTGAAGACCTGCCTGAAGTATGCTTGAAATATTCTTGTCAGCATTCAGATTATAATGCTGGTAACTGATAAGCTTTCTCTCATTATTGTTCACTCCCTTTAATAAAAACAGTACTTTAGAAGAGTTACTATTTACCCTGAAATCTCCAAATAAAGGACTTACTATTACTTTAGCTCTTTGTGAATAATAGAGTTGTTTTTTTGTGAAACGCCATTTAAATTCTGTATTTCCGGGATTATAATAAGGTTCCGTATAATTATCAATAAACCATGTTGATTGCTGATTATTAGCAGCTGCAAATATTACGGTAGAGTTGACGATATCACTTTTCCCGTCATTGTCTAAATCGATCAGTCCGGCCTGAGAATAATTTACAAGTGTTGTTGGATTCTGAGATACTTTCTTATAATACATAAGCCCCTGAATACCCTCTGACAAAGATTGTCCGTTATTTAAATAAATAGACCATCCGGTGGTGTAAATATCGTTGGTTGCATTTTCGTGGATTGGCAGTAGCATTTCAATATTTCTGTCACCGTTCAGATCTCCAAATTGAAGTCCATCCACAAGCCCTTTTACGGAATGGATATTTTTCAGATTTAAGACATAGGCATTATTTTGTTTTTTGAGTTCATATTGCCGAACACTGTTCAATGGGGTACTAAAAGTCCTGCTGACAGACGGACCGTTTTCATTCATATACTCTTTGGTGAAAAAAGTAACATCTGTATTCGTACCAGTTGGGTCTACAAAAACTATGTCCTGCTTCCCATCATTGTCAAAATCCATAATCCTCCCTTTGCTCAGTATATTTTTAGGAGTTGTATCCGGTATAACATGAATAGTGTTGTTTTGTATGTCATCATTATCTACAACCATATACCTATATCCTAATGTATTACAATCCCATCTTCCTTTAGGCGGATCAGGAATAATTTCTATATAACGGCATTTTTGATCTTCTATACCCATAACCAGCTCAGACATTCCATCAGAATCAATATCAACTTCTTTCAGATTCGAAAGACGTGAGACATTGTCACCATTTCCGCCATTAGGATATGTCGGGCTACTGAATTCATAGCTGGAACTCTGTATTGTTTTTGAATATTCTAAGACTAAAGGGTTGTTATACGTATTTAAAACGGACGCATCACTTTTAATGGAGTAGTACTTTAATTCTATGTTTCCTGTAGAGGGAGGGTTATACTCTGAATTAGCCTTGGAGATAATAAGTCCCTGCTTGGTTTTAATATAGTTATCCGCCGATTTTATATTAAATGTAGTAAAGCTGCTACTTGGCCAATAAGTACTTGAAGTGCCTAAGTAGACAAAAGAAGGATTGCTGCTGTTAATAGCATCAAAATAAATATAGTATCCATCCGGTCTGCCATTTTGTGCAGGCTGCATCACTATAAAATCTACCAATCCATCTCCGTTATAATCTCCGGTCGTAACAATATTGTTGTAATCTGCAAAATTACTTTCACTGCTGCTGGTAGTCAATGATTTTGTAGCAAATGTAACCGGATTGGCTGCATCTCCTACACTATTTCCTTCGGTCACACTTTTTACAAACTGGTAGTTAACCCTTTTATTGGGATCATTATTTACCGTTTCGGCTGAATAGTTGATGGAGTAGCTTTTAAACGTTGTATTACCTGTCCTAACCACTACAGTGCTTAAAATTTTATCTTGTAGTAAAGGAACTCCCCTGACGTAAGATGATTCCTGAACATTTCTGGGAGAATAGTAAAAGTTGATCTGGTTATAATGAGCCTTTCCAAGTCCTTCATTGCCTCCCCATTGAATCGTATTAATGGAAGCGGTATTATTACTCTGAATATAGTTATAAGTAATAGAGTTACCTTTATTATCTTTCCATTTTACAATATTATATTCCATCGGAGTCCTTGCCTGACTATTCCCTGAAGCAGCAGCCCCATACCAGGCCTGCGACCCATCTTCAAAAGTTACTTCCCAATATTCCGGTCCCTGCCATGCTTGTCCAGAAATTGCTCCAACAGACTTTATTTTAATATTGGAATATTTTTCAGTGCCATATTCCGCACCATCTTTTCCATACTCACCGGATTTAAGAATTAGCCTTTGACCATTGAAGCTGTAATAATCAGAATAATCTAGTTGTATTCCCTTAACTTCTCCATCTTTTTCAATGGTCTTTCCTATTCTTGAAATAGCTGTAAGCCCAGATAAATTCCAGGCATAGCCAGCAATTCCATTTCCTGCACCACTGGTATAAACCAGATTAACTTGTGGAGCTACACTTTTAATTCCCGGAGGTAAAGCAATGGGTAAAGTAAATTGTAATTGCCCAGCTCCGTTAACCTCAATATTGCCTTTGGTATCATGAAAGCTCTGGCCTCCCGGGGCAGATGATGTACCGCTTGGGTTATTGGCCCCGGCATTAGAGTCTACAGGTCCTCCTCCCGGATTTTCTGTTGCAGGTCCAATCTTAGCTATAAAAGGATTGGAAACATCAGATTTAGCATAAAACCCCTGTGCCAGAACCACTGTCTGTGGATCCTGAACTGTACGGGTTGTACTCTCTGCCTGATACAGTATGGTCTGTGAAAAGCCCAATACTGAGCCTAACGACAATATAATTGATGAAATAAATTTCATATTTGTATTTTTTAATAATGATTGATAAATAATATTCAAAATGACCTCAGCTATAAGCCGAAGCCGAATATTATCGTTTCGTAATATTTCGACCAAAAACTCTTCCGTCTTTCAAGGTAAAACGCAAAATATAAACACCCCAATCATATCCAGTCATATTGATCTTCAACTGCTTATTCAGATTGGGTAAATTTTGTTGTTGGAATTTCCAGTGTACAGTACTATGCTGATAAAGAGAAACAGATTCTATTAATCCATCTGCTTGTTCTGTCCAGCCAATGGTTAGTACATCATTAACCGGAACAGGATATAGTCTTATTTGCTTCCAGAAAGTGGCTTCATCCATAATTTGAGTTTGAGGATCAAGCTGACTTTGGGCTACAGAAACAGTTTTTGCTTCTGTTTTTGCTGGTTCTTCTACTGTTTTTCCTGCAGAATTTGTTCCTCTGTATCTTTGGTTTCCGGCTTCATCGTATTTGAAATACACTTCAGTTTGAGAAAAACCTAAGAAGCCTATAAATAAAGAGAATATCGAAAGTAATTTTGTTTTCATTGGTGTCTTTTTATTTCTTTGTTGATAATAATTGCTGAACTTGTTTCTTTAGCTCTTTTATGTCTTCGGATTGAGATTTCAGAGTTTTATTTTCTTCCTGTAGATGCCTAAGTTGTTCTTCCTGAAACTTTAGCTGCTTATTTTGTTCTATTGAATAGAGGGTAAGTTCTTCAATTTTTTGTAACAATTTAATCTGGAATTCGCCTATATTGACTCCTTCATTTTCCATTTCTTTGGCAGAAGCAACTTCAGGAAGATGTTTCTTTTCTCTGATATGCTTTTCAATTTCCTCTAATTTTGGTAATTGATAGTCTTCTTCAAACACAAAATCCGCGGTTGGAGTGGCAGTGACCTTTACTTCTTTAGCTTCTACTTTACCTCCCACTTTCATATTATCACTAAAAGAAGATTTTCCTAATACATCAAGTTTATATTGAGGATTATGTATTCCTACTCCAATGTTTCCATTCGCTCGTATGTTAAATAAAACTTCATATTTGGAAGGCTCGGTCAATCCAGATACTGTCATTACACTGGGATTGTTTGGCTGGTATTTTCCATATCTGAGAAATATAAGATCATTCCCGTTTCCAACATTATCAGAATCATTTCCAACAAAAAATACATCACTGTCTGCATTCGATACTATTTGCGATCTCCCATGTACTTTTAAATTGATTTCAGGATCCACCGCACCGCCTACTGCAATTTTACCGTCCGAATTTATCCTTACCCTTTCAGTATTGTTTGTTTTAATAATAAAATCTTTATTATCAGATGTTCCTAAAAAATTAGTGCCAGGATTCGTTGCAGAGTTTCCTGTTAGATTCCATGATTGTCCGTAAATAGTTAACGATAATAAAAGACTTGCTGTTAATAAACTTTTTTTCATAATTGTATATTTAAATATTATTTTTTTGTTGCATAAATCATTTTTAATCCTCTAAAAGAATCGGGGGTTAAAACCGTAAAGCCAAAAGGCAATAGGTCCTGTTTTAACTCATCTAAACTATATGGATCATGTAACTCTATTATTATATTGTCCACCTTGTTAAGCCACTCATTATTATTTTTCAGGAGCGATTGCTCTAAGCCCTCAATATCTATTTTTAGTAAATCTATATGGTCAATTTCCAGTAATTCCATATAACTTTTCATGCTATACGCCTGAACTTTTTCTCCGATTTCTGTTACAGTATCTGAGATTTTAAAGTTATAGGATAAATCAGGAGAAGAAAGAAATACGATTCCATCTTTTGTATTAATAGCTCCATGTTTTGAGATAATATTCTTAGAGAAAGAGACATTTTTTTTAAGGATTTTGTAATTCTCTTCTTCTGCTTCTAAAGCATATATTTTTGCATTTGGATATTGTAAAGAGAAAAAAATAGATGTAAACCCAATATTTGCACCTAAATCCATTATAATTTTATTCCCAGGTGAAAAAAGCATTTTGGGAATATGATAAGTTTTCTTCCAAAAAATCTCATAAAATATATCAAAATCACCCGAATAAGTTCTGATAGAAAGAGGAATATTATTTCCTGATAAAAAAAGATTATATTCTACAACTTCTTTATTCTCCGTTCCTAAAAGTTTATTTTTTTTATACGTTGAACTATATCTTTTAGAATTTTTAATAAATAGAGCAGTTTGAAAAAAAGAAGAATTTATCTTAAAACAAAATAAAGCTTTAGAAAGGATTGTATTTAGTTTATTTATAAGCATAATATTAGCTATTTTTGATTTATTTTGGTAAAGTCAAATCTGATCAAGAACCAATACAAATCATTATTTTTTTTTAATTTTGCAAATATAAAATTTTATAATCACATAAGGGAGAGATATTAAGTTGATTATAAAGTAATCTCTTATTCTAAATTGTTACGTTGTAAAGATATTTTCCGCAAGCGTCAAAATTAGACGTATTAAAAGTAAATTTTATTTTTTCTATTCAAACCTCATTGCATCATACAATAAAATCCGCTAGGATAAACCTCTAGCTCAAAAACCAACGATAATTTAAATTATAAAAAAGCAGGTAACATTTTACTTTCAGATTTAGATAAATACCGATATAACTTCTACCTGTCTATAAACTAGGTGAATGATAAAATATATCCTGAAATGTTGCAGTATTGTTGCAGTCAAAAAATAAAAAAAGCACCTACATTTCTGTAAGTGCTTGATTTAAAAAGTGGTCCCACCTGGGCTCGAACCAGGGACCACCTGATTATGAGTCAGGTGCTCTAACCAACTGAGCTATAGGACCTCAAAACTTGGTTAAATTTTGTGTTTGCAAAAATAGTAAAAATTCTTTCACTACAAAATTTTTTATTGCTTTTCTTGACAAAGTTCTACCAGCACGCCGTTTGTAGATTTTGGATGAAGGAATACAACTAATTTGTTATCAGCACCTTCTTTCGGTTCTTCGGAGATAAATTGAAATCCTTCTTTTTTTAATCTTTTTACTTCTTCCAGGATATTTTCAACACCAAATGCCAGATGATGGATGCCTTCGCCCTTTTTTTCGATGAATTTTGAGATTGGACTTTCAGGACTACTGGCTTCCAGCAGCTCAATTTTACTTTCTCCTGTTTTGTAGAAAGAAGTAACTACCCCTTCCCTTTCCACAGTTTCTTTTTTATAGGATTCCTTTCCTAATAGTTTAGTAAAAAGCTCGTCAGAGATTCCTAAAGATTGTACGGCAATACCGATATGTTCTAGCTTCATAAATACAAATAAAATATAATTAAATCGTAAATTTGATACTGTAGCTGAATTTGAAAGTATCAATTCAAACAAAAGTACTAAATTTGCATAAATTATGGAAAGTAACAGACAAAGAAAAGTAGCACAGATTATTCAGGAAGACTTCGCAGAGCTTTTCCGCAAACAGGCTTCAGAAAGTAAGCAAAGCATATTGGTATCCGTATCAGACGTAAAAGTAACTGCTGACTTAGGAATTGCTAAAATTTATTTAAGCATTTTCCCACAGGAATTCCGTACTGCAGTCATGAAGGAGATTGAAGAAAACAAACCTCAGTACAGAAACTTCATTGGCCAGAAAATGGCAAAACAGGTACGTATCATCCCACAGCTTAACTTTTATCTGGACACCGCGCTGGATGATGTTGAAAAATTAGAAAGAGAATTAAGAGGCGAAGGCGACAATCCTGTTTTATAGATCTTGAAGAATATTGCATTTTACATAGCATCCAGATACCTTTTGGCTAAAAAAGGAAGTACTGCTGTTACGTTTATTACGTGGCTTTCGGCAGGGGCTATGACGGTTGCAGTAACTGCAATGTTCGTCATTATTTCTGTTTTTTCAGGTCTTGAAGATCTTAATAAAGATCTTATTTCCAATCTTCATGCAGATCTCACTGTACAGAGTACTGCCGGAAAGACGATCAAAGACCTGGATAAGGTTAATAAAATACTGGCCAATCAAAAAGAAATCAGCAGCTTTTCCCGTGTTATTGAAGAAAAAATATACATCAGTTTCAATGGCAAAGGAGATATCGCTTACTTAAGAGGTGTTGATTCCGCTTATGTAAAGGTTAACCCAATCAATAAAGATGTATTCTACGGAACTTACCCAAGTTTCAAATATTCTAATGAAGTATTAATGGAAAACAGTCTGGATAACAGGCTTTCCATTCCGGTAGATTCATCCAATCATTATGCAACGGTCTTTATGCCGAAACCGGGAACGGGTATCATCACTAAGGAAGAAGACATTTATAATAAAAAAGACATTCTGGTAACGGGAGTTTTTCCGGGAAAAGATCAACTGGACAATTACATTATTTCTCCTATTGAACTTGCTGAAGAACTGCTTAGCTTACCTAAAAAATCTGCATATCAAATTGTTATTAAACTAAAAAATCCTGAGAATGCAGATGCAGTAAAACAAAACCTGCTCTCTGCTCTCGGAAAAAATATTGAAATAAAAACCAAAGAAGAGGAAAATGCAGCTTTCTGGAAGATGATCAACACAGAGAAAATGTTCATTTATTTAATTTTCGCATTGGTAATTTTCATTACTACCTTTAATCTTGCAGGAGCCATTATTATCCTGCAGCTTGATAAAAAAGAACAGGCAAAATCATTGATATCACTGGGCTTTCCTTTAAGCCACTTAAGAAGAACCTATTTCTACACCGGAATTCTCATTGTTATTTCAGGAGTTATCACCGGATTGATTGCGGGAACAGCACTTTGCTATTTCCAGCTTTATACAGAATTTTTCAGAGCTAATGAAGTACTTCCTTTCCCGGTGAAAATTGTAGGAAAGAATTATTTCATCGTAGCCCTTACCGCTTCCCTGTTTGGAATTGCAATTTCATGGTTCTTCTCAAAAATCAGCAAAGAATATATTACTAAAAATTAATATATTAAGCTGGTAAATTTAACAACACCAATCTTTTCGGATTTCATTTTTTCATACCTTTACGCCCCAATTTAAAAAAAATGAAACGAATTCTATCTTTTTTTCTGTTAAGCCTGGTATTCATCAGCGCTCTAGCACAACCACCTGCCAATTATTACAATGCAGCGGCAGGTTTAACAAATGCACCTCTTAAATCAGCACTGAAGCAAATCATTACCACCGGACACGCCTCCAATCTCTCTTATAATGATTTGTGGACCGCATATCAAACCACTGACCGTGATTATGACTACGATAATGATGGAACTATATTAGACATTTACTCTGAATTCCCTATTGGTCCAGATAATTATAGCTATCCTTACGGATCTTCGCAATGTAGTGGAACCAGTGGTCCTGAAGGGCATTGCTACAACAGAGAACATATCGTTCCTCAAAGTTTATTTAATCAGGGGTTACCTATGAGATCTGATGCTCACTTTGTAAGAGCTACAGACGGAAAAGTAAATGGAGAGAGAGGAGATTTACCTTTTGGAAAAGTGGCAACTGTCAATTATAATTCACAAAATGGATCTAAAAGAGGAAATTCTGCATCACCAGGCTTTACAGGAGTAGTATTTGAACCAATTGACGAGTTTAAAGGAGATGTAGCCCGAATGATTTTCTACTTTGTAACAAGATATGAAACTCAACTTTCCGGATTTGGTACAGGAAATATGCTGGGCGGCTCTGCTTATCCTGGACTTCAGAACTGGGAGCTTAATCAACTTATCATATGGCATACACAAGACCCTGTATCATCAGCTGAAATCAGAAGAAATAATGCTACCTATACATTTCAGGGAAATAGAAACCCATATATTGATCATCCGGAATATGTAAATATGGTTTGGGGAACTCCGGTTCTTGATACGGAAGCTCCTACCATTCCTACCAACTTAGCAGCCACAAATCCTACCTCAAGCACTGTTGCATTGAACTGGACGGCTTCTACAGACAATATTGGAGTAATAGGCTATGACATTTATGCCAACGGAGTTCTTAAAACAACTGTATCCGGCACCTCTACAACTGTTACAGGATTGTCTCCGCTTACAGCATACAATTTCTATGTAATTGCTAAAGATGCTTCCGGAAATGCTTCTACACAAAGTAATATAGCATCAGCAACTACCCTTGACGGACCTGTAGGTGGAAGCTGTGGAACTGAAGACTTCACCAACATTCCAACTTCTACGACTCCAGCCTACGATACAAGAGTATGGACCAATAATAGTATAACATGGACTGCAACAGACGCAAGAATTGATCAAACAATTAATGGTAAAGCTATTACAATAAGAAATGGGACTTTAACCAGCTCTACTGTTTCTGGAGGAATCCAAAGCTTAACCTTAACAACTCAGTTAAAGTTCTCAGGAAATGCTGGTACTATAAATGTTTTTGTAAACGACGTTAACGTAGGAGCAATTCCTTACAGCTCAACAGCTACAACCACTACGATAAACAATATTAATGTAAGTGGGAATGTTACCATTAAATTTACAAACTCCTCTACAACTGACAGACCTGCTTTAGATGACTTAAGCTGGACATGCTTCAACACTTTGGCAACTTCTGAAATCAAAAAAGATAAGTCAGAATTTACCATCTACCCTAACCCGGTAAGAAATAATGAACTGTTTGTAAAAGGAGAAAATCTTAACAAAATTTCAAAAGCTGAAATTTATGATCTTTCAGGAAAACTGATTGAAACGATTGCAAGTCCTTTCAAAAATTCAAATAAGATCAATCTTAAAGGATTGACAAAAGGAAATTACATTCTGAAAACAGATCATTTTACTAATAAATTCATTGTAGAATAAATATTAATAATATTTCAAATCAAAGGCCGGATTTATCCGGTCTTTTTTTTATTTTTGATCAATGGATTCCAATAAAAAATTAGGATTGATAGGACGGAATATTTCCTATTCTTTTTCTAAAAAATTCTTCGAAAATAAGTTTCAAAAGCTTATGCTTAAAGGCTTTACTTATGACATATTTGACCTGAACGAAATTAATGAAGTGGAAAACCTTTTTTCTTCTCCCGAGCTTTTAGGATTCAATGTTACGATTCCTTATAAAGAAAAAATCATCAACTATCTGGATGAGCTTAGTGATGAAGCCGAAAAAATTGGAGCAGTGAACTGTGTTCTTATTCGGGACGGAAGAAAAACAGGTTATAATACAGATGCCTTTGGTTTTGAAAAAACTCTTTTTCTACACAAACAACCTTCCCAGAATAAAGCTTTAATTTTAGGAAACGGAGGAGCTGCCAAAGCTGTACAATATATTCTGAATAAAAATAATATTCCTTGCCAAATAATCTCCCGAAACACAGAAATTAATTTTGAAAATCTGGACCAGGAAACGGTTAAGGAACACAAAATCATCATTCAATGTACTCCTGTGGGCACATTCCCAAATGTGGAAGACTGCCTGAATTTTCCGTTCGAAGCAATCTCTTCGGATCACCTGGTAATCGATTTAATATATAATCCGAATTATACGAAGTTTATTATCAATGCCGCAGAAAAAGGAGCGAAAACAGTAAACGGTTATTATATGCTTGAACAACAAGCAGAAAAAGCCTGGGAAATTTGGAATTTTCAAAAAAAATAACATAAATTAGTGCTTTAATTGGCTTTATAGCTATATTCAAAGGATATTATTAACGCCACTCACATAAAAGATTTGCTATGACTACAGAAAACAATCTTTCTGAAAACGAAGAAAAGAAAAATCCGAACGAAGTATCTCAGGAAACATCAGAAAATAAAGATTCTCATGATGTGATTCCCCATGAGGATGATGCTGAGCACCTGGAGGACCATGAAGCTGTTGAAATTTCCCTGACAGACGCTCTGAAGGAAATGGAAAAAATCATCAACACTCCTAATGCCGGTGAAAACTTCAAAAGATTCAATCTGCTGAAGGAAAAAGCAAGTCATTACATTCATGATGAAGTGGAAGATAAAAAACATGAATATACAGAAGGTGGAAATGCCTCTGAAAATTTCAGTTACGAACATCCTTTACAAGCTAAGTTCTCTGCTTTAGTTAATATATTCAGAGAAAAGCATGATGATTTTCAAAAAGGACAGGAAGAAGAACAGAAAAACAATCTTGAACACCGTCAGAATATTATTGAAAGACTTAAAAATCTCTACACCAATTCTGAACCGGGAGTTAATCTTTTCAAATCCATCCGTGAAATCAAGGAAGAATGGACGAAGGCAGGACAGGTTGCAAAATCTGAGTTTAAAATCCTTAACAACAATTATTTCCATCATTTGAACCAGTTTTATCAAATGCTGGATCTTAACAAAGAATTTTTGGAGCAGGAATACAGCCATAACTTAGAAAAGAGGCAACATATTATTGCCCGTGCCAAGGAGCTGGAAAATGAGCCCGTAATCCAGAAAGCTTTAAATGAGCTGCAGTATCTTCATAAACTTTGGAAAGAAGAAGCAGAACCGGTAGCAGAAGAATTCCGTGAAAAGACATGGGAAGAATTCAAAGAAATATCCAATAAAATTCACGAAAGAAAATCTGAACTTTCCGCAGTGATCGAACAGGAACAAAATGTTAATCTTGAAAAGAAAAATCAGATCATTGCTGAGATCAAGAAACTGTCTGAACCTGCTGAAACCCCCAATCACAACTATTGGCAAAACGCTATCAAAAGAGTGGAAGACCTTCGTTCCGAGTTCTTAAAAACAGGAAGTGTTCCAAGGAAACTTTCGAATCAGAACTGGAATGATTTTAAAACTATACTGAGAGGTTTCAATACAACAAAAAACAACTATTATAAGTCTTTAAAAGGTTCTCAACAGGCTAATCTTGAAGAAAAGTTAAAACTGATTCAGACAGCCAAAGACAATATGAATAATGAAGAATGGGATATTGTAGTTCCGTTATTCAAAAAACTTCAGGAAGACTGGAAAAAAGTGGGCCATGTTCCTAAAAGCATGACCAATAAGATCTGGGACGAGTTCCGTGATGCATGTAATGCTTTCTTCAATAATTACAGAGAAAAAAGCAATACGTCTACCGACAACTGGAAGGAAAACTATAAAAACAAAAAAGCCCTTCTTGATGAACTGAAAATGGTGACTGATGAAGAAGGCAGTATTGAAAAAATAGAACAGATCAAAACTTCATGGAATAATATTGGAAAAGTTCCCAGAGATAAAATTTCAATTAATTCTGAATTCAATAAGACCTTAAGAGAGAAATTAAAAATCAATAAGATCAATGAGCTTGAATTGAAAGAAGAAGGACTATCTGAAAACCAGCTTACCGACAAGGCAAGAAAGATCAAAAATCAAATTTCAGATCTTGAAGGCGAAATCGTTAAACTTGAAAATAACCTGGCCTTCTTTACTAAGCCATCAAGAGAAAATCCTCTTTTAAGAGATACTTATAATACTATTGATGAAAAGAAAGCTCATCTGGAAACATTAAAACAAAATCTCCACAATATCATTACCGGAGATTAAATTGTAATACAATAAATAAAGGCGGAGCAAAGCAATTTGTCTTCGCTTTTTCTTTTCTACACCTATGAATAACGACGAATTTTATATTAAAAGATGCATTGAACTGGCACAAAAAGCACTAGGCAAAACCTACCCTAATCCCCTGGTGGGAAGTGTAATTGTTCATAATGGAGAAATTATTGGGGAAGGCTACCATCATAAAGCTGGAGAAAACCACGCTGAAATTAATGCCATCAATTCCGTTAAAAACAAAGACCTTATTCCGGAATCTACCATTTATGTTTCCCTGGAGCCCTGTGCCCATTACGGAAAAACACCTCCCTGTGCTTTAAAGATTAAAGAATTGGGATTTAAAAAGGTAGTTATCGGAGCGATGGATTCTCATGATAAAGTCAATGGAAAAGGAAAAAAAATCGTTCAGGATGCCGGCATCGAAGCCATTTCAGGAATTCTGGAAGAAGAATGCATTGAGCTGAATAAAAGGTTTTTCACGTATCATGAAAAGAAAAGACCTTACATTATTTTAAAATGGGCAGAATCCGGTGACGGCTTTCTGGATAAGGACTTCAAACCGACGGCTGTTTCAAATCCTTTAGTCAATCAGTTTGTCCATCAGTTAAGGGCCGATGAACATGCCATCCTGGTAGGAACCCAAACCGCTTTAAATGACAACCCCAGCCTTACCGTAAGAAATGCAGAAGGGATAAATCCTGTAAGAATATTAATTGATTTTGATCTGAAAGTTCCGGATACCTTTAAAATCTACAATAAGGAAGCCAGAACATTGGTTTTGAATTCTATTAAAGAAGGAACTGAAGACCATATTCAGTTTATCATGATTAAGAAAGAAAATTTCCTGCAGAAACTCATGGAGACACTTTATAAAGAACAGATTCAATCTGTTATTATCGAAGGAGGACGTTTTACTTTACAGCAGTTCATTGATGGCCAACTTTGGGACGAAGCAATTGTCATCAAAAATGAGAATTTGAAATTGGAAGATGGGACCAAAGCTCCTGAGTTTAATTATACAGCTAGTAGAATTGAAAACTATAGGGATAACTCGGTATCCTATTTTGTCTTAAAATAAATCCATTTTATCCCTTTTAAATGAAATAATATATTTACATTAGTAATACAAAAATATTGCTATGAAAAATTTAAAGAAAATCACCAGACAAAATTTAAAAAAACTAGCGGGAGGTAGTGCACCTGAATGTTGCTCTTACTACCCGCCTTCATTACAGCATTGTTGCCCAACTCCTTCCAGCATGAGCTGTCCACCACCATGGCTTGACGGATCCTTCCCATGCTAGAATATGGAAACAATATATAAGATTAAAAGAGCGGAAACGCTCTTTTTTCATTCATTAAATTTTTCGGTAATATACATACATAGTGAATTTTAAAGTTTTAAATTTGCACCAGCAATTGTTGAGAGGATGACGTTTGAATACAAAACCATAGAAAAACCCATAGAAAACACTTTATTAAAAGAGAAAGGAAGTAAATTCATAGGATTTGCTTATCCTGTGAATAATGAAAGTGAGCTGAAAGCTGCATTGGAAAAAGTAAGGGAAGAACATCCAAAAGCAACTCACCATTGCTATGCATTCAGGATAGGAATAAATGGAGAAAATTATCGGGCCAATGATGATGGTGAGCCTTCAGGAAGTGCAGGATTACCTATTTACAATCAATTATTAGCCCATGAAATCACCAACATACTTGTTATTGTTGTGCGCTACTATGGAGGAACTAAGCTGGGTGTGTCAGGACTGGTAAAAACGTACAAGGAGTCTGCAAAGATGACTTTAGAAGAAGCCAGTATTATCATTAAAGAACTGGAAACACAAATCGAAATTCAATTTAATTTTAATCAGCAAAATATTATATTTACGCTGCTTTCAAGATTTGATGCGAAAGTTTTGAATTTTGATGCCAATGAAAACTGCATCCTTACTGCTTCACTGAAACTTATTCAAAAAGAAAACATCTCGGAAAAATTATCCGAGATGCAATATGTTACCTTTGAATTTAAAGATTAATCCCTTCTTCCGCCAAGAAGTAAGGAGCCCCAATAGAGAAGCTGTGCTAAAGAGCCTAAAGCTGCCACTACATAAGTTCTTGCTGCCCATTTCAAGCTGTCCTGTACGCCAACGAATTCTTCCGTCGTTACAGTTCCTGTATCTTTAAGCCATTTCATCGCTCTGTTACTTGCATCATATTCCACAGGGAGTGTTACAAAAGCAAAAAGCGTTGTCATGGCAAACATAGCCACACCAATTGCCAAAACGGTTGTATTTCCATTTGGATTCTCTATGCTTCGGGATGCTGCCATTACCGCAATACCTGCAATAAGGACAAACTGCATCAAATTAGAACTTATATTAACAATAGGAACCAGTTTTGAACGTAAATTCAACATTGCATATCCTACAGCATGCTGTACAGCGTGCCCACATTCATGAGCTGCCACTGCCGCTGCTGCTGCATTCCTCTGCATATAAACCCCTTCAGAGAGGTTTACTGTTTTATCTGCCGGATTATAGTGGTCCGTCAACTGCCCGGGAACAGATATTACCTGAACATCATTAATCCCGTTATCTCTCAACATTTTTTCCGCTACTTCTTTCCCCGAAAGACCATTTCGAAGATGTACATTGGAATAATATTCAAATTTAGATTTCAACCTTGATGACACCCACCAGCTCACCAGCATTGAAATACCAATAATGATATAATAACCCGTCATTTTATATAGATTTTGTGTTTAATTTTTATTCATAATGATATAAAAACTGTGCCAAAGTATATGATATTATTATTTATATTTGCCCTTAAATTACCATCAAAAATTATGTCGAAGGTTTCAATTATTGAAGTAAAAACAGCCGGTCAGCTCAAGCAGTTCGTAAGATTCCCAATGGATCTGTACAAAAATAACCCATACTATGTTCCATCTTTTATTAAAGACGAAATTAAAATCTGGGATGCAAAAGAGAATCCAGCCCTGCAATATTCAGAATCCAGACAATTTCTGGCACTAAAAGACGGCAAAGTGGTTGGAAGAATTGCGGTAATGATTAATCATAAAGAAGAAAAGGAATTAGGCATTAAAAAAGTACGTTTCGGATGGATAGATTTTATTGACGATGCTGAAGTTTCAAAAGCTTTAATCCAGACTGCTGCCGATTACGCCAAAGAGCACAATTTTGATATGATTGAAGGCCCGATGGGCTTCACCAATCTTGATAAAGCAGGAATGCTGACGATGGGATTTGATAAACTGGCGACAATGATAGGAATTTACAATCATGCCTACTATCCGAAGCACCTTGAAAATCTTGGCTTAACCAAAGAGAAAGAATGGGTAGAATATGAAATGAACTTCCCGAAAGTACTTCCTGAAAAAGTAGAAAAATTCAGTGGCTTAATCGCTCAGAAATATAAACTTAGTGTTCTTAATTTCAAATCAAAAGAGGAGATCCTTCCTTATGTGGAACCTATGTTTAAGCTATTAGATGAAACCTATAAACATCTATCTACCTATACTCCGATTTCGGAAGAGCAGATCAAAACATATAAAGAAAAATACTTCCCTTTTATTGATAAAAATTACGTAATCTGCGTAGTAGATGAAAATAAACAACTGGTATCTTTCGCCATTACAATGCCTTCCTATTCAAAAGCTTTACAAAAGTCAAAAGGAAAACTGTTTCCTTTCGGATGGTGGCATTTTTTACAGGCGGGCAAAAAAAATGACCGTGCCAACTTTTACCTTATCGGAATTCACCCTGAATATCAGAGACGTGGCGTAACAGCTATTATCTTCAAAGAAATTTTTGTACGGTTTACAAGCATGGGAATCAATTTCGCAGAAACAAATCCCGAGCTGGAGGAGAATAAAAGCGTTCAGCTTCTTTGGCAGGATTACAACCCGGTCAACCACAAACGAAGAAGAACGTATTCGCTAACTATAAATAATAATTAGTTATGAATGATAAGTTTTGAGCTATGAATGATTTCATTCGAAAATTAAAACTTATCATTCATAACTCAAAACTTATACCTTTTCTCATGAAACCGCAACTTATTATTTTTGCTATTCTCATCTCCGGCTTTATTGGTTACAACTTTTTTTTTCAGTCGCCGGATGACAGAACAAACACAATAATTAATATCGTGTTTGCCAGCGTTCTTTTTGGATATATTTCATTCATGGCATATGCTCTTCTTAAAAAAATGAAGAAATAACTCCTTATTTTTATTGATTCTAAATTGTAATTTTTCTCTATTTTAATCCTACTTTTAAGCTGATTAATTTCATGCTTTCTTGTTTATTCGCTAAATTTGCAAATTGAGATAATAATGCAAAAATGAATTTACCTGAAAGTTATATTCCAATCCTTATCCAGGCAGGTGTAGCAGTAGCATTCGTAGCTGTTTCCTTACTTGGAGCACATTTCCTAGGTCCAAAGCAGAAAAAAGGAGATTCTGTAAAAAACCAAAGCTGGGAATGTGGAGTTCCTAGTGAAGGAAATGCAAGAACACCGTTTTCTATCAAGTACTTCCTGACTGCGGTATTGTTCGTACTATTCGATATTGAAATCGTATTCTTTTATCCTTATGCAGTAAACTTCAGAGAATTCGGCATGGAAGGATTCCTGGCTGTACTTACGTTCGTTGCGATTTTCTTCGTAGCGTTTTTCTATGTTTGGAAGCGTGGTGCACTGGATTGGGATAAATAAATTTTAACATTAAAAGATTGAATGACTTAATTTATAAAAAATCAGCAGTGGTTTCAAATTTTTTAAATGCTTTAATCTTTAAATATTTAATCAAACAAAATGTCAGATAAAAAACCAGTAATAAGAACAGATGCACCTGCTCCCGAAGGATATGAAGGAGAAGGGTTTTTCGCAACAAAACTGAGCAGCGTAATCGGTATGGCTAGAAAGTTTTCACTTTGGCCGTTGCCATTTGCAACCTCTTGTTGTGGTATTGAGTTTATGGCTACCCTGAACCCTACTTATGATGCTTCAAGATTTGGAATGGAAAGAAACTCTTTCTCTCCAAGACAAGCAGATATGCTGATGGTTTGTGGAACTATATCAAAGAAATTAGGACCAGTCCTGAAAGAAGTATACACTCAGATGGCTGAGCCTAAATGGGTAGTGGCAGTGGGAGCCTGTGCTTCCAGTGGTGGTATTTTTGATACGTATTCCGTACTTCAGGGAATTGATAAGATTATTCCGGTTGACGTTTATGTGCCCGGATGTCCTCCAAGACCAGAACAGATTATTGAAGGGGTAATGCAGGTACAGGCTCTTGCTGAAAGTGAAAGCATCAGAAGAAGAGATATGCCTGAATATCAGAAATTATTAGATTCTTACAATATAAGCAACTAACGGAAATGACAAACGAATTTGTATTAGAAGCGATCACCAGAGAATTTCCGGAATCTGTTATTTCAAGTTCAGAACCGTATGGAATGCTGACCATTGAGGTAAAGAAAGAAGATATCAAGAAGATTATCCACTATCTTAAAGATTCATCATTAGAAATCAATTTCCTTACTGATATCTGTGGAATTCATTATCCTGAATTCCCGGACAAAGAAATAGGTGTTGTATATCATTTACATAATATGATGGTCAACTTCAGATTACGTCTGAAAATCTTTATGTCCAGAGAAAATATCGAAGTGGACTCTCTTGTAGAATTATATGCGGGAGCTAACTGGATGGAAAGGGAAACTTTTGATTTCTATGGAATTAAATTTAAAGGACATCCTGATCTTAGACCTATCCTGAATATGGAAGATCTTGGATACCACCCCATGTTGAAAGAATATCGACTTGAAGATGGTACAAGAACCGACAAGGACGATAATATGTTTGGAAGATAAAAAGCGAATGGCCAATGGCAGCTAGCCAATAGCCTGAAGCAAATAGCTAAAAGCAATCATTATGAAAGATAACTCATTATCTAATATACTAAACCAGTACGAAAGTAAGGAACAGATTGACGGACAACTATATACCCTCAATTTAGGACCTACCCACCCTGCAACTCACGGAATTTTTCAGAACATTCTAACAATGGATGGGGAAAGAATTCTTCATGCTGAGCAAACGGTAGGTTATATCCACAGAGCATTTGAGAAAATTTCTGAAAGAAGAAACTATTCTCAGATTACTACTCTTACTGACCGTATGAATTACTGCTCTGCCCCTATCAATAATTTAGGCTGGCATATGACAGTAGAGAAGCTGATTGGTGTAGAAGTTCCAAAACGTGTAGACTATATGCGTGTTATCCTAATGGAATTAGCCAGAATCGGTGATCACCTGATCTGTAACGGGGTAACCGGAATGGACTCGGGAGCTATTACAGGTCTTACGTATATGTTCATTGAAAGAGAACGTATTTATGATATGTACGAGCAGATCTGCGGAGCAAGGATGACGACTAACATGGGAAGAATTGGCGGATTTGAAAGAGATTTCACTCCAAAATTCCATGAGCTGCTACAGGACTTCTTAAAAACTTTCCCGGCAAGATTTAAAGAATTCGGTACTTTATTAGAAAGAAACAGAATTTTTATGGACAGAACCATCGGTACGGGAGCTATTTCTGCCGAAAGAGCATTAAGCTATGGTTTCACAGGTCCCAACCTGCGTGCAGCTGGTGTAGATTATGATGTAAGAGTTGCACAGCCTTATTCTTCCTACGAAGATTTCGACTTTATTATTCCTGTAGGAACTTCAGGAGATACTTACGACCGTTTCATGGTTCGTCAGCAGGAGATCTGGGAATCACTTAAAATTATCAAACAAGCATACGAAAATCTTCCTGAAGGGCCATTCCATGCGGATGTTCCGGATTTCTATCTTCCTGAAAAGGCTGATGTATATCAAAAAATGGAGGCATTGATCTACCATTTCAAAATTGTAATGGGAGAAACTGATGTACCAAAAGGAGAAGTTTACCATGCTGTAGAAGGTGGAAACGGAGAATTAGGTTTCTATCTTGTGAGTGACGGAGGAAGAAGCCCATATAGACTTCACTTCAGAAGACCATGTTTCATCTACTATCAGGCATATCCTGAAATGATTACAGGATCTGTAATTTCAGATGCCATTGTAACGATGTGTAGCATGAATATTATTGCGGGAGAATTAGACGCATAATACATTAGACAAAAAGATAAAAGAAGAAAGATAAAAGACTTTCTTCAACCCAAAATAAAACGAATTTAGAATAACGGACTTTAGAATCTTTTTTCTTTGTTCTTTACTCTTTAATCTTAGATAAAAAATGAGCGAAACAATAGCTTTTAAACCGGAAAGTTTAGCACAGGTACACAAAATTATCGCAAGATATCCTGAAGGAAGACAGAAATCTGCTCTTCTTCCTGTACTTCACTTAGCACAGAAAGAATTCGGAGGATGGTTAGATGTTCCTGTGATGGATTATGTTGCCGAACTATTAAGTATCCAGCCGATTGAGGTATATGAAGTGGCTACTTTCTATACGATGTTTAATATGAAGCCGGTAGGTAAATATGTTTTGGAAGTTTGCAGAACCGGACCTTGCATGGTGTGTGGAAGCGAAAAAATCCTTAATCATATCAGAACCAAACTGAACATTAAGGATGGAGAAACTACCGAAGATGGAATGTTTACATTAAAGCCTGCTGAATGTCTTGGAGCATGCGGATATGCACCAATGTTACAACTGGGAAAATTCTTTCATGAAAATTTAACGATAGAAAAAGTAGATGAAATCCTGGATCTTTGCAGACAGGGGCAAGTTGCTTTAGACTAAATAAATTTTAACAAATTAAAAATAGCCATAAGCTAAAAGCCATAGGCCAATAGCTGACCGCTAAAAGCATAATAAACAATGAGTAAAAAACTTTTACTTAAAGACGCACATATAGAAGGTATTCGCTATTTTGAAACATACCGTAAACAGGGAGGTTACACTGCAGCAGAAAAGGCCTTGAAGATGACTCCGGACGAAATTCTTGAAGAAGTAAAAGCTTCAGGATTAAGAGGACGTGGTGGAGCAGGATTCCCAACAGGAATGAAATGGAGCTTTTTGGCAAAACCTGAAGGCGTTCCAAGACACCTTGTTGTGAATGCGGATGAATCTGAGCCCGGAACATTTAAAGACAGATATCTAATGGAGTTCCTTCCTCATGTATTGATTGAGGGAATGCTTATTTCATCATTCTGCTTAGGTTCCAATGTTTCCTATATCTACATCCGTGGAGAGTATTCGTGGATTCCTGATATTTTAGAAGAAGCTATTGAAGAAGCTAAAGCAGCGGGATTTTTAGGTAAAAATATTTTAGGAACTGGCTTCGACTGTGAAATTTATGTTCAGAGAGGAGGTGGAGCATACATCTGCGGTGAAGAAACGGCATTGCTTGAATCCCTTGAAGGAAAGAGAGGTAATCCAAGGCTAAAACCGCCATTCCCGGCTGTAAAAGGTCTTTGGGAAAGACCAACAGTGGTAAACAACGTTGAGTCTATTGCTGCTATCGTTCCTATCATTGATATTACAGGTGCTGAATACGCTAAAATTGGTGTGGGAAGATCTACCGGTACGAAATTGATTTCTGCTTGTGGAAACATCAATAAACCGGGTGTATATGAAATCGACATGACGATTACAGTAGAAGAATTCATCTACTCTGACGAATATTGCGGTGGTATTGCCAACGGAAAAAAATTAAAGGCTTGTATTCCCGGAGGAAGTTCCGTTCCTATTGTTCCTGCTAACTTATTGTTGAGAACAGTAAATGGGGAGCCTAGATATATGAACTACGAATCATTGGCAGACGGAGGTTTTGCTACCGGAACTATGATGGGTTCAGGAGGTTTCATCGTTTTGGATGAAGACCAGTGTATCGTAGAACACACGATGACTTTAGCAAGATTCTATAATCACGAAAGCTGTGGTCAATGTACGCCTTGCCGTGAAGGTACAGGATGGATGTATAAAATCTTAAAAAAAATAGAAAACGGACAGGGAAAAATGGAAGACATCGATCTACTTTGGGATATCCAGAGAAAAATCGAAGGAAACACAATCTGTCCATTGGGTGATGCCGCAGCTTGGCCAGTTGCAGCAGCAATCCGTCACTTTAGAGATGAATTTGAGTGGCATGTAAAAAACCCTGAGTTATCACAGACTCAAAATTATGGATTGGCAAATTATGCAGATCCTATTCCGGCCGTAGAAAAAAACGCATAGATGAAAAATTTGTTGGTTGTCGGCTTAATGTTGTCGAGTTTTGTTTTCGGACAAAAAAAAGAAAAAGATACTTTAATAGACAGAAGTATGGCGGATTCGTTTGCAGCGACTCCTAATCAGAAACCTGAACCTTTAAGCAAAAAGGGACAGATGTTTGTTTTTTTTGGATGGAACAGAGCCGCCTTCAGTAACTCTGACATCCGTTTTAAGGGAAATGGCTATGATTTTCAGCTGAATAATGTATCCGCTCAGGACAGACCTACAAAGTTTGGAATCGTTTACATTAATCCGGGATGGTTTACCGTAGTTCAGTATAATTTCAGAGCGGGATATTTTATCAAAGATAATTTAGCACTTGTTCTTGGAATTGACCATATGAAATATGTGATGGATCAGGATCAGACAGTTAATTTCAAAGGGCATATTTCAGATCCTGAATATGCAGGAATGGTACAAAACGGACAGGTAAACCTGGCAGATGAGAAGTTCCTTACTTTCGAACATACGGATGGACTTAATTATGAAAACCTGGGTCTTGAAAGATATCAAAACCTTATCAACAAGAAAAACGTTGATTTAGTTTGGTCTTACGGAGCAGGAATCGGAGTCATGTTTCCTAAAAGTAATGTAAGACTTTTTGGAAATGAAAGAAGCGACCGTTTTCATGTTGCAGGTCTTGGGACCGACGTAAGATCCAGTCTTAACCTTGTTTTCTGGAACCACTGGATGGCAAGACTGGAAGTAAAAGCAGGTTATATCAATATGTGGGATATAAAAACTACATTAAATAATAAGCCTGACAAAGCACAGCAGGATTTTGTTTTCGGGCAGGTCCTTGCAGGAGTTGGATATACATTTAATACGAAAAAATATAAATAACAAAGCCTATTGCTTAATGCATAAAGCTTAAAGCATACAATATGAGCGAAGAAGTTAAAAAATTCACAATAACGATAGACGGACAGACTACTGAAGTTTTGCCTGGTACTTCTATTTTGGAAGCCGCAAGACAAATTGGTGGAAAATCTGTACCTCCCGCGATGTGTTATTACAGCAAATTGGAAACCAGTGGAGGAAGATGCAGAACATGTCTTGTAGAAGTATCTAAAGGATCTGAAGCTGATCCGCGTCCTATGCCAAAATTAGTGGCTAGCTGCAGAACGAATGTAATGGACGGTATGGAGGTAAAAAACCTTACTTCTGAGAAAGCTCAGGAAGGAAGAAAAGCGGTTACCGAATTCTTATTGGTAAACCACCCGCTGGACTGCCCTATCTGTGACCAGGCAGGAGAATGTCATCTTCAGGACTTAGGTTATGAACATGGTGTAGACAGTACAAGAACAGAGTTCGAAAGAAATACTTACGAAGCTGATGATCTTGGACCGAACATCAAATTGAACATGAACCGTTGTATTCTTTGTGCAAGATGTGTATTGACAGCAAACCAGCTTACAGATACAAGAGAACACGGTATTCTTTTCAGAGGAGACCACGCTGAAATTTCTACCTATTTAAATAAAGCTTTAGACAATGACTTCATTGGAAACATTATCGACGTTTGTCCTGTAGGAGCATTAACAGACAGAACAGCCCGTTTTGCAAGCAGAGTATGGTTTACCAAACCAATGAACGCTTCCTGTAAATGTGATAAGTGTTCAGGAAAAGCTGTGGTATGGATGAAAGGTGACGAGATTGTAAGAGTAACAGCAAGAAAAGACCAGTGGGGAGAAGTTGAAGAATTTATCTGTGATACCTGCCGTTTCGAAAGAAAAGCATTATCAGACTGGAACATCGAAGGTCCTAGACATATCGACAGACACTCCGTAATTTCATTGAACCACTACGAGAAGCCTAAAGATGAACTGAGAGTTTTAGACAATCCAATGGCTAAAGAAATCAGTGAAAAAGACGAAAAATAATTTTAATTAAAAGACATCAGATTTCAGACATTAGATCACAGACTTTCTAATTTCTAACTTCTAATATCTAACATCTATAACAAAAAAATGGATTTAATAACATTTAAACTTATACTTGTACTAGCGCTTTTCCTGCTGTCCTTAACGATTGCAGCCTACTCTACCTGGGCAGAAAGAAAAGTTGCCTCTATCATGCAGGATAGAATTGGTCCTAACAGAGCAGGACCCTTCGGACTATTACAGCCTCTTGCTGACGGTGGAAAGTTTTTCTTTAAAGAAGACTTTACTCCGGCCAATGCAGAAAGATTCCTTTTTGTATTGGGGCCTGCTTTAGTAATGTTTATTTCATTAATCACAGGAGCTGTTATTCCTTGGGGTAAAAGTTTAAATATTGCAGGTACTTCTTTTGATCTTCAGGTAGCCAACATTGATGTGGGAGTACTTTTCATCATCGGAATGGCTTCCATTGGGGTGTATGGAATTATGATCGGAGGTTGGGCTTCCAATAACAAATATTCATTATTAGGTGCTATCCGTGCTTCTTCACAGATGATTTCTTATGAACTGGCGATGGGACTGGCACTGCTTTCTATCATTATGATGTCAGGAAGTTTAGACTTAAAGGAAATTACTGAAAGCCAGACTACTGGGAAATTATGGGGAGTAATTCCTTGGGGTTCTGGTATGAACTGGAATATTTTCTACCAGCCAATTGCCTTCCTTGTTTTCTTTGTAGCAGCTTTAGCAGAAACAAACCGGCACCCGTTCGATTTACCTGAGTGTGAATCTGAATTGGTAACAGGATACTCTACGGAGTACTCTTCCATGAAGTTAGGGTTATATATGTTCGGAGAATATGTGAACATGTTTATCTCCAATGCTTTCATGGTGGTTCTTTTCTTCGGAGGTTACAACTACCCTGGTATTGAATGGGTAACTCAGAACTGGGGTGAAAACATTGCAGGTATTTTGAGTATTGCAGCATTCTTAACGAAGACGGTAATTGGAATTCTGATCTTTATGTGGATCAGATGGACACTTCCAAGATTCAGATATGACCAGTTAATGCACTTAGGGTGGAAGACACTGATCCCAATGGCATTGGTAAACCTATTAATTACAGGAGCTGTAATTTTAGCATTTGCAAACTAAGAAATTTGAAAATGAGCTGATTTGAAAATTTGATAATGAAATCAAAGCTTTATCTTTAGCGTATCATATTCAATCATCAATATTAAATAATTAAGATAACAGACAAGATTAGTCTAAAATCTAATGTCTAACATCTAATATCTATAATTAAATGAAACTTACAAACAGATCAAAAGTTGTTTCCAATAAAGAAATGACCCTTGCTGAAAAAATCTACCTTCCTGCTATTTTTACAGGGATGGGGATTACATTTAAGCATGCTGTAAGAACCGTGATAAAGGGTGCTCCCGCAGTATATTCGTATCCGGAAGTACAGAAGCCAAGAACTACCATCTGGAGAGGTCAGCACGTTTTGAAAAGAGACGAGGAAGGCAGAGAAAGATGTACGGCCTGTGGACTTTGTGCGGTAGCTTGTCCTGCAGAAGCCATTACGATGACTGCTGCTGAAAGAACCAAAGAGGAAAAAGGCCTTTACAGAGAGGAAAAATATGCTTCAGTATATGAAATCAATATGCTGAGATGTATCTTCTGTGGAATGTGTGAAGAAGCCTGTCCTAAATCCGCTATCTATCTTACAGACAGATTGGTGGATGTGGAAACCAACAGAGGTTCTTTCATCTATGGAAAGGATAAATTAGTTGAAAAAATAAATGAAAGGATTGACATCACAACAAGACAATCCGAGAAACAAAAAAATGCGGTAAAATAATGGATCAGTTTTTATTTTTCTTGGTGGCGTTTTTAGCAGTGGCAAGTGCTGTTTATTTTGTATTTGCCAGAAATCCTTTATATGCTATTTTGTCATTAATCGTCACGATGTTTTCAATTGCAGGAATGTACATTCTTTTGAATGCACAGTTCTTAGCCATTATCCAGATTATAGTGTACGCAGGTGCCATCATGGTACTTTTCCTTTACATCCTAATGATGCTTAACCTTAATAAGGGAGACGAAAGTAAGAAGAACAATACTTTAAAATTTGTTGGAGTTTTTACTGCAGGTCTTCTTTTAGTAGGGGTATTAGGGGTATTCAGAGGAGTACAGGACAACCACATTGTAGTGGAGAATGTAGACAGAGGAGTGGGTCTTACTAAAAATCTGGGTAGACTTTTGTTTAATGAATATGTTTTACCGTTTGAGCTTGCTTCCATCCTAATTCTGGCAGGTATTGTAGGCGCGGTATTAATCGGTAAAAAAGATTTATAAATTATGGGAGAAGTAAATACATTTATACAAAGCATCCCCTTGGAGTACTTCATCATTCTTTCTTCGGTATTATTCTGCCTGGGAGTGATGGGCGTATTGCTAAGAAAAAATGCTATTGTGATTCTGGGCTGTGTAGAGCTTATGCTAAATTCTGTAAACCTTTTATTGGCAGCTTTTTCAGCATATAAAGGCAACGGCGACGGACAGCTTTTAGTTTTCTTCATTATGGTAGTGGCTGCTGCTGAAGTAGCAGTAGGTTTGGCAATTATTGCTATGCTTTATAGAAATACCCGTTCTGTAGATGTGAGTATATTTAATAAATTAAGAGGATAAGAATGGAGAATTTAGTATATGCAATAGTACTTTTACCACTTTTAGGGTTTCTTATTAACGGTTTATTCGGGAAAAATCTTCCAAAAATATTGGTAGGTTCTTTGGCCACTGCAGCAGTATTCGGATCTTTCTGTATTGCTGTAAGTCTTTTCATGAATTTCAATTCTGAAAGTCAGCCTGTAATCGTAAAAGCTTTTGAATGGTTTAGAGTCAATGGTATTCAAATTAATTTTGGATTCCAGATCGATCAGCTTTCTTTAATGATGGTGATGATCATCACGGGTATCGGATCATTAATCCACCTATACTCTATCGGATATATGAGTCATGACAAAGGGTTCTATAAGTTCTTTACTTACCTGAACCTTTTCATCTTCTCAATGTTACTTTTAGTAATGGGAAGCAACTACCTTATCTTATTCATCGGATGGGAAGGTGTAGGTCTTTGTTCTTACCTGTTGATCGGATTCTGGTATACTAACGAAGAATACGGTAAAGCGGCAAGAAAAGCTTTCATTATGAACAGAATTGGTGACCTTGCATTATTGATCGGTATCTTTATGATTGCTGCTCAGACCAATGCTGTAGATTACCTTTCAGTAGCAGAAAACGCTTCAAAATTTGAATTAGACGGAACCGTGATCATCTTTATCACAGCCAGTTTATTTATCGGTGCTACCGGTAAATCGGCTCAGGTTCCTTTATATACATGGTTACCGGACGCAATGGCCGGTCCTACTCCCGTTTCAGCGTTGATCCACGCGGCAACGATGGTTACGGCAGGGATCTATTTGGTAGTAAGATCTAACTTCTTATTTACTTTAGCCCCTACGGTACAGGGAGGAATTTTATTCATCGGGTTCTTAACGGCAGCTTTAGCAGGGTTCTATGCACTTCGTCAGAACGATATCAAAAAAGTATTGGCATATTCTACAGTTTCACAGCTTGGATTTATGTTCATTGCTTTAGGTCTTGGAGCGTATACAACGGCTATGTTCCACGTAATGACACATGCATTCTTTAAAGCTTTATTATTCCTTGGTGCAGGTTCTGTAATCCATGCTATGAGCAACGAGCAGGATATGCGTTTCATGGGAGGTCTTAAAAAATACATTCCTCTTACCCATGCTACCTTCCTTATCGGAACATTAGCCATCTCAGGTTTCCCTTTATTATCAGGGATGATCTCTAAAGACGAAATTTTAGTAGCAGCTTTCGCTAAAAATCCGGTGTACTGGGTGATCTTATTTGTTTTAGCGGCAATGACTGCAACGTATATGTTCAGATTATACTATTTAACATTCCACGGAGAATTCAGAGGTACTGAAGAACAAAAACACCACTTACACGAAAGCCCGTCAAATATGACCTTACCATTGATCGTATTGGCTATTCTTTCTGTAATTGGAGGTTTTATCAACCTGCCACACTTCATCGGTCACGGGCATTATGCTAAACTGATGGAATGGTTGAAGCCGGTTCTTACGGAACAAAGCTACAACCAAATGGAAGCTACCCTTTCGGGAGTACCTTTCAATACTGAAATGATATTATTGGCAGCTACAGTGATTATGTTCTTTACGGTATGGTTTATCGTTAGAAACACTTATGTAAGTAAGAAAAAAATGGCTGTTGCAGAAGAAAGCTATACCGGATGGGAAAAGCTTTCTGCTAAGAAATTATACGTTGACGAACTTTACAACGCATTGATTGTAAAAACTGTTGAAGGATTAGGACGCGGAGGAAAGATGTTTGATAAGGGTATCTTAGATCGTTTTGTAAACTTTGTAGGTGATGGTGCTGAAGACAGCGGAAAAGCTATGAAGCGTGTTCAAAACGGAAATGTAGAGACGTATATTCTTATCATGTCTTTAGCTGTGGGAATTATATTAATTGTTAACTTTTTATTACAATAATAATGTCTTGTTTATTATTAACATTATTACTTTTACCTCTAGTAGGTTCGGGATTAGTTTTTGCATGGAAGAGTAATTCCAGCAAATATTTGGCACTGGGAATTGCACTGGTACAAATGCTTCTTACATTTTATATACTTTCGGATTTCGATTTTACTCCGACGGTAGATAGTGTATTGCAGCATGAGATCAATTATCCCTGGTCACAATTTATGAAGAGTTCTCTTCACTTCGGTATCGATGGGATGAGCATGCTTCTGCTATTGCTGACTAATATTTTAGCGCCAATCATCATTTTATCTTCTTTCAATGAAAGTGTAAACTACAGAAATACATTCTACGGTTTGATTCTGTTGATGCAATTTGGTCTTGTAGGAGTTTTTACTTCTCTAGACGGATTGTTGTTCTACATTTTCTGGGAAGTAACATTGATTCCAATTTGGTTTATTGCCGGACTTTGGGGACAGGAAAATAAAAGGTTTGAATTCACTACGAAATTTTTCGTATATACATTCGTTGGATCTTTATTTATGCTGGCCGGATTGATCTATGTGTACAACCACTCTGCATCATTCGCCTTAACAGATCTATACAATGCGCAACTTAACGAAGTACAGCAGACGGTGGTATTCTGGTTTATTTTCTTTGCATTTGCAGTGAAATTACCGGTATTCCCTTTCCATACATGGCAGCCTGATACCTATACCTACTCTCCTACTCAGGGATCGATGTTGCTATCAGGGATCATGCTTAAGATGGCAGTGTACGGGGTAATGCGTTATTTACTTCCAATTACTCCACTTCCTATTGCTGGGATTTCAGGACAGATTGTGATCATTCTTGCCATTGTAGGAATTGTTCACGGAGCTCTGATTGCTATCATCCAAACAGATATGAAGAGAATCATTGCGTATTCATCTTTTTCTCACGTAGGATTAATGGTGGCAGGGATCTTTGCTTCAGCAGTGGTTACTTTAAGAGGTAATTTCAATGTTGAAGGTGCTGAAGGAGCTTTGGTACAGACTTTCGCTCACGGTATCAACGTGGTAGGATTATTCTACTGTTGTGATATTTTATACAAGAGATTTAAATCAAGAGATATCAGACAAATGGGAGGTTTAGCAAAAGTAGCTCCTAAATTTGCGGTATTATTCCTGATCATTATATTAGGTTCAATGGGAGTTCCATTAACCAATGGATTTATCGGAGAATTTATTCTATTGAAATCAGTATATGATTTTAACGGAACAGCAGCAGTAATTGCTGGTCTTACGGTAATTCTTTGTGCAGTGTACTTATTGAGATTCTACGGAAAAGCAATGTTTGGAGAAGGAGATGAGGCAGTTCTAAGCACAGCAAAAGATTTATCAGGTGTAGAATTTTCTGTATTGGCAAGTTTAGCGGTTTTTGTGATTTTACTTGGTATTTTCCCACAACCGGTAATAGACATGGTGAGCAGTTCAGTGAAGTTTATCTACACGGCGATGGCCAACTAAAAATTAAAAGATTTAAAAATTAAAAAATTAGGAGATTAGAGAAAAGTAAAAGACAGGAGACCAAGAGATTAGAGACAGGAGACTAAACCTGGAACTTTACGTCTTACATCTTAAGCTTTATCTTCAAATCTCACATCTCAAATCTATATTATGAGTGTTTTAATTATTGTTTTCCTAACGGCAGTTATTGCGTTATTTTCAGGAGTTTTTGAACAAGGAAAATTCGCAAGATACATTGGGATTTTGGGATTAATCATCGCATTGTACGTAAGTTTTATGCCGGAATGTTCGTTCTTCGACCATTACAAGCATATGTATGAGTACAGTGCCAATACAGCATTATTCACAAAAATATCCATTGTAACAACCTTATTGTTATTCTTCCTTGGAGGTTTTGCATTCAGCAATCACAGAAGCCACCAGTCGGAATTATATGCTTTAATGCTATTTGCATTATGTGGAGGGATCATCCTTTTCGGATACCAAAACCTGGTGACGATGTTCTTGGGGGTGGAGATTCTTTCTATTCCACTTTATGTAATGGCCGGAGCCAACAAAACTGATTTAAGATCAAACGAAGCTTCTATCAAATATTTCTTAATGGGTGCATTCGCAACAGGTTTCCTACTTTTCGGAATTGCGTTCATCTATGGAAGTGCGGGAAGTTTTGACCTCTATAAGATCCATGATTTTGGAATAGCAAACACTGGTAATGTAATGTTTATCTTAGGGGTATTATTAATCCTTTGTGCATTGGCATTCAAAGTCGCTTTGGCACCTTTCCATATGTGGAGTCCTGATGTATATGCAGGTTCTCCTTCATTAATTACAGCTTTCATGGCAAGTGTAGTAAAAATCTCAGGATTCTTCGCCCTGTTCAGATTAATGACCATTGGTTTTGCCGGGGTTACCCATGAATGGATCAATGTTTTAGGGGTATTCTTAATTATTACTTTGCTTTTGGCAAACGTTATGGGTCTTGCCCAGACGAATGCAAAAAGAATGCTGGCCTACTCTTCAGTTTCTCACGCCGGATACATCGGATTGGTATTCTTCGGAATGACCAGCCTTTCTACTTATAATTTAGCATTTTATTTATTTGCGTACTCATTATCTACAGTAGGAGTTTTTATGTGCTTAATCTGGGTAGAGAAATTAAAGAGAGAAACTTCTTTCGGAGCATTCAAAGGATTGGCAAAAACAGAACCTTTATTAGCTACTGCGGCAGCAATCTCTATGCTTTCTATGGCAGGAGTTCCGCTAACAGCGGGTTTCATGGGGAAATTTGCTTTATTCTCCCAGGCTATGAACGGTGCAGCTTTCCTTGTATTGGTAGCTGTGTTAGGTTCTGCCCTATCTATCGCTTATTATTTAAGGCTGATTGTAGCCATGTTCTTCTTTAAAGAATCAACATTCAAGTCATCAGAGAAAGTAACGCTTACTTATAATATCATTGCAGTAGTTGTTATTGCCTTGATTATCGTTCTGGGAATTTTCCCGGACCTGTTTGCAAGAATATTCGGACTGTAAAAGTTATCTATTATTATATCAAAAACCTTCCAGGCATCTGGAAGGTTTTTTTTTGTCAAAATTTTTATAAATTTCAGACAACAAAATAAATTTTACTCTCTATCATTATAACCCCATCTCACATTACTAAACACACCAATCACATGATCACGTATATGACTCTTCCAGGCGATACTCTGGAGAAAATTGCTTCCGACCTGAAAGTAGAAAACCCCAACTATATCAAAGAGGTGCATAATAAATGCTGCGCCCTGCACAACAGACTGGTAGAGCCTGTACAGCTGAAACCTGGAACACTCCTTCATATTCCGTTTGGGGATGAAATAAAGAATCTCAATATTAAAATTAATGAAAATGGAGACAGCTTCTACTATCATCCACCCCATGGAAATATTCCGTTTCAGATCCCTTTATTGGAGGGCAGCTATAACATGAAGCATCAGAAATATCAGGACCACAACATGCAGGCAGATTATCAGTATCAAATGGAACTTAAATACCTGAAAACGCAAAACGATCATCACTTTTTTTCAATGCAGCTAGTAGATTCCAGAAAGGACGGAATGGAATCAGACAGTAAAATTTCCAGCCTGGCGAAAGCCTGCACAACAATTATTTACCCATTGCAAATAAGGACAGATGAAAAAGGCAGACTTATAAGTGCCGAGTTTATGCATTCAGAAACGGTCATTAAAGAGGAACTGGAAGCGTTGAAAAAATACTTTACAGATGAACTTTCAGCTTCTTATATCGATCAAATGAAAAAAAAGGCGGGAGATAAAAAACAGATTCTTGGAGATATAAGGCATACACTTCCTGTACAATTCCTGTTTGGATCTTTTTACAGAGCCCAATATGGAGACTGGACCGATTCCAAAATCTATCATGAGTTTCTTCCGTGGATTGCCCATGCTTCCCCGATACGTTTTGAACTTTATAACCGGATCTTACCAAAAGATTTAGCTACAGATAATGAAGCACTGAAAATCATTCAGAACGGCAGCTGCTGTGACTACCGTAATCTCAATCAGCTGTATGATAAAAACTATATTTATTCTGAACAAACTCCCATTAATGAAAACTCTGTACACTGCCGCCATGAAGCAGAATATATTTTTAACAGAAAGGATCTGGCAGTTCAAAAAATCACAGGAAGTTTTGAAATTCAGATTGGTGATGTGACAGAAAAAGATGTTTTCATGATGGAAAAAGCAATAAAATAAATTAGTATCTTTGAGACAGCACCATCAAAAACGCAAAATATGTCCGAATCCGCATCACCACATGACGGAAAACACTTTGTCATACAGAAAGGAAAAACCCAGTGTAATCAGGGAGACCTCTTTCCACAGTTTAAAGTCACTTCCCATCAGAAACATTACTGGAATAATGAAGAAGGTAAGGCTGATTATCTGGCCGTTACCGAAGATGACCTTCAGTTTAATCCCCAAGGCCCAAGTTTCGGAAAATGTAAACTGAAACCTACTCCCGGTGGATATCTTCCCTGCGCATATGCTCCCGCAGGAAAATGGCAGAAAACTTACGAAAAAGTAAAAGTAATGGGTAAAAGCTGCGTTACAGAAATCTCAGAACTTATGTGCTCTACAGGTGGAAAAATCACCATCATGGAACATGGGCAGACTGCTGCTATGACTCAGCAGAATGTTAAAAATGCAGACCCTCAGGAACAGCATCATATCAATCCTTTTATTGATTTCAAAGAATTCCAGAAGGAAACGGATGATCATGAAGCAGATGCCTATTAACCATACACTTTTCGGCCATGTCAAAACAAGGAATTTATAAAATATCGGGAAATACAAAACCAAAAGTTGGCGAACAGGTTACCTACAAAATTGATGAATGGTATCCTGCCACCCCCAGAGAAAAAAGAAATCCGGCGCTCGTTACCTGGCATCTGTTCAAAAAGGTGAACGGGAAATTTGTTCCCACCACTATTAAGAAAAAAGGAATAAGCAGCTTTACCTTTAATACAACAGCTTATAAAGATACTTTCAGGATAGAAGCTTATCTTCATAATCCGGAAGGAAAAACTCCAATGGCACTTGAGATACAGCCCCAGCCCAGCGATGTTCCCCGGATCAACAAAGTTGAACTAAAATACATAGACAATACTCCCGGAACTGTTTTCAGCTTTACGGAAAAAATGGTGGCAGAAGCTAAATGCATGAATCTGGAAGCCCAGTATCTGCAATTTACTCTTTGGGAAGATGATTCCAGAGACTCAGGTCATAATGCTCAAAATCTGCCTATAGACAGTAAAAAAGAAAAGGTAAAAAACGGAATCGCCAGGGCAGAATTCATGCTGACAAAAGCACTTATGCGAAAAGCAATGCAAGGTGAAACAAACCCTCAGCAGCTTGAATTCTATGTAACCGTAGAATATTATGCCCATAAAAAGCATGCAACGGATAATGTAAATATCAATACTCCAACAGAATTACGCCCTTCATCCGGCCAACCTCAACCTCAGCAGCCCCAACAACAACAACAACAACAACAACAACAACAACAACAACAACAACAACAACAACAACAACAACAACCTGCTCCGTCACCTCAACAACATCCCGAGCCACAAACAGCCCATGGACAGATCAATAATACCCAGCCGGCAACACCCCCACCATCGGGAGGGGTCTCTCCTACCGTCATCAATCAGGTAAAGGTTGAAGACCTTCTGGATGCCTATTTTGCAAAAAAAGAATATACCAGGAAAACAGGAGAAGAGGACGGAACTCATACCTATACTTTCGGAGGAAGCAAAAGTGGCAACAAAACAGCTACTGCTGAAGAGAAAAATAAAGTGGCACAAACCATTCTCAATAAAATTAAAGAGAACCTGAAGTCCTCAAAGAAATATACCACTCCTGAAGTGATTGCTGCGGCATTAACCGCCGAAGCTTATGGAAAAGATACAACCAGTCAAAAGACTGTAACTTTTAAAACCTTCAAGCTGGGAGTGGATTTTAAAAAGGTTGACAGTGCCCCACTCGATGATAAACTGTACCTGGTTGCCAGAACCATGCTTCTGGATGGGAAACAGGTCACCATATCCATTAAAGAAAAAGATGGTATCATCAAAGGTTCAGCAGATGCTGTTCTCCCTGTTCTGGAAATTACTGAAGAACAGATGGAACAGAAAACACCTGCCGGAGGAGAAGTTCCGGGAACCGAGAAAACAGAATTCTCAGGAACCGTAAAAGACAATCTCGTAAAAATTCCTATTCACCTCCGTCCGAAATCCGAAGAAGAGCTGAAGCAATGGAAAGATAAGATCAACAACGGAAAAGAAGATGGAAGCTATACCTATACATTCGGAGGTCCTACAAGTATAAAAAATGCTGCCGATAAAAAATCTATCGCCGGAAATATTCTCAACAACGCCAAAGGCGGTAAACGGGGAAATCCAAAAATAGAAGACGGCAAAACCTCCAGTGTAGAAGAAATAGAAAAAGCTTTAGCCATAAAGGATTACAAAGCCGGAGATACCATCACCTTTAAACTTCTGAAAAAGGTCCCGGAATTCTTGTATCTTCATGCAAAAGCACAGGGTGAGAAACAGCATGATAAGAAGTTCTTGAATAAAGAGGGAGCGTATTTCCAGATTGGGAATAAGTGTCCTAGATGTGAGGCTAAAATTACAGTGGCAGAATTTCAAGAAATGTTTCCTGATGTAAAACAATTATTTTATAAAGGAATTAATAGTCTAAATTCTCCTACTTTAGAAAACTTTCTGGAAGCTTTAAATAAAACCTTAAAAGAGTTCAATATAAATACTTGTATAAAAAAAGCATTCTTCTTAGCACAAATAACTAAAGAAACAGGATATTTTGCAAGAATAGATGAAAACTTGTATTATACTACTGAAGAGGCATTGCATAGTTTTTGGAAAAAAAGCAGCCATCCTAGGTTATATTCAAACCCTAACGAGTTTTTTAAAAATCCCGAAAAATTAGGGAATTATGTTTATAGAAATGTTGCAGAAAATGGTGATGAAGCAAGTGGTGATGGGTATAAATATAGGGGTAGAGGATTAATTCAGATTACAAGAAAAAAGGGTTATAGGAGATTTGGAGAATATTCTGGTAAGAATTTGGTAAGTAGCCCTGATTTATTGTTAGAGGATCTTGAGCTTACAACAAGATCAGCAGGCTGGTATTGGAAACACGGAGTACTTTTAAACAATGGCAGTGAAAAAGATCTAAATACTGTTGCAGAATCTGGAAACTTTACTGAAACTACTAGATTAGTTCATGGTTCAACAGAAGATGTAGCTGCAAGGGAAACAATCTTATTAAAAATAAAGAATGTTTTGAGAACAGATGAATGTCAAAAATCAGACACAGCCATAACAGATGCAGATATAGAATATCACATTCAAAGCTCTGGAGAAATTCAATACAAAATCCAAAATGAAAAAAGAGAATATGCAGCATATTTTTACCATGATACTAACGGAAATGTTCATGACCTAGGTAGATATAAATTAAAAAAAGTCAAAGATAATTATGGAGGGCTTTATAAAGATAAATTAGGAAAGGATTCTAATAATGTTTATCTAATTGATATTAGGACTGTTAAACAAAGTTATAAAAATAATGGAATAGGATTTACTTTAACCGTTAATACTAATCGTTACTATATGAACGATGTTACAATAGCCTCATTATTCGGTGCAATGCTAGCATGTAATTACGATGACTTTACATTCAATGGGTTTAGTAATGAAAAAGGTGAATCTATTGGGGGAAGCAAATCTCATAAAAATGGTATGAATGGAGATCTTAGATATCTTAGAAAGGACAAAAAAGGAGGCAAAACAAATCTGTTTGATAATGGTGAAACACTAGGGTGGAAAGGACTAGATGAAGAAAGACAAAATAATTTTAATGATTCATTGTATAAATTTGGATGGAAGAGTATGCTCTCCCAATATTTCGGTGAAAAGAAAAATAAACTTCTTCGACATTGTACAAATGACTCTGACAACGGCCATAATGACCATTTACACTTACAGGGTTACAAACCAACTCTAAAAGAACTTTAATATGAAATATATACTATGTTTACTTTTTTTAATTCAAATTAAAAATTGTAAATCTGAAACACTTCCATCTCAAAAAAAAATATCACCGCAAATATCAAATACTAAAAGTATTATAGATAATTATTCTATAAATAATGTTGATAAAAATGCAATAGGAAAAAAGATAGAAGACCAGAATACTATAAAGCATTTAAAAAAATTATTATCACAATCTTTGGATAGGGAAATTGAGAGACCTTATATGTGGGATATTTTCACCTCCTCCAATGATACTTTACTACAATTCCACAATTATAAAGATTTTGTACTAAACAATACTACTTTTAAGTCTTATTACATCAAGGCCAATTATGAAGATGCAAAATATCAATGTATTTTAACAATCAATGAGACCTCGAATAATATTTATAATGGTATGATTGTTTATGAGCAATTAAACTCTGAAGAAAAATACCAAAGAACTTCTGAAGTCCAAGGGGATAAAATTATTCTAAAATTTCTCCGGGAAAGATCTTCTAAAAGTATGATATTCCAGATTAAAAATGGTCTATTTTTAGACTATTTTGATGTCCAAAATATAGATCAACGATGGGGTAATAAAGAATTAACACATTCTAACACAGCAGTATATGAATATCAATTAAAAGGTAAAGCAAATAATCATTTAAAAAATGGCTATTGGATCGAAAAAAGATATTCAACAGATTATAGAAAAACAGTTATTGAAGATGGTAATTACATAAATGGCATAAAAGACGGAGAATGGAATTATTCTCCGGATGGACCTGTAGATAAAATTGAGGTTTATAAAGACGGCAAAGTGATAAAAACATATTCTCCTTAAACGATGTGCTTACGTAAAATACTATATACAATTGGATTTTTATTACTACTTTCCTGTAAAGAAAAAAAACAGGAGGTTGTTCAAATTAAAAAAACAAAATCTGATACTTCAGTAGCATATTCAATTAATGAAAATGATACTTTGCAGCAATCAAAAGGCCCGATAAATATAAAAAGTGTTGAAGATAAACCCTCCCAAAAAGAAGAGAAATATTCTCCTGATGGAACCTGGCAGGTAGACTGTAAAAAAGGAGCCGGAAGCATATCTATCGATGGCAAAGAGGCATCACTGACGGTTTTGTACAATCAAATTTATATCGATATGAAAGAACTCAAGAGATATGATTTTGAAAAAGGTATTGCCTATACACTAAAAGAAGTTCCGGAAGATATTGGAAATATTGGAAGAGGGCTCAACTGGAAAGAATATGTAAATAATGAACCTATAGTATATCTGAAGATCATTGATAAAAATACTATGCATTTTTACTGGTATGGGTTTTACAACAGAAAAACAAAGAAGAGAGAATGTAAAGAAACTAATTTCCAGCAGGAAAGCAAAACCAAAGAAATCATTCTAAAAAGATGTTCTCCTCAAAATTAAAAATTACAGACAAAGTAATTTTGATATAAAAAATGCAAGCAAACAATATCACCTTTATATTGTTATTTATTTTTCTCTTCTCATTGGAAGGGAACGCACAGTCATATAATAAAAATAAAAGTTTGCATCCTAAAACTGCATCAAATAAAAAACCCGGAAAAGGAAAAACACTCCCATCTGATTTAGAAGGCGAATGGGCTGTAAACTGCGGAAACGGACTGACCACCTTCAGTATAGGGAAAGAAGAAAACATTATATCATTGTATGGAAACTCTATATACATTAATGTACAGGTGGAAAAACTAACTGATAGGGAATATATTTTAAAATTCAAAAATATAGCAACTCAGGAAAATTGGGTAGAAGAGTCATTAAAAATAACTGAATCAGATATATCAAAAGATAAAATCATTGGAAAATTCTTTATAAAAAAAGATGGCAAAGTAGAACTTCATTGGATAGGTCTGTATAATATGAAAAAACAAAAACTAGATTACGCTGGTAAAGACTTTTCATTAATTAGGGAAAATCGGGGTAAGAATCCTGTTATATTAGAAAAATGTTCATAATCAGATTAGTAAAATGCATGTAAATAGTATCACTTTTGTATTGTTATTTATTATTCTCTTATCATTTGAAGGGAACGCACAATCAAATAGTAGAAATAAGATTTCTCATCATCAAACTGCACCAAATACAACAAGCGAAAAAGAAAAAACGGCCCCTTCAGATTTAAAAGGGACCTGGGCCGTAATTTGTAAAAATGAATTAACAGAGCTTGATATCAATAAAAATGAAGGTTATTTATCACTGTATGACTTTAATGCCATTTACATCAATCTAAAGGTAGAAAAAACATCTAACAAAGATGAGTATGTTCTGAAGTATGCAAGCTTAGCTTCTCAGCAAGATTACTATAAAGAAAATTTAAAAATTGTAGATGAAGAGATCTCAAAAGATAAAATTATTGGAAGGCTGATTCTGCAAAAAAATGGTAAAGCAGAATTACAATGGATCGGATTATATAACATAAAAAAGCAGAAACTGGAGTTTGTAGGTAATGATTTTCTTCTTATAAAAGAAAACGGTGGTAAAACTCCATTAATTCTTGAACCATGTCACTAAAATGATAAAGACTCAATTTTTTTTTATAATCGGATTTTTATGGTTTTTCTTCTGCAAAGAAGCAAGACAGAAAACACTCCAATTTGAAAAGTCAAAATCAGGTACTTTGGATAATGATAAATATGTCAACTATTATATAGATATTAATAAAGATAATATTCCTGATAAAGTAGTTTCCAGTGCTCCTGGAATGGGAGATGAGCTTTCACTCTATATAAAAAAAGATAACAAATTCAATTTAGTATTGAAAACCATTAACTTCTCTCAGGATGGAGGAAATAAAGTATCTGATATTAAAGAAACAAAAGAGGGATTTGTTATTGTTACCACATTTCCCGATAGAGGATACTATGAAGAAAACTATCAGATTATATATGATAATAATAGTTTTATCTTAAAAAATGTAGTTTACAAAACAAGTTCATGGCAGGAAGATTATACAAAAACATATGTCTGTAACGTAATTCAGAATATCAACATTTCAAAAAATCCCTATAAATTTAAAATAAAAGGGATGCCGGGTGAAGAGAATAGAAATCAGGAATGTAGTGTTGAATATTACTCAGGAAAAACTTTACAAGAATTTATAGATCGATTTAAAGAACGAAATTCACCTCAAATCGTACAGGGAATTGAAAGATATAAACAATTATTACAAACATTTCCCATCACTCAACAAAATATATTATAATACAATGACATAGGATATTATCTACAACAATCACAAAATAACAGAGAAGCCATTTTTCTGCTCACAAAAATTATAGAAAAATCTCCAACCCGAGTAGTAGCATACCTTAATATAGCAGACGCTTATTGGGAAATAAATGATAAAGGAAAAGCCAAAGAATATTATCAAAAATATATATCATTGATGAAAACCCAAGATAAAGATTTGAAGAAGATACCACAAAGAGTTCGTGACAGAAATAAGTAACATCATTATAGTTTTAAAAATTAATAGATTTTCATATAAAAATATAATGCAGAAAAAATAAGAGATAAAATATAGATCAGAAGTAAACAAAAAATTCGAACTTTTCGGCCAAAAAGAAAGACTAAGAAAACAAGAGTTCAATGGTAATAATTTTCTCTTCTGATTCTCTAGCCATGTAAATAAAAACGATGATGAAGCTATCAAATCTTCTATTATTACTTCTAACCATAAGCATCTTTTCCTATAAGAAGATGGAAAAACAAGATTCTCAAAAACAGATCTCTTACACCAAAGGTAAAACTGAAAAAATAATAGAAAAAAAAGATGATTCTTCCAGGATTGACAAAATAATTAAGGATAGTCTATCTTCAAAGGAAGTCTTTACAGTCAACGCAAGCTTCAATAATGATCAGTTAAATAACTTCAGTTTTTCAGGAATATGGAAAGCTGAATGTACTACTAATGACCATGTAAGTAATATCTTATTTTATAAAAAAGATGAAGGGGATCTGAGTATATATTATAAAACAAAGCTCATAGCTAAAATGATGGTTGAAGTAAATTCCGACAATAAATCATTAAAGTATATTGGAACAAATATTATTGGAGAAGGAGTAGATATAAAAAAAATAACTACCCTTACAAAAGGAGATGTACTTGCCAAAATTGATATTATTAATGAATATAAAATATCAGTTAATTGGCTGGACTTTATAAAAGAAAAAATATTTATTAAAAATTTATTTGGAAAAGAAAACTCTATAATCCTAAGTAAATGTAGTGAGTAATATAAGAAAATCATTATACTCTCAATGATGTACCTAAACAAAATACTATATACAATCGGGTTTTTATTATTACTTTCCTGTAAAGAAAAGAAATAGAAGGCTGTTCAATTTGAAGAAAAAAAATCTGATACTTCAGTAGCATATTCAATACAGGAAAATGATACTTTACAACAATCAAAAGGCCCAATAAATATAAAAAGTGTTGAAGATAAAACCTCCCAAAAAGAAGAAGAAGAATACTCTCCTGCAGGTAGACTGTAAAAAAGGAGCCGGAAGCATATCTATCGATGGCAAAGAGGCATCACTGACGGTTTTATACAATCAAATTTATATCGATATGAAAGAACTCAAGAGATATGATTTTGAAAAAGGTATTGCCTATACACTAAAAGAAGTTCCGGAAGATATTGGAAATATTGGAAGAGGGCTCAACTGGAAAGAATATGTAAATAATGAACCTATAGTATATCTGAAGATCATTGATAAAAATACTATGCATTTTTACTGGTATGGGTTTTACAACAGAAAAACAAAGAAGAGAGAATGTAAAGAAACTAATTTCCAGCAGGAAAGCAAAACCAAAGAAATCATACTAAAGAAATGCTCTCCATAAATCATGAATTTAAACACAATATTTTACACAGCCGGGATTCTGTTATTATTTTCCTGCAAGGAAACCCATGGCAATAAAAACACTCCGGAACCCAATTCCAGTCTAAAGCGTGAGAAGATTGTCACAGGGCAGCAAATACAGAAAACAAAAGCGGAAGAAGATCCAGGTCAAGCTTCTGTACAGGAAACAGGATCTATCTGGAACGGGAAATATTCAGGTTCATTTTTAAGATTAAAAGATGAAACTGCAGATCCCAGAGCCTGGGGACAGATTCATCTACACATCCATGGGAAAAGTGCAACACTTTCTATCGATTCTTATGTGGAGAATGTTCAAAAAAAATTAAAATTATTCAGCGAATCAAAAGATGAACTCAGACTAAAAGATATTTCCGATGGGAAATCTCTTACCCTATCTAAAAAATCCGGTACAATCACTATGGAAGGTAACTTAATGGAATCAATAGTCGGAATCAGTGAAAAATATGAAATTGAAAAAACGGTCAGATAAAACGTATGATGAAGTTTATAATACGGTAACCTTTAATGGCAGATATCAGCAATCCAGCTATGATGCCCAGCATTTCAATATCTTCGGAACACAGTTTATACTGGGATATAATATAAAGTTCTAATACTCATCATAAAAATCAGAAGCCCTGACCACCAAACAATTACTATATTTTTAAAATAATAAAAGTTGTCCCAGAACTATTGGAGGCAACTTTTTTCATAACTTTACTTTAAATTTCAGCTCTTGGCTAATCTTTACAAAAAAGACTCTCCCTTTCAGGTTTATATATCGTTCAAAAAATATTTGGATGTATTGGAACATATCCGATATAATGACCGTCTGGAATACAGGGTCAACTATGCTGAATCCCTGATTGACAGAACAAAAAACTTTACAGAGCTTAAAGAAGGCTTTCAGGATATCACCTTGCTGGAAAAACATGAAGACCTCATCAGGTTACTTCTTGCTGACCTTTTCCCTACCGGTCTTACCCATAATGAAATAAAGGCAGCAAGTATTCCCCTTTCCAACATTACTTTTAATTATACCGAAAGGTTTAAAAACATCCTTAAGGACGCCGGTAAAGATTTTGAAATAGAACTCAGAAATATTAATGACGATGAGTTTTATGTATTCTGCTGCTGTCTGATTCTTCAGAGTTACTTTAAGAAAGATATCAAAAGTACAATCCCTTTTTATTATGATATCCCGAATCAGCAGGGAATCATGAAACATTATAAAATTACAGTAAACTCAGACTTTACTGAAATTTATCCTACAGAAGAAGCAAAAATACCATCGGATGATATTCTGGATGTATTGTTGGAAAATCTTGATGACTTTAAATTGTGGAAAAAATATTTTCCTTCGCAATCCTGGATATTAAAAGGATTTACAATTATTTCATTGGTAGACTGTACTTCCGAAGTCGCACTATCTGATCTGAAGTCAAGCATGATAGAGATTGATCCTGAAGATTTAAATCCGGATGAAAACCTGACTGAAATTTTCAAATCCTATTTTGATGTACCAGAGCTTAATTTTGGATTGATGACTTTTAATAAGAAAGAACAGAAGCTTGATAAACTTCCTATTTACGAAAGTCTTCTAACCAATCATATCCTTGATTTCTGGATCAATACATTTGATGAAGAAACCCGTAAAAATACTTTCAATAACTTAAACCACAACTCAAAACCCATTGTGGTTTCCAACGTCGATAATCTGGATGAAAATGTCAGACAGCTTCCTTCTTTCAGCATATTAAAAGACAATAATGTCAACAGCTTTATGGTGATTCCTATCATGAAAGACAGTGAGCTTCTTGCTATCATGGAATTCACGTCTCCTCTGGCTGGCAGTTTTAACGGATTAAAACTCAAAAAAATGGAGTTTTTTTCCGATATGATCCTTTTTTCTTTAAGCAGATTCTACTTTGAGAAAAATTACCAGATAGAAGCTATTATCCAGCGTGAGTATACATCTATTCATGACAGTGTGGTATGGAAGTTCAGGAATGAAGCTGAAAAATATTTTACGGCATCGCTTGGAAAAAAAATATATACTCTAAAGGAAATATCATTTAAAAATCTAACCCCTTTATTTGGAGTCTCAGACATCCGTTCTTCTTCGGAAAAACGTTTTAACCTTATGCTTCAGGACCTTAACCAGCAGATTGAATGGTTAATTGATATTTTAACAATAACCAATTCTGATTCGGAAAAGTTTATGCTCGCATTAGATGTTTTTGAAAATGAACTGAATAATGAGATCAAGGCTGATACTGAACAGCGCCTTCAAAGATTATTGAGAGAAGAAATTCATCCGTTCCTACAGGGAAAACTGGAGGTAAGATCATCCAGAGAATTAAAAACTAAAATTAAAGAGTACTTTTTGCAGGTGCGGGTTCAAACTGACCTGTTTTATAACCACAGAAAAAAACTGGATGATTCTATAACGCTTGTCAACAGGAAATTGGCAGATATGCTGGATGAAAGCCAGGTGAAAGCTCAACAGATCTTTCCACATTATTATGAAAGGTTTAAGTCTGATGGAGTGGAACACAACCTGTACATTGGTACCACTATAGCTCCGGAGCTTCATTACACTTCAAAAGTAGTCCATAAGCTAAGATACTCGCAGCTGAAAACCATCTGCAAAATGGAAATGGAGTTTCAGTCTTTTAAACAGCAGCTTCCGATTCAGCTGGATATAGCTTCACTGATCTTTGTATACAATGAAAAAATAGACATCCGATTCAGAATGGATGAAAAGCGCTTTGATGTAGATGGGGCTTATAATTCCTATTATGAAATCATAAAAAAGCGTCTTGACAAAGCTCATGTAAAAGACTCTTCGGAAAGAATTACTGCTCCCGGAAAGATTACCATAGTCTATTTCGGAATGGAAAACCAGAAAGAATATCTCGAATATATCTCAAAACTTCAGAACAAAGGAATTTTACAACCTAACGTAGAATTTCTGAAAGTTGAAGACCTTCAGGGGATCACTGGGTTGCTGGCACTGAGAGTGACGTTGATATAAATTGTGGACTCAATAATTTTATGATTTTTTCATTTTTACTTAATAACTACTGCCTTATTATGGGTAGATAAGCATTTTTTTTCATAGTGAGAAGGTATATCTTCCGACTTACATCTTGATGTGCTTTTAGGTAACTAATAAACTTTTACTCTTAAAAACCAATCATCAGCCAGATTATCCTAATCTATAAAATAAGTATCCGGCTTCTTCAGCTCACCCTGTGGTATTTCAGCCTGCTCAAAAATAGAAAACTCAATAGTACGGCAGATGCTGTTCAGGGCCAGATCATTTTCTTCTTCCCCAAAAGGTTCCCCAATTTCCTGGATTATAGCATCCAATGCAATAAAGGTATAACTGATCAGCAGGACAATTAAAGGCATCATCCATCCCAGGGAATCAACTAACCCAAAAGGAAGCCAAAAACAGTATAGGTATACCGTACGGTGCAGCAAAACACTGTAGGCAAATGGTAACGGTGTGTTATAAATTCGCTCACAGCCTCCGGAAATATTAGAAAACTGATTCAGCTGATGGTCCATAGAAGTCAGTACAATGGTATCAATATTTCCTTTTTTCTGCTGTTCATTCAGCCAGGCGGCAATAAAACCCAGGATTATACTTGGAATAAATTTTTTATCCTTCAGCTGCTCCACCTGCTCCTGAGAAAGTAATCGGGAAAGGTGTTCAGTTCCGGATTTATCTCTGAGCTGATGGTTCAAAGACCAGCAGAATGCAGAGATCATTTTGATGATTTTTTGTTTTTCTTCTTTAGATTCAGGAGAAGAATCATTTACCAATGAAAAAATTTGCCTTGTTAGCGATCTTGTTTCAATAACAAGCAGTCCCCAAAGCTTGCGGCCTTCCCAAAAACGATCATAGCTTGCGGAATTGCAAAAACCCATGAAAATGGCTAATGCCAATCCTATTAATGTAAAAATCGTAGGATTAAGATGTACTTTATAATCAAATATTTTTCCTTTAAAATAATAAATAGCCAATGAAAACAGCGTAATAATGATCAGCTGAACTACAATTTTCTTTAACACAGAACCTCTCCATATAAATAGCATTTTCAGCCAGTTTGTACGCTGCCTAACAATCATTGTATCTGTTTTTAATTAAAGACTAAGAAATGCAAATCCAAAAGAAAGTACTGAAATAATAATTCCAGCCATAAAAATCTTATACGTTATGGATAGAAGCTTATATTTTCTGTCCAGGACTTTTCCCAGGTAATACAAATCCTTTACCATAGAGTCGTAAATATAATCCCTGTCCTTAATAAGGTCTTTCATTGCATTATGATAATCATCAAACAGCATCTGCTGAAAGTTCCCGAAAAACAACAGGTTTACTTTTCTGTTAGCAATATCCTGAGGAGTAAAAGTTGTTTTGGTTACATTGGGTTTTGTAGACAGGATGGCAAATATAATTGTCAGCACACTTGAAAGCAGTAATATAAAGCTAGGAAGAATCAAATGTGAATTTTTAGGGGTATCCAGCTTCGGAATTAATACAGACAGGCATACTGAAATAATAATAGCATTTACAGATAACAGAATGTTCGCTTTACTGTCTGCAATATCACTCAGTCTTGTATGATTATTAAGCGTCACTCGAAATAAAGTATCGACACTTCTGTCAGATTTTTCTTTTTCTTTTTTCCCTTCAGAATTATCTTTTTTATCTTCCTTCTTCTCAGCTTCTTTCTCCAGCTTTTTTTCAATCTTTTTGATATTCTTATTTTTTAAAGGTTCCCAGTTTTCTTTGGCATAATCTGTATAAAAAGTATGCCTGTTTTTCAGCATATCCAGATTTCCGGCATTCCATTCGTCGTTAGAAAAACATTTTACATTGGTAAGCTCCCATTCTTTTCTCAAGGCATCAGAAATATCATTATAATCGTGACCTGCAAAATGGCTGAAATCAGCATCTTTCACTATTTTCTCAAGTAAATTCTGAGGCTCATAAGTAATTTTTGTGGCCATGATCAGTTTTTCAACATCTCCAATATAGTCTTCAGGGTAATTTTCCTGATGCAGAAAATCCTTCATAATTTCCACACCCCTCTCTTCATGATTCATCGCACATTCTATGTAGCCGGTATCATGGAACCAGAGTGCCACAAGTACCTTCTCCTGATCCGCTTCGGAAACAGGAGTATTTTTCATGATTTCTTCTGCCTTGTTTACTGTATAGGCAGTATGAATAAAATTATGATAAAAATATACCGAAGATAACTTATCTTTGAATAAGATTTCAACATAATTTTTAGCTTTGTGTAGAATGCTCATTCCTGAATTTTTGTTATTGTAAATTTATGAATTTATCCTTTAAAACTCATCTAAAAAATACTTCTATTGTTCTAAGGACAATATTATCCGCAGGAGCCCTTTACTCCTGTGCAACCTATAACGTACAAAAAGGCAAAAACTTATTTGAAGTGAAAGATTCTGATATAAAATCTGAAGCTGATTTTAAGCTTTTCCTGATCGGTGACGCCGGAAATGCAGATGAAGTTCAGGCACAGAAAACCCTGAATTTACTGAAAGGCAAGCTGGATTCTGCAGACAGCAAGTCTATGCTGATCTTTTTGGGTGATAATATCTACCCTAACGGAATGCCTAAAGAAACGGATAAAGACTATAATCTTGCCAAACAAAAACTCGAAAATCAGCTTTCTATCACCAAAAACTTCAAAGGAAAGACACTGGTGATCCCCGGAAACCACGACTGGTACAGCGGTGTGGACGGATTAAAAGCCCAGGAAACCCTGGTAAAGAATTATTTCAATGATAAGAAGCCCTTTTTACCTAAAAGCGGCTGCCCTATTGATGACATCAACATATCTCAGGATATTAAATTAATTGCCATTGATACGGAATGGGTGATCGCCAACTGGGATAATTACCCGGGAATCAATAAAAACTGTAATATAAAAACCCGTGAAGATTTTTTCACAGAGTTTAAAGACCTGGTCATCAAAAATCAAGGCAAAAGAATTATTGTGGCCCTGCATCATCCTATTATCAGCAGCGGAATTCATGCAGGATTTAACTCTGCAAAATCTCACCTTTATCCTCTTAAAAGTAAAATTCCTGTTCCTGTTGTGGCCAGTGTTATCAACATATTGAGGAGCTCGTCAGGGGCAAATCCTCAGGATATCAACAATCAGCATTATGCTGATCTTGCCAACCGGTTGAAAAGTATTGTTCAGGATAAAGAAAATATCATCTTTGTTTCAGGACATGATCATAATCTTCAATATCATGAAGATGGAAATATAAGACAGATCATCAGTGGTGCAGGTTCCAAAACTGATCCGTCTACGATTGTCGAAAAAACAGATTTCTCTTACGGCGGAAATGGTTTTGCTGTTTTAAATATCAGAAATGACCAGAGTACCGATGTTGAATTCTTTTCAACAAAAGATACCCAGCTTCAGAGGCTTGCCCAGATCTCTGTCATTTCAAAACCGGACGTATTTGTGAATAACTTTCCAAATTCTTTTCCGCCAGCCATATCTTCTACTATCTATCCGCTACAGCTTACCCAAAAAAGAAAATTTTACAGATGGCTTTGGGGAGATCACTACAGAAGATATTACGGAATCCCTGTTGAAGCTCCTACAGCCAACCTTTCGGAGCTTAATGGAGGCTTTATCCCTTTCAGAGAAGGAGGAGGAAACCAATCCAACAGCTTAAGATTAAAATCTTCAGACGGACAGGAATTTGTAATGCGCGGCATAAAAAAAAGTGCCATTCGTTTTCTCAACAATATGGCTTTTACCAAAAGTACATTTGGAGAAGAACTTACCGATACCTTTCCTGAAAAGTTCCTACTGGACTTTTATACCACGAATCATCCTTTCACTCCTTTTTCCGTTGGAAATATGGCCGATAAACTGGGAATTTTCCACAGCAATCCAAAATTATATTATATTCCTAAGCAACAGGCTTTAGGCAGGTACAATCAAAACTACGGTGATGAAATGTATATGATTGAAGAGCGTTTTTCTTCAGACCCTAAAACCTTAGCTTCACTGGATAATGCAAAAGATATTCTTTCTACTGATGACGTACTGAAAAACCTCATCAAAAACTATAAATATTCTGTTGATAAGGAATCCTATATGAGGGCCCGGATTTTTGATATGCTGATCGGAGATTGGGACCGCCATTCGGATCAATGGAAATGGGCTGAATATGAGAAAGGAGATCAAGTGGTTTACAAACCAATTCCCAAAGACCGGGATCAGGCTTTCAGTAAATATGACGGAGCTGCATTCAAACTTATTATGAATGTCCCGGCGATCCGTCATATGAAAACATTCACAGAAGATATCAGCAGTGTAAAATGGCTGAGTATGGAACCTTACCCAATGGATCTGGTCTTTTTAAAAGGATCTACTCAGGAAGAATGGGTAGCACAGGCAAAATACATCCAGGAACACCTTACCGATTCCGATATTGATGAAGCATTCAAAAATCTTCCCAAAGAAGTACAGGATGAAACCATTGCCGATATTCAGAAAAAACTGAAAATACGAAAAACCAAGTTACAGGATTATGCCTTCGACTATTATGATGTGCTTCAGAAAAAAGTTCCATTGGCAGGAACTATAAATCCTGATAAATTCGTCATTACAAAAAATGGAAAGTCTGTACTTGTACAACAATATGAACTCGGTAAAAACAAAGATAAAAATGAACTGGTTTTTGAAAAAAAATATGATGATTCAAAAACAAAAGAACTCTGGATCTATGGGCTCGAAGATGATGATATCTATGAAGTAACAGGAACCGGAAATCCAAAGATGAATATCAGACTGATTGGCGGATATAATCACGATGTATATAATGTTGCAGACGGAAGAAAAGTGAAAATTTATGATTTTAAATCACAGAAGAACACTTATAACAATGCCGGCAATGCCACAAAGAATATTTCTGATGATTATGACCTCAACAGCTACAATTATAAGCACCCGAAATACAATTCATTTGCAGGATACCCCAACTTTGATTACAACCCTGATGATGGAGTAATTGTTGGTGTTTTAGCAAATTATACCGTGAATAACTTTATTCGCGACCCTTATACTCAAAAACACAGTTTAAAAGCCAATTTCTATACTGCTACAGCGGGGTTCAGTCTTACTTATAAAGGGATTTTCAAACAGGCAATTAAAGGATGGGATTTTAATGTGGATGCTGCCTATACCACGCCAAGGTTCTCTCAGAATTTCTTTGGCTTATCCAATGAAAGCCCTTATGATAAAGAAAATACAGAGAGAGAATATAACAGGGCCCGGATTTCCAAATTCAATGTTGCTCCTTCGATCTCCAAAAAAAGCTGGATGAATCTCAATCATCAGATTCAGCTTACCTTTGAAGACAATAAAGTACAGGTAAAGGAAGGAAGATTCATTAACGAATCTCCCGATGTAAGGCCTGAAGTCTTCAGTAGCCAGCAGTTTGTAGGGGCCAATTATACATTCAGTTATAAAAATTCAGATAATGTTGCCTTCCCTACTCTTGGAATGGAGTTCATGCTTAATGCCGACTGGAAAGCAATTTTATCAAATTTTAACCGGAACTTCCTTACTCTGAAAGGTAAGCTGGCTATTGACCACAGAATTGATAAAAAAGGAAATTTTGTTTTTGCCAATTCCAGTCATGCCATGTGGATTAATAATGACAGCTTTGAGTTTTACCAGGCGGCAACTATTGGTGGAAACAATGGAATGAGAGCATTCAGAAATGAAAGATTCTCCGGTAGATCATACTTTATCAACAATTCAGAAATCCGATGGGATTTTGGAAGAATCAGAAATAATATTATTCCTGCCAATCTTGGAATTCTGGTAGGCTATGATATTGGACGTGTATGGAATGATGGCGAATATTCAAGAAAATGGCATCAATCTGTAGGAGCCGGTGTTTGGCTAAGTCTTGCCGAAATGATCTCCGCAAGGTTAAACTATTTCTATGGCTCAGATGGCGGAAGGATTTCAGCAGGTATTGGTATGAAATTTTAGATTAATAAAGAAGTAAATAAAAAAAACTCAGGGTGACCTGAGTTTTTCTTTTATGTATATATGTTTGTATTACTTCTTAATGAATTTAATACTTTCAGAAATTGTACGATCTTGTATTGTAATAACATAAGTACCTTTCACTAAATCAGCTACACGGATCTGGCTATTTTCAATTTTACCTTTCTTAATAAGCTGTCCGACAGCATTATGAATTTCAAATTGTGCTTCTCCGGAAACAGATGAGATAGTAAGTATATCATTAACCGGATTAGGATATATTCCGAAATTATTTTTCTTATCCGTTTCCTTGGTTCCCAGCGTCTCTCTTGTTGTAAATGTTTTAGTTTCATAAACAAACTCACCATCTTTATGAAATACAACCTGCCCTGAGCTTGTAGATAAATCAACATAACCATTTGTTAAGCCATCCCCAAAATCATCGGAAATAGTAAATGCATAACAATCTTGAGGAAGCGTCCATGTTTGTGTAATAAGTGTTGGATTCGGCTGTCCCGGTTGTGTGTTAGAATAGTTTCCGGACTTAACAATCTGGCCAGCACTATTTCTCAGGTTCCATCTTGTCTCATTTCCATATCGGTCTCTTAATAATTTAAAAGTAAATGTAGTGGTACCAAAATACTCAGGTATTATAGGTTTCACATAATTACCGTTTGAGGTATTATTTGTACTTCTTTCATCTGTTGTTCCGTTGACTGAGACAATCGCTAATGAAACAGGAGAAGAGGGTACAGCTCCATCAACAGGAATATTGATAACGCTTGATTTATCCTGAGTTAAATTACCTGTCCAGTTATAATTTTGAACAGCACCACCATTGAATGAATAAGAAATAACAGCTGACGTTAAATTACTTGTCCCTCTATTATTAAGAATAAGACGTACTACTCCTTCCCCACAATTCACCACACCAATTGAACAGCCTCCGTCAAATTTGATCTCAGCATCATTAGCAAACAGAGGAATAGGCTGATCTCTATTAGATGTCTTCAGCTCTACCCTTCTTGGAGAGTTGTCCATTACTGTTCTGATTCTTGTTTTCTGATCATTCGTATAAATGTTCATACAGGTATCATTGGTATAATCCATATAGTTCTGAACCATTTCATACACTGATGCATTATCACAGCTGGCTATTGCAGCATTACATGTATAATTTGCAGTATGTGCTGTTGGAGTATCTGCACAATAGTCATTTCCACAGTTAGCATCTCCCCAGATATGTCGTAATCCTACAAAGTGTCCTACCTCATGAGTCATTGTTCTCCCCCTGTCATAGCCCGCCTGCATCAGAAATGTTCCATCATTGTAATCCATACTCCCAAAAGTAGAGAAACCTGCAACAACACCATCTGTATTGGCGAGCCCACCATTAGCAGCCATCCCCGGAAGTCCGGAATTAGATGGAAATTGAGCAAAGCCCAGTAAGCCACTGTCTGCAAAATTTACACTCCACATATTCATGTATTTTGTAGGATCCCATATTGTTGTAGGCTTTACCGTACTGTTAATAAAGTTTTCGTAACCATCTGCTGGGGATCCGTTAGCCCAGAACTCCCGGCAAAGATTTACCCTATCAATACCATTGGTGGGATTTCCGTTAGGATCCACCTTTGCAAGTACAAATTGTATTTCAGTATCTGCTCCTACAAGGCTGGCATTAAATCCCGGAGTTCCCGTCATTCGTCTAAAGTCGTTATTCATTACTGTAATCTGTGACATTACCTGGCTATCTGTAATATTGGGAGCAGTTCCTATATCCTGACCATTGTGAATAACATGTACTACAACCGGAATAGTAATGACATTCCCGTTCTGGGATCTATTCAATTTATTTTTTTCAATTAAAGGGGCCAGCCATTCTTCAAATTGTTCCGTTGTAAATCTCTCAGGAAATTGTTTCCTAAGACCTTCTTCATACGCAACAGTTCCACATCTTTCAATTCCCCGGGGATCCCTATTTCCTTCTGTGGAGCGTTTTGAAAATTTTGAACCTTCTTTATTCTGAGCATTGGTAAATACAGCTCCGGAAAATAATAGAGGTACCAAAAAAAATTTCGAAATAGTAGTTTTTCTCATATTCTTTTTTATATTTTAGCAAATATATAAACAAAAACAAAAAACCAAATAATAATAGATAAAAAAAACACCAAATACATAAAAATAATTCAATGAAAAAACATTTTATATTAATTAATTCCGTATTCATATTTTCAATTATAGGTTGTATTAATCAAAATAAAAGTGAAAACAACGGAAAAAATTCAACAATAAATACAAAACAAGGGAAAATTGAAAAAGTACAATTAATCGAACAAACAAGAGGAGTTAATGATAGTGTGACTTTCACAGCTACCTCTAAAGTCTACACCTCCAATAATGCAGACCCCACCAATTCTTCTATCTCCCCCTCTGAATGGGCAAGCATTTCCAAACAGGCAGAAGCGCTTGATTTATCTGCAATATCCAAGCTTCAATCTCCCACAACAGGAAGATATTCTGACCGGGCTCTGGCCGCTACCATTATTATTACTTCGGGCGGTACAACCTATACCTCAGCAACTTTTGACTCGGGCCATCCACCAAAAGAATTAGAAGCTTTGTATAATGAAATTCAAAAACCTACCAGAAATCTTAAAAAGAAACCTGAATAAACCAATAAAAAAACCACAGATAATTTCTGTGGTTTACTATTTATAAATATTGATTTGTTTAAAAAGCAAGCTGATATACATTTCCACCTTCTTCTTTAGCTTTTTCATCAGCAATAATTAATGTTTTGTCATTAAGGAAAACAATCGCTTCTTTCTGCGAATTGTGGTCTAATGGTATTTTCTGAATTTTGGCAGAACTGAAATCATCTGCTGTAAACCCACTGAGAACATGAATGTTTTTATGGGTAAGCAGTACAATCTTATCTTTCGTACTGTTGATGGTTGCAGAAGTAATAGCAGCATCATTATACCCTCCGTCAAGCTTTAATCTCCCTATTAATTTGGCTTCAAAATCTCCTTCTTTATTAGGAACCTGAAAAACAAGGAAAGTTCCGTCAAAACCTTTGCTTCTGTTTTTAGTAAAAAGATAGAAGTTACCATCCATCTCTACAAAAGCCTCACAGTCATACAATAAGTTAGATTTTTTTGGAGGAAATTCAGTCTGTCCCTGATAATGAAATTTTGTAGTTTGGATCACTTTGGTTGTTGCCTGAGTGGCATCTTTTAAATCTGTCTTCAAAATAGCAAGGTCCTGTCTGCTATTATCATTATTTCCAAAATTTCCAATGTAAATATTTCCTTGTGTATCTGAGATAATATCTTCCCAGTCTGTATTTTCAGCATTTTCAACCGGAATAGAGGCCAGCAATTCACCTTTATCATTAAGCCCATATACAGCATTTTTATTTCCACGGTCTTCTATGACCCAGGCTGTCTTTTTATCCTGAGACAAGGTAATTCCGGAAACCTCCTTTAGCTTTTTAGGTAAGGTATACTGTACTTGTAATTTATCATCATTAGTGGGTTGATTCTGTGCCTTAGGATTACAGCTCAGTAAAAGTGAAACAGGTAAAATAAGAAATCGTATCATATGTATTTTTTTTAACTTAAATTAAGAAGCATTAATCGTTCCAAATACGACTTTATGAAAGAAGCTTTGCTTTTTCCCATAAAATATCCATTTCTTCCAGGGACATATCAGCAAGTTTTAAACCTTGCTCATTGGCAAGTACTTCCATCTTTTGAAATCTTGAAATAAACTTCAGGTTTGTTCTTTCTAATGCAGAATCAGGATTAATTCCTGAAATCCTCGCATAATTGATCAATGAGAAAAACACATCTCCCAGCTCCTGTTCTTTTTTAACAGGATCCGTTTCCTCATGGAATTCCTGGATCTCCTCATCTACCTTTGCCCAGGCATCTTCTGCATTATGAAACTCAAACCCAATCCCTTTTACCTTATCCTGAATCCGGTACGCCTTTACCATACTTGGAAGGCTTTTCGGCACTCCTCCCAGGATAGAGGTATTACCTTCTTTCAATTTCAACTTCTCCCAGTTCTGCTTTACCTCTTCTTCATCCTTCACTTCAGTATCACCATAAATATGGGGATGGCGGAAAATCAACTTTTCATTGAGAGAATTGATAACATCTGCTATATCAAAGCTTCCTTTTTCAGATCCTATTTTAGAATAGAAAACCAGATGAAGCAATACATCTCCCAGTTCCTTCTTTATTTCCTGTAAATCTTCCTGAAGTATGGCATCTGAAAGCTCATAAGTCTCCTCAAGAGTCAGGTGGCGAAGCGACTCTAAAGTTTGCTTTTGATCCCATGGGCATTTTTCACGCAGATCATCCATAATATCCAGTAGTCTTCCGAAAGCTTCCAGCTTTTCCTGTTTCGTATTCATAGTAATGGGAAATTCAAAATTATACAAATGTAAGGGTTATTTTGACTTTAGTGCAAGCCTTGGAGCTGAAAGTTGAGAGTTAAGAGTTAAGAGTTGAAAGTTAAGAGTTGAAAGTATGAAGCAGGAATTGTGAATCGTCAATCTGCGCTGCGCTTATCAATTTTCACAGATCTGGTACAACCAATCACTATTCACTTGCAAAGAAAAATTCAATCTCTGACTTAAAACGGCATTGCAAATTGTGAATGGTCAATCCGGCTGCGCTTGTCAATTTTTTGCAGATAAAAAATTCACTATTCACCAGCAAAGAAAAATTCACTTTTAACTTAAAGTTGTATTTCAACCTTCAACATCTGAAATCTAGCATTTCGGCTCTCAACTCTTAACTCTTAACTCTCAACTCCAATCCTTGCCTCCCCCTCTTATCCCCACAAAACAAAAAACCTTGTTAAGAAAGTTCTCAACAAGGTTGTATTGTAAAATCCGGTGATCGGATTATCCTTTTTTAGTGTGTGTACTTTTCGGAGCTGACTTTGCAGCTGAAGTAGCCTTTACTTTAGGAGCAGCAGGCTTTTCTGCTTTAGGCGCCGCTTTTTTAGTTTCTTTTTCAATGCTTACTTCTTCTGCAGGCTCACCTTCCAAAGTTTCAGGTTCTGCTTTTACAAAACTTTCAGGAGTGATATATCCAGCTTTGTGAAGAATATTATACCATTGAGCCAATTTCTTGATGTCAGATGCATATACTCTTTCTGTATCATAATTAGGAAGAGAAGCCAACATAAAATCTTTCAGTTCAGCATCAGAAGCTTTGTGAGAAATAGTTTCTTTATAATCATTGTTTTTAGCAACATTTTCAAAAACTTCGAACAAAGGAACTTCTTTATCAAATGTAAACATTGCAATATTATCCAATAAGCTTACCTGGCTAGAGTTACCAATGCTTACTTTTTTCTTGTTGGTAACATCTTCAATAATAAACCCGTTTCTTAATTGAGAAACTAATTTGAAAAGTCCTGGTTTTCCAGAAATTGAAATTATTTTTTCTAACAGCATAATTTTATTTTTTGTAAATTCTGCAATCAGCTTTCAGCTTTTTGCCTTTTATTATTCTTTTTTTAATCCTTGTTTACATTATTTTGGAAATCTCATTTTGTAGCCGATGCTTACATCACCCTGAGAAATCTTTGTCAGTTTTCCTTTTACCAGTTTCTTCTTCAGTGCACTCAGATGGTCGGTAAATAAAACCCCTTCAATATGATCGTATTCATGTTGAATTACGCGGGCTCTAATATCGGAAAAAGTTTCTGTATGTTTTACAAAATTTTCGTCATAATATTCAATGACGATAGTTTCTTTTCTTTTCACATCTTCTCTTACATCCGGAATAGACAGACAGCCTTCATTAAACTTCCATTCTTCACCCGATTCTTCAAGAATTCTGGCATTAATGAAAACTTTCTTAAACTCTGCCAGCTCATCTTTGATATCTTCATAATCCTCATCATCTGCAAGGGGGGTCACATCTATTATAAACAGACGGATATCCAATCCTATCTGAGGTGCAGCAAGACCAATGCCATTTGCACTGTACATCGTTTCGAACATATTATCCAGTAATTCCTGTAATTCAGGATAATCTTTATCTATATCTTTTCCTACTTTTCTCAAAACAGGATCCCCAAAAGCTCTTATCGGTAAAATCATCTTAATCTTTGTTCTAAAAAATTCTGCAATATGATGGTTGCACTTACTTTATCTATTAATCCCTTTTCCTGTCTCTTTTTTTTGCTCTTTCCACTTTGGGAAATAAAAAACGAGGCCATTTTGGAAGTAAATCTTTCATCCAAACGGTGGACTGCAATATCCGAAAATTCTTTTTTAAATTCTTCAATGAATTTTAAAATATCAGTTTCCACTTCTGAAATATTCCCTTTCAAATCTGTGGGAAGGCCAACTACTACTTCATCTACCTTATTTTCGCTGAAATATTTTTTTAAAAATTCCATCAGAAAACGGGTCTCCACAGTATCCAGCCCACTGGCTATAATCTGCATATCATCTGTTGCAGCAATGCCACAACGCGCCTTTCCATAGTCTATCGCAAGGATTTGTCCCATAATTTTGCAAATTTAGTAAAATTTAATGATTTTATTCATAACGCAGTTTTTTTATATAAATCATGTTTTATTCCATTATTTTTTTTATAATTTTAATCCTCCAAAAAACAAATATATGAAGAAACTCATCCTCGTAAGACATGCAAAAAGCGACTGGCCGGAAGAAACGGAGGATTTTGACAGACCTTTAGCAGATAAAGGTTTAGAAGACGCTATGAACATGTCCCGGTTCCTGAAAAGTCATCAAATTTCTATTGACCATTTTATTTCAAGCCCGGCCGTCCGTGCGCTCAATACATGCAAAATTTTTAACCAAACCTATCAGCTTAATTTTTCTACTGATGAAAAACTCTATAATCCTTCGGAAAGAAATTTTGAGTCTGTAATTTATGATCTGGATGACAACCTTAGCTCGGTTGCCTTTTTCTCCCATAATAACGGAATCTCGAATTTTGCCAATTCTATCTCTGAAGATATTTTTCATTTTCCGACCTGTGGTGTCGCAGGTTTTGAAGTAGACTGCACTTCATGGTCTGAATTTGACGGAGCCCAAAAGAAACTTCTATTCTTTTATGAGCCGGGGAAAATTTAGCTTCTTTTCAATAATTCTTTATTCAGTATGGTAATAAAAACGGTTGCTTAAGTTAAAAACTTTTTTTGAAAAACATCATCTTAATTCAGAGCTTTCAAAAGCTGAACAGGGCTTAAACCTGCTTCAGTAAACCAGTATATCTTTTGCAGACTACATATTTCCCTTCACTAGTGGGGTGGCAAAAAATTTATTTTTGACAGGGTGGTTAAACTTCAGCCAAAAAAACTATCCGTTGTATACAAAAAAACGGGCTAAAGCCCGTTCTGTTGAATATTTTTGCAATTGTGCCACTTATTTTCTCTTCAGATCAAGATCATCAAAATCAAAACTGAAATCTGTAACATCGGAAATAGCTTTTAATTTCGCTGACTGTGCTTTTCCATTCTCATCATAGCTGAAAATAATAAAAGCATCCGCATCATAGCTTCTGTCATCCCATTTTATAATGAAAGAATTGTTGGAATACGGAAGCAGCTCTCCTTTCAATCTTGGAGAATTTTTGCATGATATCCTGTAGGTATTTCCTTGTTGAGTAATGTCTACATCTCCAAACCAGATGTCATGATAAGTTCCGGTAAACTGTTCTGCATTTGGCTGAAGTCCTTTATCTTTCTTAAAAGTTTCAGATTTTACATAAGCTTCTTTCTTTTGCTTATCATATTCTGCATTTATTTTAGACATTCTCTCACCATATGTTTTCAGCCAGTTTCTGTCTGCCACCCCCAGATAAGAATCTTTCACTGTATTGGTAATGGTGTTGAAGGCAGCTCCTGATTGCTGGTTAGTTAAGACCACAATTCCAAGTTTCAGATCAGGAATCAGGGTAAATTGTGTCACCGTACCAATAAGCCCGCCGGTATGCTGAACCTGCTTATGGCCTTTAACATCGCTTAAAAACCATCCCAACCCATATCCGTAGAAGCTGGTATCATATGGATTTTTTGCAGCTACTCTATCAGGGATCTGTAAACTCCAAAGTTGCTGAACATTTTTATCAGACACTAATTTTTTACCGTCTTTCGTTGTAAAATTATTCAAAAGACATTCTGCCCATGTGGTCATGTCTTTGATATTACTCATAATTCCTCCTGCCGCATTGCCTGTTTCATTCCAGTCATGAGGAACCGCAATTGCTTTTCCATCTACAGGGGCGTGTGCATCAATTTTATTAGAGATAGCTTTTGCCCTGTTGTAGCTTCCAAAACTCGATGTCATCCCTACCGGCTTCATAATTCTCTGCTCAATAAATTCAGCCCAGCTTAATCCGGAAACTCTGTGGATAACTTCTCCGGCAACAATGAACATGATATTATTATAATCTAATTTCGTTCTGAAAGCGTTTTCAGGCTTCAGATATCTTACATTGTGAACAATATCGTTAACGGTCAGGTTTCCTCCTTCCGGAAAAAACATCAGATCTCCCTGCCCCAACCCTAATCCCGCTCTATGGGTAATCAGATCCTTTATGGTTATATTTTGAGAAACGTATGGATCGTACATTTGGAATTCAGGGATATATTGAGAAACTTTATCATCCCAGTTCAGCTTTCCTTCATCTGCCAAAATAGCCAATGCCACACAGGTAAATCCTTTGGAGTTGGAAGCAATACCCACCAGAGTATGATCATCCATAGGTTGTTTTGTGGTAAGAGAACGTAGTCCGAAACCTTTTGAATAGGTTACTTTTCCATCTTTTACAATACCTACTGACATTCCCGGAACATCGAAGGTTTTTAATGTATTCTGGATTAATTCATCCAGTTTTTTTTCTTCAACCTGGGCATTAGCTAGCCCCACTGTTAAAAGAAAAATGAAAAGAGAAAGTTTATGCCTCATTGCTTTTTAATTTCCCCAAATTTAGTAAATAACATCAAAGCTTCTTTATATTTGCAGTCTAAAAGCATTAAAAATGGCAATAAACAGATTATTAGCTTTATTCTTACTCATGATAAGCTGTAATTTATATTTTTCTCAGGATGTAGTCATTAAAGATAACAAGGTTATGCTAGACGGAAAGCAAATTCTAAAAGCTGAAAAAATAAGTCTTGCTCAATATTCATTTTTCTCTATGAAAAATGATGATGAAATCTTGCTTTACAAATACATGGATAATGAAACGCCAAGTAACGTAAGAGATGATTTCTTTATCCTGAATTTTCTAACGGAAAAAGTTAAAGTAGAGTCCACCGATTTAGGAAAGGTATCCAACTTTATGAACTCCAGAAAGGGGATGGAAAAGGTATTGAGATGGCTGTTAAAAGAAAGGGTTATTAATTATGATGGTGAACTTAACCCTGATCGTGTTGCTGTTTTTAAAGAAAAATACGACGAAAATATTACCGAAAGAACATTGAGATAATGACAAAAATTCTTCTCCTTTCCGATTCCCATTCTTATATTGATGACCGAATCTTAGAATACGCATCCCAGGCAGATGAAGTCTGGCATTGTGGTGACTTTGGAAGCATGGATGTTATAGAACAGCTGGAAAAAATAAAACCGCTAAAAGGGGTTTACGGGAATATAGACAACGCTCAGATCCGTTCTGAGTTTCCGGAAGTAAACCATTTTCTTTGTGAAAAACTGGAGGTTTTGATGATCCATATTGGAGGTTATCCCGGAAAATACACTCCCTTAACAAGGAATGAAATAACCAACAAGGCCCCGAAACTGTTTATCTCAGGGCATTCTCATATTTTAAAAGCCATGTATGACGAAAAGAACAGTCTTTTACACCTCAACCCGGGAGCTTGTGGTAAGCAGGGCTGGCACAAGATGAGAACCATGATGCGGTTTGTAGTGGATGGAGAAGAAATAAAGGACCTTGAAGTTATTGAATTGGGTCCGAGATTGTGAGGAGTTTGAGGGTTTGAGAATAAAGGGGCTTGCCTTCAATACATTTTACTTTTTACCTTTGTACAAATTAGTGGGTCCGGACAAGTCTTAAAAAATTATGAAGATTGGTGATAAAGTTTCTGTAGTGGATGAAAATTTAAACGGAGTGGTAACTTCCGTGAAGGGAAATATTGTAGTATTTAAAGATGAATACGGCTTTACTCATCAATATCCAAAAGAAAAACTGGTTCCCAAAGATGCTGATCTTTATGAAAATATAAGAATCATAAGAAAAGCAGAACCAAAAAAAATCATTTCGAAGAAACATCAGAAAAATCATTTGGTTGTAGACCTTCATTTTCATAATTTAGTAAAGAATCCCAGTGATTATGACAGCTTTGAAAGACTGTTTATTCAAAAGGAGAAATTAATAGATGTGTTGGCATTCTGCAGGAAAAACAATTTAAAAAGGCTTGAAATTGTTCATGGTATTGGGGACGGCACTTTACAGAGGATGGTACGGGATGTTTTGGAAAGCCAGGTGAATATTGATTTTTATAATAAGGAAATACTTCACCACCAATCGGGTGCGGTAATGGTAGAATTTCACTAAATTTGCAGCAATTGAAATATGAACGTACTTAATTTACTTTTTACCAAAGACGGATTGATCTACCAGATTGTGAAGAATAAAAACATCCTGGAGGAAAAATCTTATTTCGTTACAGAAGAAACACCAGCCAATCTTATTGAAGAAAAGCTTGATGATATTCTTATCAAACAACGTTTTGATGAGATCCAGATCATTTCTGCCCTGAATCATTTTACTCTGATGCCGGAAGGATTTTCAGAACATGAAGCCGGATTTGACCTGATAGCCTTCAATGCTCCGGCTGACAGGAACAAAGAAGAACTGATGCTTTCGATCAATAAAAAATTCAATATCCAGTTTTACTATACTTTTCCCAAACATTATTACAAAAAAATAAAAGAGCTGGCTGTTCCGGTACATTTTAATTTTTCCGGAGAGAAGTTTTTAAGTTCTCTCAACAATAAAAATAACAAGGAAATTCACATCAATCTTTATCATAATCAATGTGAGTTTTTTGCTATCGATCAAAAAAAGGTAATCCTGTACAATAACCTGGATGTCAATTCAGAGGTTGATTTCCTTTACTTTATTATGTTTACGCTAAGCAAGTTAGGTTTTGGAATCAATGATACGAACTTTTTCGCTTATGGAGAAACAACGGAAAATGAAACATTTATTTCCGAACTTCAAAAATTTGTCAGAAATCTAAAGATTGTTTTTGACAATGTTCCTAACAAGAATTTTATACTTAATTAGATTACAGCCAGGTATATCAGAAATTTATATATACTTCTATAATCTACCACATAAACCCTAAAAAATATGTTCAGAATAATATCCGGAAAATGGAAAGCTAAAAAAATTGCCGCTCCAAAGAACTTCGATGTAAGACCCACTACGGATTTTGCGAAGGAAGCTTTATTCAGTATTCTGGAAAACAAATATGATATGCAGTCCATTTCCGTCCTTGATTTATTTGCGGGAATAGGTTCCATTTCATTAGAATACGCTTCCAGAGGATGCAAGAATGTTACATCTGTAGAAATGAACCCCAAACATACAGGCTTCATTAATTCTACAGCATCTGAACTGGATATGTCACTTCAAATCAATGTACAGAGAGATGATGTGTTCGACTGGCTTAAAAAGTTCAGAAATAAAAAATCTTTTGAAATTGTTTTTTCAGACGCCCCATTCGAAATGGAGGAGAAAAAATATTATGAACTGATTTCTTTAGTATTAAATAATAAATACTTAAAAGCAAATGGAGTTCTTATTGTAGAGCATCAAAGCAGAATGAAACTTGAACATCCCAATCTGACAGATACCAGAAAATACGGAAATGTAAGCTTCAGTTTTTTTGAGCCTAATAAAGAAAATGATAATCAGGAAATTTAATTCCTGATTATTTTTTTTGATATCTCAGGTGCGTTTTTTCCCCATTTTGTAATTGCTTCCAAAACAGGCAGCAGGGTCCTCCCAAAATCAGTTAAGGTATATTCTACCATTAAAGGAGGTTTTTCCGTGAATACTTTTCTGTCAATAATTCCATCTTCCTCCATCTGTTTAAGCTGAAGGCTCAGTGTTCTTTCTGTAATGGTCGGAATTTCTTTTCTAATTTCATTATACCTTTTGGCACCCTCAATCAAGTGGTGCAAGATGACTGCCTTCCATTTCCCTCCTATAAATCTCATTGTTACACTTGTGCAACAAGGATATGATTTGTTATCTACTGTATACATTTTTTATACTATCCTTTTTTACCGTTATTGCAAAGTTAATAAACTTAAATTAATTTTGTAACTATAAAAATGATAGTATAAATTATGAGTTTTTTAGAGAAAATGAAAACAAGGTATACTGTAAAAAAGTATAACCCACAGGGCCATATCAGTGAAGAAAAAATAAATGAATTGAAAGAAATTCTAAATCTGAGCCCATCTTCAATCAACAGCCAGCCATGGAATTTTATTTTTGTTAATAATAATTCTAAAGTGAAAGATCAGCTAGCGGAAGCTTCTTACTGGAATAAAGAAAAAATTGTACAAAGCAGTCACTTGATTGTCTTCCAATCTCTTAAGAATTCAGAAGATTTTGAAAAACAGATTGAAGGAGTTTTGCCTGAAGGGTCCGTGAATTATTATAAAAATTTTATAAAACCTAAAGGAGAAGACGGAATCAGGTCATGGCTAAAGCATCAGGTTTATTTATCTTTGGGAGTCTTTCTTTCTGCCTGTGCTGATATGGGAATAGATTCTACTCCTATGGAAGGAATTGAACCGGAGCGCTACGATGATATTCTGAAAAATGAAAAGTATGAAACGCTTTTTGCCGTAGCAATCGGTGAAAGAGATGAAGCAGATACCAATCAGCCAAAGTTCAATCCAAAAACAAGACTAAAGACCGGAAAAGTGATTGTAGAAGGGTAAAAATCCACTTTTCAAAAACCTGGAATAGCGAATGGGTCAATGTACATAATATTCCAGGTTTTCTTTCGCTATAATCTGTACCGGTGACATATAAACAGCATTCAGCTGTTCTCCATGTACAAGATGTTCAAACATAAGTTTGACACTTTTATATCCTTGCTGGAACGGTTCCTGGCCAATAAGAAAAGTAATAATATTCTGATTCAGGTATTTTTTATTCTCCTCAGTCACATCATACCCAACGACCAGATCCAGTTTTATCTGGTGTGTTTCAAAATACCTTCCTGCTTTGGTTATTGAGTTGGAGGGAAAGAATATTCCACCAATATCTTCATAAGCATTTAGGCTTTCACTTAACAGCTTATAATAGAGTTGAGTATTTTTATTCGGAACTCTTAATTTTTCAATGATCACATGAGAGGTATGGTCTGAGAAAAAGCTCATAAACCCTTTCACCCGTTGATCCAATCCATAATAATTTTCGAAATCTTCTAAAACCTCCACTATTAAGACCCGTGGCTTATTTGTATTTTGAGCAACGTGAAAAAGTTTAGCAGCAAGCCTCCCGCTGGCAAAAGAATCCTGACCTACAAAAGAAATGTTATTGAGTCCTTTCAAAGGAACATTCAAAAACAGATAAGGAATATTAAGCGCATCAAGCACACCACTTCTTTCCTGTGTCTCTTTAGCAAAATGTGGAGCTATGATAATCCCATCCAGGTTTTTATTCTTCAGGATTTTATCTAATTCCCTGTTGTAAGAATCTACATTGAATTCATCAAAGTAGGAAACAGAAACTTTCATTCCATAGCTCGAAACTTCTTCTACCGCTTTAAGCACTCCTTTTTTAGGATATTCCCAAAATGGACTGGCCGCATTAAACAAAGGCATTAAAACCGCTACCTGATACACTTTATTAAGTGCCAGATTACGGGCAATAACATTAGGCTTGAATCCGCCTGCCTGTTCTATTATTTCTATTACTTTCTTTTGGGTACTTTCCGCCACTCCCCCTCTGTTATGCAGTATACGATCCACTGTTCCAGGGGAAACATTCGCTAATCGGGCAATTTCCTTAATTGTCAAAATATATGATTTAGTGTAAATAAGTCTTCAACAAATATAGAAAACATTTCATTCCTTTTGTTCTACCCGTCTCGAATTCCCATTAAATCTACAAATAATCAAAAAATAAAATAAATATTTAATAAATATTTTGCTATTTATAAATAAATATATAAATTCGTGTTCGAACACAATGATAAAAAATTAAACAATCAAGTTAATTTTTTATAAATTCAATAATTATATGAAAACTAACTCGGTTACCCTTTTTAAAGAAGCTTACGGAAAGTTTTGTATTCCTGCGATCAACATTTCGATGCCTGAGCAGATTCATGCTTTATTTAGTACAGCACAAAAGATGAATGCTCCATTTATTATTCAGACTACTCCGGTTGCCAGAGAATACATGCACCCTCTTATGCTGATTAACTGCGTAAAGGCTGCCGCTAAAATATACCCCGATGCTCTTTTCGCCCTGCATCTGGATCACGGTAATGAACCGCATATTGACAGTGCTATTGAATCAGGAGAATATACATCTGTAATGATCGATGCCTCGCATGATCCTTTGGAAAAGAATATTGAACGGACAAAAAAAATATCCCATAGAGCTCATCTTAAAAACATTTCTGTTGAGGCAGAGCTTGGGGTACTGAGTGGTGTGGAAGATCATCTTAATATAGAAGAAGAGAACGCATTGTATACCAATCCTGCCGACGTGGAATATTTTGTAAAAGAGGCGGGCTGCGACAGTCTTGCTGTTGCTGTAGGAACAAGCCACGGTGCTTATAAATTCTCCGGAGGCAAAGGGCTCCGTTTCGATCTCCTGAAGGATATCCAGAAAAGAGTCCCGGATTTCCCCGTTGTTCTTCATGGTGCTTCTTCCATAGATTACGAAGAAATAAAACGAATAAATGCCGCGGGAGGAAACATTAAAGAAGATGCAAAAGGTATTACGGAAGAAGAGATCAGAAAAGCCATCCCCTACGGAATATGCAAACTCAATATCGCTACCGATCTTAGAATATTATGGATAAGAGTTCTCAGAGAATATTTACAAAATCACCCCGATCAATTGGATCCTTTAAGACCGGGAATCCAATATATGCAGGAACTCGAACTTCTTATCGCTAAAAAGTTTGAAATATTAGGCAACACTAATAAAACACAACTATATAAAAAACACATATGATACAATTAGGAATTGCTCCCATTGGCTGGACTAATGATGACATGCCTGAGCTGGGAAAAGATATTACTTTTGAACAATGCATCAGTGAGATGGCCCTGGCCGGCTATAAAGGCTGTGAAGTTGGAAATAAATACCCTAAAGATCCTGTAATCTTAAAGAAATATCTCGACATCAGAGGGCTTACTATCTGCAACCAATGGTTTAGTTATGAACTGACTGCTAAATCATATGAACAGGTAAAACAGGATTTCATGAATCAGCTGCATTTTCTAAAGCATTTCAATTCAAAAGTAGTGGGTGGCGCAGAATGTGGGAATACCATTCATGGGAAATACAATACCCCCATCACACAACGGAAAAAAGCATCGGATGAAGATTGGAAAAAATTAACCCATGGGCTGAATGAACTGGGTAAAATAGCATTGAATGACTTTGGAATGTACCTTTCCTACCATCACCATATGGGAACAATGATACAGACCATTGATGAAACCGACCGCCTGCTCAATGAGACAAAAGAAGAATATGTAAAGCTTAATTATGATTGCGGCCATTTTGCTTTTGCCAATGAAGATCCGGCTAAGGCATTAAAAAAATTCATAGGCCGCACGGCCCATATCCATTTCAAAGACGTAAGAAAAAACATTCAGGAACAGGTGTATAAAGATAATAACAGCTTTTTACAGGCTGTAAAACTAGGCATATATACTGTCCCGGGAAATGGCAACCTCGATATGCATACGCTGGCTCAAATTATACATCAAAATGATTATAAAGGATGGATCGTAGTAGAGGCAGAACAGGATCCCTCTAAAGCCAATCCTTTTGAATATGCCCAGAAAGGCTACCAATTCATGACAGAAACTTTAAAATTTTAAAAAAGAAAAATACATTTATGAAAAAATTGAATATTGGAATTGTAGGATTGGGTAGACTGGGTAAAGAATATGCAAAAAACCTTACCTATCTGGTTCCAAATGCCAATCTGATTGCAGCATGCAGTATAAGAAAGGAAGAACTGGATTATGTAAAAGAGACCTATAACGTTCCCAACCTATACACCTCCTACGACCAAATGCTTGACCAGCAAAAAGATATGGATGCTGTAGTTATTGTTACCTCAACAGATCAACATGCTGATGAAATCATTAAAGCTGTAGAGGCCGGTTATCATGTTTTCTGCGAGAAACCTTTAGCACTTAATATAGAAGACTGTCTCCGCGTTGAAAAAATAGTGGCCAGGCATCCCGATCAGATTACCATGTTAGGATTTGTCCGGAGGTTTGATGCCAGTTATGCAGAAGCTAAAATCAAAATTAATGAAGGCTTGGTGGGTACTCCCTATCTTTTACGTTCTCAAACAATAGATAAAGATACTTTTGCACCATTTCAGATTGAATTTTGTACCACTGGTGGAGGAATTTTCCATGATTATAATGTTCACGACATAGATCTGGCCCATTGGTATCTGGGTTCCAGAATAGAAAAAGTTTGGGCTCTAGGAGGAGCTTATAGATTCCCGGAGTTTGGCCTCGCAGGAGATGCAGACAATACAGCTGCTATGTGTGAACTACAAAATGGAACTATGGCTGTATTACTGGCCTCCAGAATTTCCTCTTTCGGGCATAATACCTGTACAGAAATTTTCGCGACAGAAGGCAACTTAAAAATAGGTGATCCTCCTGTAAAAAACATGCTTCAGATATCAGACAAACATGGCATCCGAAGAGAAGGGATGGAAACTTTCTTTGACAGATTCCAGCATGCATTTCTAACACAGATTCAATCTTTTGTAGACCATGTATTAGAAAACAAACATCCTGAATTAACGATGCATAACGCAACCAATGCCACTTTAGTGGCTACTGCATTAACGAAATCATTTAAAGAGAAAAAGCCAGTCACCATTGCCGATCTACTCTCTTAGACAAGAACGCGCCTAAAAACACACAAATGAATCTTATAGTAAAATCTAAAAAACAGAAAATTTACCAAAGTATATCTGCCGAAAATGCAGGCTGGAACTGGCTAAATTTTGAAGCCCGTCTTATGGGTTCATCTGAAACATGGACCTATGATACGGGAGAACATGAAATGGTAATTGTATTATTGTCCGGTAATTACAAAGTGGAAAGCAACAGAGGAAATTGGGAAACAAAAAATGGGAGAAAGAATGTATTTCAAGGGGTAGCCCATACCCTTTATCTGCCCAGAGAAACTCAATTCACCCTTATACCAACCTCTGAAGCGCTAGACATTGCCTATTGTTGGTGTAGTGCTGATCATGATTTTGAACCTCAGATGATTACTCCGGAAGAAACTCCCACCGTGATTTTTGGCGGAGATAATGCCACCAGGCAATTCAATGATTTAATTCCGCCGGGATTTGGATGTTCCCGACTTGTATGCCGGGAGGTATATACTCCATCCGGAAATTGGAGCTCCTTCCCCCCCCACAAGCATGATGAAAGAATTATTGATCATAATGGAGAATTGCAGGAAGCCCAACTGGAAGAGATCTATTTCTATAAATTTCAAAAGCCTGAAGCTTATGCTATCCAGCAAATTTACACAAAAGATCATCAGGATCCTTTAAACGAGATATTACGGGTAAGACATGATGATGCAGTACTGGTGCCCAGGGGGTACCATCCGGTAACAGCAGTACATGGCTATCATTGTTATTATTTAAATTTTCTAGCGGGATCCGATCAGTCACTCGCCAATACCCCCGACAGTGACTATGAATGGATTTTTGATTCATGGAAAGGAAAAGACCCTCGTCTTCCTTTAGTAACTCCTGCCATGAATAATCAGTAACACGATTAATATAAAGTAAAATGAAATTTGATCTACTAACATTCGGAAGAGCCAGCATAGACCTGTACTCTAAAAATATTGGTGCAGAGTTTAATGACATCAAAGAGCTTACCACTGCCATTGGAGGATCTCCGGTAAATATATCCGTAGGAGCACAAAGACTCGGCCTCAGGACAAGTATTGTAACAGGAGTTGGAAATGATCCTGTTGGAGGTTTTATTACCCATACCTTAAAGCAGGAAAATGTAGATGTGTCCCATGTCAATATCATCAGGGATACTACCAGTACGGCTGTCGTTTGTGGTATTGTACCTCCTGATAAATTTCCTCTGGTTTTTTATCGGGATAAGGCACCAGATAACTATCTCACAATAGATATGGTGAACACAATAGATTTTGACCAATATAAATCTTTCCTGATGACAGGTACGGCATTATCCGTAGAGCCTACCCGAAGTGCAGCTATCTATGCTACAGAAAAAGCCAAAACAAAAGGAACAACCATTTTTTTAGACATCGATTTCAGAGCCAATCTATGGCATGATGTACGGGCATTTGGAGTTACCCTTCGTCAATACCTTCCTCTTTGTGATATTGTTATGGGTACAGAAGAAGAACTTTTGGCAATGGGGCTTACAGATTCTGATCAGGTAACAATTAAAGACAATGCTATTTCTTCCCCAACTATCGAAGGTGATATCAATGGGGTGATCAAACAGGTGTTATCCTCCGGAATAAAGCTTCTTTTGGTTAAAACAGGATCCAAAGGGGTGACCGCTTATTATCCTGACGGAAAGACGGAAGATATCCCGGGATTTCCGGTAGAAGTTGTCAATGTATTGGGTGCAGGAGATGCATTTGCGTCGGGGTTTATTTATGGGTACCTCCAAAATTGGGATACGTATCAATCTGCCCGTCTTGCTAATGCTTGCGGTGCATGGATTGTGACCAGGCAGGGATGTAGTAATTACGCACCTACTTATGAAGAAATAGTTCAGTTCATTACAGACAAAGGAGGCTTTTAACCCTATCAACCGTTGAATTATGGAAACAAAAAGATTAACGGTAGCACAGGCTACTATTGAATTTTTAAAAAATCAGTACACCAAAAGAGATGGTAGAGAACAGCTATTTTTCGCAGGGTGTTTCGGGATTTTCGGGCACGGAAATGTAGCTGGTTTAGGAGAGGCTCTGAAACAAAATCCAGATTTCACCTATTATCAAACCCGTCATGAGCAGGCCATGGTCCATACCGCTGCTGCCTATGCAAAAATGAAAAACAGACTGCAGACATTTGCCTGCACGACCTCCATAGGTCCGGGAGCACTTAATATGATTACAGCTGCTGCCGGTGCTACCATTAATAGATTACCCGTATTATTGCTGCCCGGAGATTTTTTTGCGACACGTTCTGCAACTCCTTTACTACAGCAATTAGAATCTGCCCAAACTCAGGATATTTCTGTGAATGACTGTTTTAAGCCCATTTCAAAATATTGGGACCGCATCCAACGTCCGGAACAACTCACCTCATCTTTACTGGAAGCCATGCGTGTTCTTACTTCACCTGCTGAAACAGGAGCTGTAACACTGGCTCTTCCACATGATGTACAAACGGAAGCCTATGATTTCCCTGTTCAGCTTTTTGAAAAAAGAACCTGGTATATTCCAAGGCCGGTACCGGATTTTCAATTATTAGAATATGCCGTAAGCCTTATAAAAAGTTCAAAAAAACCAATGCTTATTGCAGGAGGAGGAGTTATCTATTCTGAAGCAGAAGAAGAGTTAAAAACTTTTGCAGAACAGTTTGGAATCCCGGTTGCTGAAACCTATGCCGGAAAAGGATCTCTTCATTATGAACATCCCCTCAATCTTGGGGCAATGGGAGGAACTGGTACCAAAGGAGCCAATAGAATTGCTGAAGAAGCAGATCTTGTCATTGGAATAGGAACCCGGTATGGAGATTTTATGTCTGCCTCCAAATCAGCATGGAAAAATCCCAATGTCATTTTTATCAATATCAATGTTGCAGAAATTGATGCTTTCAAACATTCTGCGGTTCCTTTACAGGGAGATGCAAGGGAAACTCTTAAAGCATTACGTAAAGCGTTGAGAGATTATCACACAGAAGAAAAGTATATCGAAAAAGTTCACGGCTATCATAAAGAATGGGATGAAATTGTAACAAAAGCCTATGCATGCGAAAATCCTGATCATCCTGTACAGGTAGAATATATGGGAGCCCTCAATGATTTTATAGAAGATAAAGATGTAATTCTCTGTGCTGCAGGCTCATTGCCTGGAGATTTGCATAAATTGTGGAGAACCAAAAACTCTAAAGGCTTTCACCTGGAGTATGGAAATTCATGCATGGGATATGAAATTCCGGGAGGTCTTGGTGCTAAAATGGCGGATCCTGACCGGGAAATATATGTTATGTGTGGGGATGCCACTTATCTTATAATGCCTTCTGATCTGATTACCACACTACAGGAAGGATATAAGATCACCTTAATATTAATCAACAACAATGGCTATGCCTCAATAGGCGGGCTTTCCAATGCTGTTGGAGAAGAAGGGTTTGGAACTTATTTTAATTATAGAAATGAAAAAACAGGCCAACTGGATGGAGCCCCTCTTACAACTGATCTGGCAAAAAATGCAGAAAGCCTGGGAGCTGCAGTATTCCGTCCTAAAAATATGGCTGAGTTTCAGGAAAGCCTGATCAAAGCCAAAAATAATAAAGAAACAACGGTTATTTACGTAGAAACCATCCGGGACAGGAAACTCCAGGGTTACGCTTATTCGTGGTGGGAAGTTCCCATCCCTGAAATATCGGTTTTCCCTGAGGTTATTGAGGCCCGAAAACAATATGAATCCAATAAAAAACAACAACAGCAATACATAAAACCTAATCAATACAAATGATGAAAACATTAGAAAATTACATCAACGGAGAGTGGCAGAGCAGTATCTCCACCCAATATACCTCCGTACATAATCCGGCAACTCAGGAAGTTATTGCACAGGTTCCTTCCGGCCCGGATACCGTAAAAGATGTGGAAAAAGCGATACAGCATGCCCAAAAGGCTTATCTGGAATGGAAGGATGTCCCGGCAATGAAGCGAGTACAGCCTTTATTCAAAATGAAAATGTTATTAGAAGACCACAAGGAAGAGATTGCAAAACTCATTACCAATGAATGTGGGAAAACCTATGCAGAATCTTTGGGTGAAATACAGCGTGCTATTGAAAATGTGGAAGTAGCCTGTGCTACATATGTCCTCAATCAGTCTGAGTTCTCTGAAAATATAGCTCCGGGGATTGATGAATTCATGATCAGACAGCCCTTGGGAGTCTGTGCTTGTATTACTCCTTTTAATTTCCCGGGAATGATTCCTTTTTGGTTTCTTCCGTATGCAATTGCCACGGGAAACTCTTTCATCTTAAAACCTTCAGAAAAAGTACCTGCCACCATGCAGTATGTATTTGATCTTATCCATAAGAACTTAGATCTGCCTAAGGGCCTTTTAAGTCTGGTACACGGTGGAAAAGATTCTGTAGATACGCTACTCCGACATCCGGATGTAAAAGCCATTAGCTTTGTAGGCTCTACTCCCATAGCCAAATATATTTACTCGGAAGGAGCCAAATATGGAAAACGCGTACAGGCACAGGGAGGAGCTAAAAATCCTATCGTTATCATGCCTGATGCAGATATTGATATGACTACAAAAATCATCACGGATTCAGTATATGGCTGTGCAGGCCAACGCTGTCTTGCAGCGTCCCTTGTTATTACTGTTGGTGATGATAAAAAAATCAAAGATGCTCTGGTAGAAGCTGCCAAGTCCAGAAAAGTAGGATATGGCCTTGAAGACGGAATAGAAATGGGACCTGTAATTTCTCAGGAAAGTAAAATACGAATTCAGGGGCTTATTCAAAAAGGAATTGCCGAAGGTGCCAACTTTCTGGTAGATGGTACTCAAAAAAATGTTTCCGGATTTGATCGTGGAAATTTCCTTTATCCTACTATCCTGGAAAATGTTCCGCTAGATAAAGAAATTATTTCTACGGAAATATTCGGTCCGGTAATGAGCCTGCTTAATTTCAAATCTATGGAAGACTCTATTCGGTTTATCAATAGTGGACGTTACGGCAATATGGCTTGTATTTTTACTCAGGATGGTCTTTCAGCACGTCAATTCCGGAGTGAAGCAATGGCCGGAAACATAGGCATCAATGTAGGGGTAGCAGCACCGGTCGCGCAGTTTCCTTTTTCAGGATGGAAAGAGTCTTTCTTTGGTGATCTTCATGCACAAGGACGCCACGGCATCGAATTTTATACCCAGACAAAAGTAGTCATCGAACGCTGGCCTAAAACCTGGTCCAGAACCTTTTAATTCCAGGTTCCATATCAAATAAAAGGGTTCGGGTTCGAAATAATTGGAATACAGGAAAGTTAAAAACACAAATTCAACTATACATAAAGTGGACACCCAATTAAAAATAGGTATTATAGGACTTGGAAGAATCGGACAGGTACACCTTGCAGCATTAAAAACTATAAAAAATGTTGAGGTTGTAGCGCTATCAGATATTTCTTTGGATCACGTAACAAAAACAGCTGAAGAGTATCAGGTTCCTCATTTCTATACTGATTATCATAATATTCTGCGTCGGCTGGATATTGATGCAGTATGGATATGCTCTCCTACCAGCCAACATTTCACTCAGGTGATGGAAGCTTTAGGGAGCAATAAATATGTATTCTGCGAAAAGCCACTGGATGCAGATAGAGATAAAATTCAAACTATTATAGATTCTTATCCGGATATCAATCATCGTCTTATGGTAGGTTTTAACCGACGCTTTGATCCTGACTTTGCCAATGCCAAAGCAAAACTGAAAAAAATAGGCAAGTCTGTGATTATTAAAATCACCAGCAGGGATCCTTTCCCTCCATCTGCAGAATATTCCAGACAATCCGGAGGAATTTACAATGACATGAGTATCCATGATCTGGATATGGCCCGTTTTATCAGTGAAAGTGAGGCTGAGCAGATTATTGCCATAGGTTCCCGCAATTTTACAGAAGATACAGATACAACCCTTATTACCATTAAGTTTAAAAATGGTATTATCTGTAATATAGATAACAGCCGAAAAGCTTCCTATGGATATGATCAACGGTTGGAAATATTGGGAGATCAGGGAATGATCTCTGTGGAAAATAAAAAGATCAGCCATACCCGTTTTTATTTTGAAAATGCTGTTGAAAGCAGTGTACTCGAACCATTTTTCCTGGAGAGATATAAAGATTCATATATAGAAGAAGCAAAAGCATTTGTTACTTCTATAAAGGAGAAAAAAGAATTTCCTTCCACTGCAGAGGACGCCCTTAAGGCTGCCCTATTAGCTAATGCCTGTGCGCGGTCATTAGAACAACAAAAACTGATTTTTCTATAATGAAAAATAATGTTTACAATGGTAATCAAAAAAACTTAATTCTATGCTTACAACATTAATCACATTCTTCATATTTACAGCCGGAGTGGCCATTACTTCCTGGTGGTTTACAAGAAAAACAAAAATGGCACATTCTTCTGTAGGATATTTTCTGGGAGGGCGTAATTTGACTGCCGTTTTAATTACAGCTTCTTTATTACTCACCAACCTGTCCACGGAACATCTGGTGGGTCTTAATGGTAGTGCTTATGCTTTTGGAATGGAAGTAATGGCCTGGGAAACTATGGCAGCATTTGCCTTGGTACTTATGGCTATCTACTTTCTTCCCAGGTATCTAAAAATGGGACTGGTCACCATTACAGAATTTTTAGAACTCCGTTATGATAAACAAACGCGGGTAATCTGTTCAGGGTTATTTCTATTGCTTTACATTACGACTCTCCTTCCCATTGTACTCTATACGGGAGCTATTAGTATGGAAAGCATTTTTGATGTTTCAAAAAATCTGAACATTGATAAAATGACAGCCATTGTCATCATGGTGGTGAGCATAGGAGCCCTCGGTTCTTTATATGCTATTTTAGGAGGGTTAAAAGCCGTAGCCATCTCTGATTTGATTAATGGTATTGGCCTGGTTATTGGAGGTGCACTTATTCCTATACTCGCATTCTATAAAATAGGTGACGGAGAGTTTTTAGCTGGGGTACATACCGTTTTTGAAGCTGTTCCGGATCGCTTTAATGCAATTGGAGAATCCAATTCGGATGTTCCTTTTTCAGTACTTTTTACGGGAATGTTTATTCCACAAATATTCTATTGGACTATGAATCAGTCTATTATTCAGCGCGCATTCGCTGCCAAAAATCTTGCAGAAGGGCAAAAAGGAGTTCTCTTAACTGCCTTTTTTAAAATATTTATTCCTTTTGTAGTAGTTGTACCCGGCATTATTGCATACTATTATTTTAAAAATAGTTTAAATGATCCTGATTATGCTTATCCTGAGCTTGTAAAAGCTGTACTTCCGGTAAGCCTTATCGGTATTTTTGCAGCTATTGTGGTAGGGGCTATTCTGAGTACATTCAATGGAGCGTTAAATAGTGCAGCTACGTTATTTTCAATTGATATTTATAAAGGATATGTAAATCAAAAAGCCTCAGAAACACAAGTCGTAAAGATAGGTAGAATCAGTGGAACCATTATGGCCATTACGGCTATTATTCTTGCTCCTTTTATTAGTATGGCAGGGAAAGGTTTGTACATTATCCTTCAGGAATTTAGCTCCATCTTCAATATGCCTATTTTTGCCATTATCATCTCTGGGCTATTGTTACCTAAAGTCTCTGCAAAAGCAGCAAAAATAGGACTGATAACCGGCACCCTGCTTTATTTGTTTTCTAAATTCGGAATGGAGGCTATCGGCGTTCATATTCACTTTTTACATCGTTTGGCTGCTGCATTTATTATCACAATCCTTACCCTCATTATTGTAAGCAGGTATTACCCCAGAAAAAACAATTTTGTCATTAAGGATACAGGAGCTGTGAATGTAGAAAACTGGAAATATTTAAAACCTGTCTGCATTCTCATCATTCTTCTTACGATCATAGTTTTCCTGTTTTTCAGCCCAATAGGGATTATTCCCAGCCAATAACCCTATTTGTTGAAGGAACTTAGGTTAACATTTAGCACCCATTTATTATATTTTTAGAATACAAACTGCCAGTAATATTCATTACCCGCAGTCTCTTTATCTTTTTAGAGAATAACAAAAAATATTATTTCTCTATTTTCAGTAAAAAAAATCCAAACTGTATCTATACATTATAGTACTTTCAATTCCAAATCAATGGTTTTTCCGAAAAACTTCTTAGAAATTTTTTCAAAATTCTTAGTAAGATCCGAAAGGTAAAAATGATAATTCGGTTTGGGATTATGATCATTCAGAAGATGATATTTATCCAGGATAATTTTAAGATGGTTGGCAACGATATTCGGAGAGTCAATAACACGGACCCTGTTTCCATAATACTGCTTGATCTCATCAATTAAAAGTGGATAATGGGTACATCCTAAAATTAATGTTTCAATATTTTTCAGCTTATTGTTACTAAGATAATTGTAAATAATAGCATGGGTAATCGGATGATTCTTAAATCCTTCTTCAATAGCAGGAACCAGTAATGGTGTTGCCAATTCATCTACCTTGATCCATTTATTCTGTTTTCGGATGCTCTTTTTATACAATCCCGAATTTACAGTAGCTTTAGTAGCAATTACTCCAACGTTGTTATGGATTTCGTAAGCTACTTTTTCAGCAACAGGATTAATAACATCTATCACTGGAACTTTACCTGCCACAGACTGCATTACTTCGTTCAAAGCATTTGCTGTAGCCGTGTTACAGGCAATGACTATGGCCTTGCAATTCTGTTCCATCAGAAAATTAGTGATCTTTGTAGAATATTCAATAATGGCTTCCTTAGATTTTTCTCCGTAAGGAAGGTGCTTGGTATCCCCAAAATAGATCAGATCTTCGTGAGGAAGAAGCCTTTTAATCTCTTTAGCTACGGTAAGTCCACCCACCCCACTATCAAAAATACCGATAGGCTGGCTAGGTGAAAGATGCGAATAATCTTGTTTTTTAGTTTTCAAATTGTGAACTGAAATTTTATACAAAAATAGTGAATAATCTGTTACTTATTTAAGATTACTAACTGAAAAATCTTTCGGATATCTTACTTTATAACTTACTCTAAACTTCTTAGTTTCTGACGGAGAAATTTTAACATTCCAGCCCAGGAATCCTTTCTCTTTATCAAAATCTGCATTATCACTCTGAAGAAGCTCAATTTTGATCGATTCATCTTTACTTAATGGGATCTGATCTTTTATATCAATATTGATCACTTCCTTTTTATTATTGCGTACAATAAGATCATAGGTGAATGTTTTCTCCTGATAGGAAGAAAAGAATTTCTCATTAGCTTTATCATTCACCATTTCCTTTCGTATGCTTATTCTTTTGTCATCACCAAGAGTAATGCTCATTTTATCTTCCGTCTGATTGGGATTTATTCTAGTTTCCCCAACATACATATTTTCAAAGATCACATTAGCGGAACCGGAAATCAGATCGTATTTATTAAAATCTTTAATATCAGCTACCAGATAAGCGGTAGTGTTATATTTTGGTACTGTATAATATTTATAATCTGCAGGAATTTTTATTTGCTTTAAATTGATGAAATGATCTTCATTATTAGACAAAATATCATACGGAATATCAACATCGAAGCTTATATTCAATTGGTTATCATTGATTTTAAATCCTCCATACCCTGTCACTACCACTTCTTCAATTTCCCGGGTTCTAGCAGTATCTTTCCCGCGGGAATAAGCCTGAGTAGATCTTTCCTCATTTTTGTAAGAATTCAGAAACCATGGATTCATTACCGGAGCATTATTATTTCTTGACGATCTTGCATTGATCAGGGAAAGTTTTACTCCTTTCCAGTCAAGTCCGGTATCCTGTCTTAACTTTGCTTTAAAAATCACATCCAAAGGCTCTGTTAATTTATTGCCCTTTACTTCGTAAAACGGTTCCCAGGAAACATTTTCAACCAGATATCCCAAATCTATTTTTACATTCCCGGCTACGCTGCTTGCAACTTTTAAAACAAGGACACCGTCAGAAAATGTCTCTTCAGATTCTGTATTGGCTTTCAGCCTTTTTTGAAGCTTTGCAAGTTTTGATACAGCTTCCGTATATTTTTTATTGATATCAAGCTGGGCAATACTAATCTCATTCCTTTTGGTTTTATAATATTCCGTCAATTGCATGAGCTGCGCTACGCTGGAGGTATTGCTTCCTACTAATAGAGCCTGATTTTTATCTAACAGCTCAAGAGTCTTTTCATTCGTCTGACGCTCGATATTGATTTTCGTGCTAAAATTTTCTAAAATGACTATGCTGTCTTTAATTCTCTTCCCGCTTGGGTTATTATTTTCAAAATAATTGGAGCTGTAATCATCTCTGTACTGTACAGAAAGAATTGAAATATTCTTGTTGTTGGTATTAATCTGTATTGATTTCTCTACAATTTCATCTGAAACATTGGTAATCACAACTTCAGAATTACCTGAAGGAAGGGAAATATTTACCAGATTTTGTAACTCAGCAGAAGTTCTGTATACATTTACTGCATACACTTTCGCTTTAGTAAAAATTGGTTTTTGAGAAAAGTATAAAGCATTTGAAAAAAGGAAAAAGAGTAATAAGCTTCTTCTCATGGTTTTAGTTTATTTAAGGTCTGGCTTCAAATATACACTAATAAACATTATACCAGAAATAAATCCGAAGCAATACCATCTGCCATAAACCAATGCTTTTCAGGAATTTTCAGGTGATCTTTTTCAATAATTAAAATGCCTTCTTCTAACTTAGGTTTTACCTCAGCCTGAAAATGATCCATTATCTGATCGGAGAACTTATTTTTTAAACTCGTAAGGTCTACACCCCAAATGGTTCTCAGGCCAATCATAATCATCTCATTAAACTGGTCTTCCTGAGAGAGCAATTCTTCTTCTTTGGCAAGGTTTTTAACTGCCAGTTTTTTAATATACTGTGGATTGTTGGCAATATTCCAGCTTCTGACATCAAATCCGTTATAGGAATGTGCTGATGGACCTATTCCAAGATATTCCTGATATTTCCAGTATGCTGAATTGTGTCTTGAATAAAATCCCGGTTTTGCAAAATTGGAAACTTCATAATGTTCAAATCCATGATCCTTAAGAAAATCTGAGAGATAGTAGAACTCTCTGTTTTGCTCTTCTTCCTTCGGACTGATCACTTTTCCTTTTGATATCCAGTTTTCCAGCGCCGTTTTAGGTTCCACAGTTAAAGCATAAGACGAAATATGAGGAACTTCTAGTTCAATTGTTTTATTCAGGTTTTCCTTCCAGATTTCGAGATTCGAAGTAGGTGAACCATAAATTAAGTCAATGCTTAGATTTTCAAAACCAAAATCCTGGGCCCTTTTAATAGAGCTTTCTGCTTCCGAAGCACTGTGAGCACGGTTCATCAGTTTCAAGTCTTCTTCAAAAAAACTCTGTGTTCCAATAGATAAACGATTCACGGGAGTTCCTGCCAGCTGCTTTAAAAACTGCTGATCCAGATCATCAGGATTAGCTTCCAGCGTAATTTCGATGTCTTTATCAAAACTGAAATATCGTAAAGCTTCATCAATTAAAGAATGGATCTCATCGACTGAAAGAATGGAAGGTGTTCCGCCACCAAAATATAAAGATCGTAAGGTTTTGTTCTGTAATTCATCTTTCCGAAGCATCATTTCCGTTTTCATAGCATGAAGCATTTCATCCTTAAAGTTCAGGGATGTTGAAAAATGAAAATTACAATAGCTGCATTTTTGCTTACAGAATGGGATGTGAATATATATCATAAAAAAAGCTCTGAAAAAATTCAGAGCTCAAATTTATTTAAATTAAATTGATTAATATCTAAATCCTCTAACATTAATAAAGTTATCGAAGTTATAACCAAGGCCAAGCATAAAGCTATTTCCTCCAGTTTTCTGAATATCAGACATTCCCAGATTATAAGTGGCACCGATCATAAACTTGTTGAATCTTACTTTTACAATTGGAGAGATACTCAAATCCTGACTGTCGAATCTGTTCTGAACAGTTCTGTAGCTTACCCCAAAAGAAAATGCATTAATCTCATTAGAGAATGTGGCCATTAAATTCCAGTCAATCATTCTTGTTGAGTTGGTATTTAAGTTGATTAACGCGGAAGGTGCAATTGAAATATTATCAGCAATATTCCAGTTGTATCCTAAGTTTAAAAAGAATTTAATAGGTGATGGTTCATACCCGTTTACAATAGACTGATCATTACTTAAAGCAATATCATTAACGGAAACTCCCCCGAAAAGTCCTCTGTACGTAGCAGCCAAACCGAAGTTTGCATACACCATAAAAAGGTTACTCTCTTCCCCTCTCAATAATGGGTCATTAGCTTCTTCAGTATTAATTTTTGAATAATCAAAATTCATGTTATAGAAGTTAACACTTGTACCGAAAGAGAATTGATCCTTTCTATCTCCTTCGCTGCTTAGCGGAATAAAATAGGAAGCACCCGCTGTAATACCTCCGGCAGAAATAGGCCCATTGCTATCTCTAAAAACAGAAATACCCGCACCCACTCTATCAAAAATATTCGCATTAATCCCGATTGATTGTACATTCGGAGAGTTGTTGAATTTTGAAAATTGTTGTTGATAATTAGCGTTGAGCTGTACGTAGTCTGTTTTTCCGTATTGAGCTGGGTTGAATAGGAACTCACCATCCATAAGATATTGCTGATAGTAGGGTAGTGTTTCCTGTGCTTTGTATGCATTTGACAAAAGAGCTAAACATACGATAGCATATAGTTTTCTCATAACAAATCTTGATTTCAATTCAACAAATATAAAAAAAATCTCAATATATTTTTAGTTTTCTAAATAATTTCTCCATTTTTTTACGGCATCCACCATATCTTTGGGCATTGGGCTCTCAAAATATAATTCCTTTTTTGTGGTTGGGTGTATAAATCCCAGGGTATGCGCATGAAGTGCATGTCTGGGCAGAATTTCAAAAACATTTTTTATAAACTGCTTATACTTAGGCAGGTTCACTCCTCGTAAAGGTGTATGGCCTTCATATCTTTCGTCATTAAACAAGGTATGGCCAATATGTTTGAAATGGGCCCGGATCTGATGGGTTCTTCCGGTCTCAAGTTTACATTCTACCCAGGTCATATACCTGAACCTCTCCAATACCTTGTAGTGCGTAACGGCATGCTTTCCCTGGCTTCCGTCTTCATATACAGACATCTGCATTCTATTTTTGGGATGTCTTCCGATATGCCCTCTTATTGTCCCCTCATCTTCCTGAAGATTTCCCCATACAAAAGCCCAGTAAAGCCTTTTAGTAGTTCTGTTGAAAAACTGTTTCGCTAAAAAGCTTAATGCATATTCGGTTTTGGCAATTACCAATAATCCTGAAGTATCCTTATCAATTCTATGTACAAGCCCTACCCTGTCCAGATCAGATTTTTCTCCATTCTTTTCAAAGTGAAAGGCCAATGCATTAACCAGCGTGCCATCCCAATTTCCAAATCCCGGATGGACAACCATTCCCGGTTCTTTATCAACAACCACTAAATCATCATCCTCATATACTATATTAATAGGAATATCCTGTGGGATAATAACATTTTCTCTTGGAGGACGCGTCAGTAAAACTGAAATCTGATCCCCAGGCTTTACCCTGTAATTCTGTTTTACAGGATTTCCGTTTACCACGACATTCCCTGCCCTGCAGGTTTGGGAAATTTTATTTCTTGAAGAATTCTGCCTGTGTATTAACAGGAATTTATCTATTCTTAATGGCTCCTGTCCGTTGTCAACAGTGAGATTAAGATGTTCATACAATCCTTTATTTTCTTCATCAATATCGATATTTTCAATACTGTTGGAATCTAATAATTCTTCATCTAAAAAACCTTCGTTATCTTCTGACATTGTTTTATATTTTTTACACAAAAGGCCTCAACATTTTGCAGTTGAAGCCTGTATTTATTTATACTAGTTTGATATTATTCTACGACTACTTTTTTAGCCTTTGGCTTTTGAGCAGGTTGCTGCCCTGTATTTGTAGAAGCAGCAGGCTTAGCTGTGCTTCCTGTTGCCTGGCTGCCGGCAGAGGTTTTAGGTTTCTCTGCTCCGGAAGCTGTTGACTTAGGAGCCGTAGTCTGGGTTTTAGGAGTCTCTGTTTTTACAGGCTCAGGTTTTGGCGTTTCTCTTTTGGGAACCGGTGCCGGAGCTACCGGAGGATCAAAACTTGGTTCATTATGAACTTCCTCATATCGTACCGGTGGCAAAGAAGTATCTACTTTCATACGGTAAATAGAATTCAGCTGTTCCACTTTAGCCCTAAGCTCAGCCGGAGTTCGCTTACTTGCCCATAAATCGATCTGCATGCCCTGGTCACGAACATCTCCTGCAGCAGGATCCTGATAATAAATGATATCAGATTCATCATTGCTGCCATCTTCATGCTCTACCAATCCTACTTCAAACATTCCCTTTGTAATAACCGCTCTTGCTTCTTTTACAGAAAGTCCCACTACATTAGGAATAGAAATATTTCTCATAGGACCTGTTCCTACTACAACATCTATGACAGAGAATCTAGGTAAACGTGTTCCCGGATTAACGGCATTACCTTTATATAATATTCTGAGAAGAGCATCTTTCTGAATACTTGGTTCAAAGATCGTATCTCCTATTTTAAGACCCACCTGATCAAGTCTCTGGAAGGCCAGTCCGGAATATTTATTGATAACATCAGGCACAGCAATCTGAGCCCATGTTCTTGGATTAACTCTCAAACGTACCGTTCTTCCGTCTTTTACACGGGAGCCAGGTGCCGGATAAATCTGAAGAACCTGGAAAGGTCTGTATTTAGGATCATAATTGGCACTGTCCACTTCATATTCAAGACCGGTATCATCTAATATTTTAATAGCATCATGCACTGATTTATTAACAACATTAGGAACAGGAATTTCCTGCCCATGGTTTGTATGATATTCCAACCAACGAAATGTGAGCCATACCAGACCCACAAAAATGCCGATGGCTATTACTAAATTAAGTAAAACTTTCCAATTGAAAAGTGATTTAAGCATATTTAAAAATACTTTTATTACAACCGCAAATATAACTAATAATTTTAGAATGTGCTTTTTATTTAACAATTCATTTTTGATTTTAAAATTTCCAGTTTTCCCATATTGCATTGCATAAAATGATTAAATTTGCCTTAATTGATACTATATGGTTATGAACAAAAAAAGCGTTGCCGTAGTAATGGGAGGCTATTCTGATGAATATGTGGTTTCCTTAAAAAGCGGACAGTTGATTTATGATTCTTTAGACAGAAATCTATATGATGTATATAAAGTAGTCATTCTAAAAGATGAATGGTACTTTTTAGGAGAAAATGATAAAAAATACGACATCAGTAAAGGAGATTTTTCTGTAGTTTTAGATAATGGTGAAAAATTAAAATTTGATGTCTGCTTCAATACTATCCATGGAACTCCTGGTGAAAATGGAATTTTACAGGCATATTGGGATGCAATAGACCAGCGGTATACGGGTTGCGATTTTTATCAGAGTGCTCTTACCTTCAATAAAAAAGATACCCTTGCTGTATTGTCAAAATATGGAATTCCTTCTGCCAAAAGTGTATATTTAAGAAAAGGAGAAAACATTAATGTTGATAAGATTATAGAAGAATTAGGTCTTCCGGTTTTTGTGAAGCCTAACCAATCCGGATCATCTCTGGGAATTTCAAAAGTAAAAGAAAAGTCAGAATTGATTGCTGCTACAGAAATAGCTTTCAAAGAAGATGATGAAATTCTGATTGAAAGTTTCCTGGATGGAATGGAAGTTTCTGTAGGGGTTATAGATTTTAAAGGAGAAACCATAGTACTGGGAATTACTGAAATTGTACCTACCAATGAGTTTTTCGATTATGAAGCAAAATATGAAGGAGCTTCAGAAGAAATTACTCCGGCAAGAATTGATGCGGAAACCACAAAGAGAGTGGAAGAAATAGCAAAAAGAGCTTACAATTCATTAGGAATGAGCGGATTTTCAAGAAGCGAATATATTTTAATGGATGGAATTCCCTACATGCTTGAAATGAATACCAACCCAGGATTCTCTCCTGCAAGTATTCTTCCCCAACAGGCAAAACATTACGGAATTTCCCTTTTGGATCTTTGCGGAAATGAAGTTGAAAAAGCTTTACATAAAAGAAAATAGATCATAAAAAGAAGTTGAAAAATTAGAGGTTGAAAACTGGAATAAGAATAAACTTTTATACCTCAAAATCACTCAAAATTCATAACTCGTACCACATGAAAATTGCTGTTTTCCCGGGGTCATTTGATCCCATTACACTAGGACATTACGATATTATAGAAAGAGCGGCACCGCTATTTGATAAATTAATTATTGCCATTGGGCAGAATTCTCAGAAGAAATATATGTTCCCTCTAGAAAAAAGAATGGAATTTATTCAAAACTCTGTGGCAGAATTCCCCAATGTAGAAGTAGACTCATTTGAAGGATTAACAGTAGATTACTGTTTTGAAAAAAATGCACAATACATTCTAAGAGGCTTAAGAAATCCTGCTGATTTTGAATTTGAAAAAGCAATCGCTCATACCAACAGGACATTAGCTCACAAAAAACTGGAAACCGTATTTTTACTCACTTCATCCGGTAAATCTTTTATCAGCAGCAGCATTGTAAGAGAAATCATCACCCACGGAGGAGAATACGAACTGATGGTTCCGGATTCCGTGAGAGTGAAGATATAAAACATAGGTAATTGGCAATGAGTAATAAGTAATTTTAATAGTAGGGGTTTTAATCAGATCTTTAGGGAACGAGCCAAAAACTGTCCTATTGCTATCATTAGAACACTTTCTCCACTACCCTGTTCTGATGGCCTTTCCATAATAAGGAAACAGACAACAATTAACTATTTCTGTATCAGTAAATTACAAAACTATTTCAAGAGCAAGATCTGAAAAAGAAAAATTTGCTAAAATATGTATTGTTGTTGAAAAAATTGATGAAAATCAGCTTTGGCTTGAGATCATTGAAGAATTAGAATATGTAAATCCTGAAAAAATTCTATATTTAAAAACAGAATGTGAAGAATTAGTAAAAGTCATGACCAGATATAAGTTCAAACTATCACAAATTTAAATGGCATAATTTTTATTACTCATTGCTCATCACTTATAATATATGCACGAACAGTTCAATTTCGCCATAGAAGTACTTGGAACCATTGCCTTTTCCATGTCAGGAAGTTTTGCAGCGATGCAAAAACGGCTTGATCCGTTTGGGGTACTTATTATTGCCTTTGTTACTTCTGTAGGTGGAGGAACGGTGAGGGATCTCCTGCTGGACATCCCTGTGTTCTGGATGCATGATCTTCTCATGTGTGTATTGATCCTGATTACCAGTATATTTTCAATGGTCTTCAAATCTCTTGAAAAGAATTTTAAAGTAACCCTGTTTATCTTCGACAGCTTCGGATTGGGACTATTTACCATTATCGGAATTCAAAAAGGGCTGAATGTAGGTATTCATCCTTTGATCTGTATCGGACTGGGAACCATTACCGGCTGCTTTGGAGGTATTATCCGGGATATTTTACTGAACAGGATTCCTTTGATTTTCAGAAAAGAAATCTATGCTACCGCCTGTATTGTGGGTGGGGCAGCATTTTTACTGATGACAAAATACACTCCGCTATCCTATACTTTTATACAGATCTTTACTATTTTACTGATCGTTGCCATCAGAACTTTTGCCGTAAAATATCACTGGCAGATGCCTAAGTTTTATGGCTATGACCATAATTCGGAAATGTAAATTCATGAAAAGCATATTTTTCATCATTTTATCCCTTTCCTTATTCTCTTGTCAGCATAAGAGTGAATTTGATTTGAATAGAGATCTTTATCAGTTCTCTGAAAAAATGGAAAATGGAGATACCATGAAAGTCAAAACAGAGCTTTCAGCATGTACTTTTTTTGCATTTGAAGTATATATTTTTATCAAACAAAATGACAGTCTGTTTCTGGAAAAGTATTCTCAGATAGATACAGGGGGAAAAAGAACTCAAACGTTACCTAAAATCATTTACAAAATGAAAGCAAACGATCCGCTGTCTTTTGAAAATTATCTTAAATACCTTAATAAAGAAGATAAGCCGGATCACAAAAGTAATTTCCCATTGGTTTCTGTTCACTACAAAAATCAGAAACGTAACTTTTACGACGATGGTCTCCGTGATAAATTTATAAAACTGGATCGTTTACTCCTTGTCAAAGAAAATATGTATCCTACAGATACTTTTTTCATGCAGGAAGCTCCACCTCCACCTCCTGGTAAGTAAAAAAGAAAGTCCTGAAAGAATCAGGACCTTTATATGGTAAAACAGAAAATCAATTAGAATTTTCCTCTTTGTCTCATATTTGGATTATGCATATGCTTTTGCATAGTAGGCATTTTCAACTGATCTTTCATCATCTTGATCTGATCTGTCATCATTCCTGCACTGTCTAATCTTTTTGCTTCTTCCAACAATTTCTGGCCTTCCTGCCTTCTTCCTTTAGAGATAGCAGATGCCGCAAGATTTAAAGTAGCCATGGCTCTGTCATGCTTCATATTCAAACCATACTCCAATGCTTTTTTCATCAAAGGTTCTACTTTTGTAGGATGATCCTGAGCTTGCGTTAATCCTAATAAATAATGGAAATATCCATATTGGGATTTGTGAAGCTGTGCCTGATAGTTGGTAATCTTAGTCAGCCATTCTGCAGCTTTTTCCATATTCTGCTTTCTCAATTGCCAGAAAGCCAAAAGGATATATTCATTTTTAAAGAAAAGTAAGATCGGAAATGCTGCAAGAAGAAAAACAACAATACCCCAGCCCAGGTTTCTTGTAAAAAACATCATATAAACTCCTGTAAGGATAAGAAGAGCTGCTATTACAATTTTTATGTATTTATTCATTATTAAATTTTAGAAGTGCAAAGATAATAAATTTAAGGTTTAGAGTTTAAGGTTTAGAGTCCAAAAAGCCAATTATGAATTGTCAAGACGCTTAGCCTGTCTATTTTTATAGAAGTCAAAGACATTCCCTATTCATTTGCGAAGCAAAAACTGACTGCTAATATTTAAACCTCCTCTTTGGTCTTTATTTTCTCAAATGTCTGAAAGCAGAAATCATAGGCGTTTTTTTCATCTTTCTCATGACAGATTTCACTGGTCTTTTTCCAGATCTTCCCATCAATTTTCGGAAAAAATGTATCAGCCTTCAAATCAGCTTTCACTAAGGTTACTTCAAGTTTATCTACAGCATCCATCGTCTGCTCATAAATATTACCTCCCCCAATAATAAAAACCTCCTCATCTATTTTTTTAGCAAATTTCACCGCTTCCTTGATACTGCCCACAATAAGAATGCCTTCTTCAAACCAATTTTTCTTTCTTGAAACAACAATATTGGTACGGTTAGGAAGAGGCTTCCCAATACTTTCATATGTTTTTCTTCCCATAATAATCGGATGCCCCGAGGTAAGATCTTTAAAATGTTTTAAATCTGTAGGAAGATGCCAAAGTAACTGGTTTTCAAAACCAATTTCATTTTTCTCTCCCATTGCCACCACTATTGTTGTCATTCAAATAATTTTCTGCAAAATTAGCACATAATTTGTATATTTGATTAGCACAAAAAATTAAAAAAAAATAAACTATGAAAAATAAAGGATGTCTGGGCGCCGGAACTATTGGTATTGCCCTCCTTGTTATTGTTGCAATTCTATTCTTTTGGGGAAAAAGCGGATATAATAACTTCGTAACCAAAGAACAGACGGTGAATACAAAATGGTCTAATATAGAGACCGTATATCAGAAAAGAGCCAATCTTATCCCTAACCTGGAAAGAACGGTTAAGTCTTATTCAAAATTTGAACAGGAAACGTTAACACAAGTGGTTGAAGCACGTTCCAAAGCAACTTCCATCAATGTTGACCCTACAAATATGACAGATGCTGACATTGCTAAATTCCAGGCTGCACAAGGAGAATTATCTGGAGCTTTAAGCCGATTGATGGCTGTTGTGGAGTCTTATCCAAATTTAAAAGCAGACCAGCAGTATATCAACTTCCAAAGAGAATATACCGCTATTGAAAACAGTATCAGAACAGAAACTGTATATTACAACGAGGCTGCGCAGGATTACAACACCTCCATCAAAACTTTCCCCAATAATATTTTGGCGAATTTTACCAACTTTAAAGAAAAACCTTATTTCAAAGCTGAAGCAGGAGCTCAAAAAGCACCTGAGGTATTCAAATAATGAGTAATTTCCTTACAAATCAACAAATCGCTTCCCTTGTGGAAGCGATTCAGTCAGCAGAAGATCATTCTACAGGCGAAATAAGAGTGCATATAGACTCCAATACGGAAGAACGGAATGCAAAAACTGCATTTGAGGTATTCAAAGAGCTTTGTATGGATAAAACAGCTGACAGAAACGCCGTGCTTTTTCATATCAATTTCGAACAAAAATATCTGACCATTATCGGAGATATCGGGATACATGAAAAAGTACAGCAGTCTTACTGGGATCATTTGCATGACTATGTAACCTCTGAATTTGCCAAAGGAAATTATCACCAGGCGCTAAAAAGTGCCATCTTGGAAACAGGCCTTGAACTCAAAAAATATTTTCCTGTGGAAGGAGAAAACCCAAACCAACTCCCGAATGAAATTACGTTCTCTTAAAATAGTATTTTCATTTTTATTGATCTGCTTTTACAGTTTTGTATCAGCACAATATACTGTTCCTGAAAAGCCGGCAGTGCTATATCCGGTTTTTGATGAAGCCGGACTGCTCTCCCAGCAGGAGAAGGATGAGCTTAATAATAAGCTGATCAAATTTGCGGATTCTACCTCAACGGAAATTGAAGTCGTAATCATCAAGTCTACCAAAGGAGAAGATGTGAACTTTTTGGCCACCATGTTTGGTCAGAAATGGAAAATCGGAAAAAAAGGAGTAGATAATGGAGTGGTTTTCCTGGTGGCTACAGAAGACAGAACAATGTCTATCCAGCAGGGAAGAGCGGTAGAGCAATATCTCACAGCTTCAGTAGCAGGACAGATTCTGGATTATATTGTGACACCCAATTTCCGGAAAGGACTTTGGTATGAAGGTATCAACCGTGGTACCTCAGCCATTATGGAAGCTGTTCAGGGGAAATTTAAGCCTGAAGAAACAACAGCCCCTTCCGGTAATGGAAGTGCATTTAAAATCCTCCTCATTGCTTTTGTCATTTTCATCATTATTGCCATTCTCTTTGGTAACAGAGGTGGTGGCCCCGGCAGAGGCAACAACGATGACGATGATGACGTTATCATCACAAGAAGAGGACGCAGAAACTATCCTGGTGGATTCTTCCCATTCCCTGGAAGTTTTGGTGGCGGAGGCTTCGGTGGTGGAAGTTCCGGCGGCGGTGGCGGTGGATTTGGAGGCTTCGGCGGTGGCGGAAGCTTTGGAGGCGGTGGTGCATCCGGTGGATGGTAATTTTAATCCAGAAACAATAGATAGAAACAGATCAGGTCATAAAGGCCTGACTTTTTTTGTTTAAAAACTCAAAATATTATTGTTTTATTGATTTTTATAAGCACTAAACCACATTTTACATATTAAAAAATTAATAAATCCAACTAAAACCTACCTTTTATCCAATATTTTTTCACTATATTTACTGAAAACAGGATTATGAAGAAGACGCTGGTAATATTTGCTCATCCCTATCTGGAGCACTCTAATTCGAATGTAGAGCTGATCAATTTCTACGTTCGCCACCAGCATTATACCTTAAGAGATCTTTATGAAGAATATCCTGATTTTCATATCGCAGCCTTCAGAGAAAGGAAACGTCTTGCCAATTATGACAGGTTTGTCTTTCAGTTCCCACTGATATGGTTTGGAATGCCTCCTTTATTAAGATTATGGATTGATGAAGTCTTCGATCGAGACTGGCTTCAACCGGAAAAAAACAATCCTTTAGAAAATAAAGAAGTTTACATCCTGATCACTACCGGCGGAAAGGAAAGATCTTTCAGCAAAACAGGAACGTATGAATACACCATTGATGAGCTTATCAGCGGACTGATTGTTTCTTTAAAGGTCTTTAAAGCAGATATAAAGCATATTAAGATTGTTTACGAAGCCAATAAGCTGTCAAAAAAAGAAATCATTTTACATAAAAAAGAATTTACAGAACTTCTCAACCAATAGAATATGGAATCCAGCTTAGCAATGAACACATTACTTTTTCTGGGTGTAGCTATTATTATGGTTCCACTGGCCAGAAAATTCGGTCTGAGTTCTGTGATCGGTTATATTTTAGGAGGGATCATCATTGGCCCTTATGTTCTCAGGCTTACAGGAAATAATGTAAATGATATTATGCATGCCAGTGAGTTTGGGGTAATCATGCTCTTATTTCTGGTAGGGCTTGAGCTGGAACCGCGAAAATTTTGGGAGATGCGTAAGAAAATCATGGGCCTGGGTCTCACCCAAATGGCACTTACAATTTCCTTACTTGTTCTGATATTCATCAGTGTGGGATGGAGAGTAGATAAGGCCGTAGCCGTGGCCATGTGTTTTGCCCTGTCTTCTACAGCAATTGTACTACAGACTTTACAGGAAAAAAACAACTTTAAAACAACAGCAGGGGAAGCTTCATTCTCTACATTATTATTTCAGGATATTTCTGTGATCCCTATTCTGGCAATACTTCCCATCATTGCCAACTACAAAGCGAAACATCATGATAATGAAATTCAGATTCTGATTCAAAAGCTTCCGGAGTGGCTTCAGGCAGGAACAGTGATTATAGGGGTTGCCATGCTTATTTTATTAGGACGATATGTATTTGTTCCTTTTTTACGCTATGTTTCAAAATCAGGAATGACAGAACTCTTAACTGCCTCTTCCCTATTTTTAGTGATTGGCGTTTCTGAGCTGATGATCGTTATCGGCCTGTCTCCGGCATTGGGAGCCTTTCTTGCCGGAGTAATGCTGGCCAACAGTGAATTCCGTCATGAGCTTGAAGCACAGATCAATCCTTTTAAAGGACTTTTACTGGCTGTATTTTTTGTGAGTGTAGGCTCCACCATCAATTTTAATATTATCCAGCAGGATCCTTTATTTATATTTAGTACCGTCTTTGCAGTGGTAACGGTAAAATTTATCGTTTTATATGCTATTGGAAAATTTTTCAGAATAGATACTCCACAAAGCCTTTTCTATGCGTTTGCACTTTCCCAGGTGGGAGAATTTGCCTTTGTCCTGATCAATTACGCTTCTGATCTTTATCTTTTAAGCCCTGAGCTGAATGCACAATTAATGGCTGTCACAGCAATTACCATGTGCATCACTCCTATTCTTCTTATTGTTAATGATAAGTTTATTACCCCCAGATTTATTAAAGAAATTCCTGAGGAAGAACATGATTTCAATATTCTGGACAGTGAGGTGGCCCAAAAGAAAATTATTATTGTAGGTTTTGGGCATTTTGGAAGTACGGTGGGGCGTCTTTTAAAAGCAAACAAAATGTCAGCAACAGTTCTGGACAGGGATTCAGACCGTGTAAAGCTGCTGAGAAGCTATGGTTTTAAAGTATATTATGGTGATGCTACCAGAATTCCTATTTTAAGGGCAGCCGGTATTGAAGATGCCGAAATTTTAATTTTATGCCTGGATGATCCTGATGACAATAAATTCATTGCCGAGCTTGTACGTGAGCATTATCCGGCAGTGAAAATTTTTGTGAGGGCAAAAAACAGAATTGATGCTTATAATTACCTCAATAACGGAATCAATCATATCTATCGTGAAACATTAGGTACCGCTGTTGATATGGCTGTAGACGTACTTCATGAAGCAGGTATGAGAAAATATGCTGCCAGACGTCTTGGCCAAAGGTTTATGGCCATTGATAAGGCTTCTATCAGAAAGCTTGCAAGGGCAAAGGATGATGACGATATTGCCTTATTTACAACAAAAGAAATCCTCCAGCGAGAGGAGGAATTATTGGCTTATGACAATCTTAATTTTGATAATAAAAACTGGGAAGGATCCTCATCTGCTGAGGAAGAAGATGAGGAAGAATCCCAGGATTAATCTAGTGAATATTTACGCTTCCGCCACTGCTTTCTTCTTTAGTAACATTGCTTAGTTCGCCTTTTTTAGCAATATCAACACTTCCACCTGATGAAGCACTTGCTTTAACACTTGTAACAGCACTAATCTCAACGCTTGCTCCACTGGAAGCTTCAGCTTCTACATTATCTGCAATCACATTTTTTGCTGATATACTGCTTCCTGAAGAAGAATTGATATCTGCATGCTTAGCTTTACCTGAAATATCGATACTTGATCCTGAAGAAGATTCTATATCAAGGTTTACAGCCCATATTTTTCCATTAAAATTACTGCTGCTGCCTGCTGTAATCTCAAAATCATTAGCTTCCAGATCCCCGGAGATACTGGCAGCACTTGATATCTCAATATCTGTTTTTTCCTGAGTAAATTTATCCTTCACCACTATTTTTGCAGCTGATCCTGCAATCAATTTTGTAAAGTCTTTGGTATAAATTTTAGCTGTCACCTTATTGATATTCATCACTCTGATGCCGGGTTTATAATGAATATGAAGCTTTCCGCCTTCATTATCTACAAGAATCTCATTAATGATACTTTGAGGAGCTGAAATAACAACTTTCTCTGTTTCAGATTTTATCACCTCAGCATCAATCGCCTGAGAAACCTGAATTTCATCAAAATCACCATTAAATTCTTTCTGCTGTACCGGTCCGCTTTCTTTATTGATCACCTTATCTACCCAATCGCCTTTTTCTCTGTTCTTTTTCTCATGTCTTTCATTACATGAGGCCAATACCACTAAGGCGGAAAAAATAAAAAGAGTTCTTTTTTTCATGTTTATTTATTTTTATAGATTATTATTTCGATCGTATTATTTAACAACAACTAAATTATGAAAAATATTACATCTTCTTTAAAATCCTGTGATTAACCACTCTCCAAATTATTAATAAATGAGTTTATTTTACCAATTGTTTAATTACCTTTTATTTAGAAAAACTGTTTACACTTTTATTTAACCACAAATCGAAGATTATCTCCTTTCAGTCGATGAATGTTATTTCGACGTAGTCAAAGTCACAAAGTTTTTTGAGCACTTAATAAGGCTGTGAAAATAAGCTCACTAAAGCTCACGTAAGTTTTTAAAAAAACAAAGATTTTTTGCTTAAGTGTACTTTTATTTTCAATCAGTTTAATCTTAAAATAAACTAAAGTGTTTATAGCGATTCATTAAGCTTTTGTGACTCAATTTTTAATGAGTTAAACAGGCATAAGATAAAAGATGTAGCCCGCTCTGAAAATATCTATCCATTATTTTCAATAAATACATTTGGGACAAAATACCTTCTATGATGCAAGTTTTTAATATCTTTATGCTTTAATAACAACTATTTTATGAAGAATATTTCATCGGTATTATTAATTTCTGCTTTGGCGTTTAATCAATCTTATACCACAATGAAACAAACTGATACTCAACAGGAACTTCCTGCACCGGATCCCTCTTTATCTTCAAATCCTTTCATGAAGAAAAGTAAACTTCAATATGAAGCTCCGGAATTTGATAAAATTAAGAATGAACATTTTAAGCCTGCTTTTGATTTTGGGTTAAAACAGCATGAAGCTGAAATTGTAAAAATTGCAAATAATCCTGCGGCAGCTACCTTCGAAAATACTATTGTAGCATTGGAAAAAAGTGGTGAAGTGCTGAGAAGGACACAAATTGTTTTTTCCAATCTTACCAGTGCGAATACCAATCCTACACTGCAGGCGCTAGATGAGGAATACGCTCCTATTTTTGCTGCACATTCCGACAAAATGTATCTGAATGAAAATCTTTATAAAAGAATAAAATCCATCAAAGAAGATGGTCTGGATTCTGAAAGTAAAAGACTTGTACAATATTATAAACAAAATTTTGAAATTGCAGGCGCTAACCTTTCTGCAGTGGATAAAGAGAAATTAAAACAACTCAATCAGGAACTGGCTTCTCTTTCTACCCAATATGCCAATAAATTGCTGGAAGCAAGAAAGCAAGGTGGTGTCTTCTTCTCTGATGCCAAAGAACTGGATGGCCTTTCGGCTGATGAAATTGCAGCAGCGGCGGCTGATGCCAAAACTGCAGGCCAGCCCGGGAAATACCTTTTGGCTTTACAAAATACCACACAGCAACCTCTTTTACAAAACTTAAAAAACAGAGCTACCCGAGAGAAACTGTTCAAAGCTTCATGGACTAGAGCAGAAAAGGGTGATACCAACGATACCAGAGAAACCATTGAAAAACTGGCTAAACTAAGACTTAAAAAAGCTCAGATTTTAGGTAAAAAGAATTATGCTGAATGGAAACTTCAGGATCAGATGGCAAAAACTCCGGAAGCTGCCACGAAACTGATGAATCAGGTGGCAACTCCTGCCGTGGAAACAGCCAGACAGGAAGCTAAAGATATTCAGGATCTTATCGATCAGCAAAAAGGAGGTTTCAAAGTAGAACCTTGGGACTGGACCTTCTATGCTGAACAGGTAAGAAAAGCAAAATTTGATCTTGACGAAAGTGAAATAAAGCCTTATTTTGAAATCACAACAGTTCTTGAAAAAGGTGTTTTCTTTGCCGCTGAAAAATTCTATGGACTGACATTTAAAAAGAGAACCGATCTTCCTGTTTATCATCCTGATGTAGTTACTTATGAAGTTTTTGATCATGATGGAAAATCTATTGCTATCTATTATCTGGATTTCTACACAAGAGATTCTAAAAATGGAGGAGCGTGGATGAGTAACTTTGTAGAACAGTCTTATCTGATGGGAACAAAACCAGTAATTGTAAACTGCTATAATTATCAGAAACCAGCTCCCGGAAAACCATCATTAATCAGCTATGACGATGTTTCCACAATTTTCCATGAATTTGGCCACTCTATCCACGGTATGTTTGCAAGTCAGAAATACCCTTCTCTTTCCGGAACCAATGTACCGAGAGATTTTGTAGAGTTCCCTTCACAAATTAACGAACACTGGGCATTAGATCCGGTTGTCTTAAAAAATTATGCCGTTCATTTCGAAACAAAACAACCTATTCCACAGGCTTTAGTAGAAAAGATTAAAAAGGCTTCTACTTTCAACCAAGGGTATATGACCACAGAATTGGTTTCTGCAGCAGCATTAGATATGGATTGGCATTCTGTAACCAATGACAGCCAGCTGATCCCTGTTCTGGATTTTGAAAAACAGTCCTTAACTAATCATGGGTTTACGTTATCAACCGTTCCTCCAAGATATCATACTCCTTATTTCGCTCACATCTGGGGCGGTGGCTACTCAGCAGGATATTATGCTTATTTATGGTCTGAAACATTAGATAATGATGCATGGGAATGGATTAAAAATAATGGCGGATTAACCAGAGAAAATGGCGACCGATTCAGAAAATATATTCTTTCTGTAGGAAATTCTGTAGATCTTAACCAGGCATTCAGAGATTTCACAGGACATGATCCGGATATCAAACCTTTATTGAGAAACAGAGGGTTTATTAAATAAAACAATCAGACGTATTCTTTAAGAATGCGTCTTTTTTATGTTTTGGTTAGTAAAGCCAATAGATTTATTTATCATCTTTTTTAGCGGGCCTGTTTCCATTGATATTTATTATTTTTGCGGTTCAAATTTAAAACCAGATATATGGATTGTCCCTGCTGCTCAGGAAAAACTTACGAAGAATGCTGTAAACCATATCATACCGGAGAAAAGCATGCTCCCACTGCAGAAGCTTTGATGCGTTCCCGATTTTCGGCATTTGCTATTCCAAATGGTGACTATTTAATGGAAACCACTCTTCCGGGAAAAAGGAAATACCACAATACCCGCGATCTTCAGGAGTGGGGAGAAATCAACCAATGGACCCAACTGGAAATTATTCGTACGCCCGCCTTAAATCAGGTAGAATTTAAAGCGTACTATACCGATGAAGACGGACATCCACAAATTCACCATGAATTTTCTATGTTCCAGAAAATGCATGAACGCTGGTATTATGTTTCAGGTGAGTTTCTAAATTAATACTATGAAAAAGAATATTATATACACAATGCTATTTCTGCTTTGTGGTTTTAGCTTTTTCAATGCCCAGACTGCTGATGACAAAAAGCAGATTACTTTAGCTGTTACTGATATTTTAAAAGGTTTTCAGACTAAAAATGGAGATCTCATGAACCAATATATCAATCCTACTTATGGAGTTGGGGTTCTTTTTAAAAGCAGCGGTGATCTGGGATTTGTTTTAAATGAAGATGTTAATTTCAGTATGCCGTTAGGGTATATTCAAAAGGTATGGAATATTAAAAATAAATTTCCGATTCAGTTTGAAGCTGCCCCTGCCTACGATTCAGGAAATAAAAAGTGGAAAAAAGAAGGATTATATGTTCAGTTCAACTCTAACGGAGTCAACGACTATGCAGACAAATTTCTGGAACAGTATCCTGTAAAAGATCAGGACGTTTTTAAGATCAATTCTGATCCCAGGAATGTAGTTTGGGTGACACTTGCTGAAAATACTAAGGAAAAGACTCCTATCAATGGATTGAGATTTTTCATGACAAAAATAGATACGAAATGGTTCCTTACGCTCATTGACGTTACGGAATATGATGCAGAGTAGATGAGATAATTGGTAGAATAATGCGAAAACTACCCCTTCAAATCTGAGATTCAGTGGAAGGGAATGTGCCAAGCATTTTATTTATTTTTAACTTTATAATAAAAATAAACCACAGTTGAGTTCTGTGGTTTATTTTTTGTCTTGATACCAATGTATAGGATTTCTATTTTCTTGCTCAGAGTGTCTTTCTCAACAATTTTAAGGGGAAAAATGACCCCGGAATTATATGTAAGACATTTTATACTGATCCGATTTATCTTCGGGAGAAAATATAACCGTTGACAACAGATACTGCAAAAAAATGTCCGAAAAAACCGGACATTTATATTATTTTTTAGTGAGCTTCAGTTCCGTCAATTCCATGAGTATGGCCATGTGACAATTCTTCTTCTGTTGCAGGACGTGTATTTAAGATTTCCACCTGGAAATCCAAAACTTTACCTGCCATTGGGTGGTTAAGGTCTGCCACTACAACTTCCGGTGTTACTTCTACCACAAATGCCTGGAAATTATTCCCCTGATTATCAGATAGAGGTAAAATAGCCCCTACAGGTGGAGTTCCTGATTCTTTAAACATCTCAATAGGTAATTGAGCAATAGCATCCGGTTGTTTTTCACCATAAGCATCTTCAGGCTGGATTGTAAAAGCAGCTTTATCACCAGCTTTCAAACCAAGGATATTTTCTTCAAATTTTGGAATCATCATTCCTACACCGTACAAAAATGTAAGTGGATTTTCTGGTGCTGTTTCTTCTACAAGAATCTTACTTCCATCCTCTTCGATTGTGTGAAGTATGTAACTTACAGCTACAACATGGTTGTTTTCAATTGTCATATTTTTCCTTTTTTTCGTGCTTTTTTTCACGATTAATAATGCACAAATATACTATTTTTGAAATGATTGTTTAAAGAGACAAGCTAAAGGATAATCTTAAGCAATATACTGACTTCTACTTTCCACTCTTCGTTTCGTCTCTTTTCTTCTGTCTCAGCATAAAGAGATACAAACTTTCAACCTTCGTTCTTGCCCAGGGTGTCTTCCGTAAAAATTTCAATGAAGAACTGATGCTCGGGTTATCTGTAAAGCATTTTATGTTGATCTGCTCGCCTAATTCCCCAAAACCCTGATAATATTCTACGAGTTCTTCGAGAATAGCATCAAGTCTTTTTCCATGTAAAGGATCTTTTGATTTTTCTTCCATAACGCAGTAAAATTAAAATATTTTATCAGACTTACCGACTAAAATTGTTTAAACTCTTAATCTTTAGTATTTTTGATGAAGCTATTTCTTACCAATAAAAATTATTCGTTACAAAAAAAATATGAGCAAAAATAACGAAGCAAACAGAAAAAAAAATAAAAAGAAAATTGATCAGAAAAAACGTAAAATACAAAGTGCAGAGGCAGAAAGGAAAGCACGTCTAAAACAAATTCGAGAAGACTTCCAGGCAAAAGAAGCCGATGATAAACTGTAAAAATCTTCATGACTAAGCCTAATCGGTTTAAATTTTGTCCTGTATTTTAATATCCAGATTTTAGTTCAATATATCTGATTATACAATTACATTCCATATTTCCTTTAAACAATGATAAACTTTTTATGAAAATTCTGCATACCGCCGACTGGCATTTAGGTAAACGGCTGGACCGCTTTTCCCGTCTGGAAGAGCAAATTCTGGTCATGGAAGAGATGATTGGCATTGCTGATGAAGAAGGCATTGACCTTGTGATTGTTGCCGGCGATCTTTTTGACAATTTTAATCCGGGAGTAGAAGCTACTGAGCTATTTTATAAAACCCTGAAACGTTTATCTCTAAACGGTAAACGCCCTGTGATTGCTATTTCCGGAAATCATGACTCTCCCAGCCTCATCAATGCTCCCGATCCTTTAGCCAGAGAATGCGGAATTATTTTAATAGGTCATCCCAAAGCAGAAATTACTCCTTTTGGGACCGAACATTTTAATATTCTGAATTCAAAAGAAGGTTTTATTGAACTGGCTATTAAAAATATAAATTTTCCTGTAAGAATTCTGCATACGCCTTATGCCAATGAGATCCGTTTAAAAGAATATTTTGGTGAAAATAAGGAAGAAGAAATCAATAAAGTACTTTCCCAGATGTGGAAAAATCTTGCTGATGAATTTTGTGATGATCTGGGTGTCAATCTTCTGACCGCTCATTTGTATATGAACAAAAAAGGCTCTGAACTTCTGGAGGAACCTGAAGGGGAAAAGCCCATTAAAATTGGGAATGCTGATCTGATTTTTTCGGATTGTATTCCTGATCAGATTCAGTATACCGCTTTAGGCCATCTCCATGGTTTTCAAAATATAGGAACGGCAGAGAAACCTGTTGTCTACTCTTCTTCCCCTTTGTGCTATAGCTTTAGTGAGGCAGGACAAACAAAATATGTTTCTATTATTGAAGCATTTCCGGAAAAAAATATTTCTTTTGAAAAGAAGGCGTTGAAAAATGGAAGAACACTGGTAAGGAAAACTTTTACCTCTGTGGAAGATACCGCTCAGTGGCTGAATGAAAACCCGAATACCTTTATTGAACTGACTTTGGAAAGTGAAACCTTTTTAACGGCTGATGAAAGAAAGATGATCTACCAGTCTCATACCGGTATCGTCCATCTTATTCCCAAAATCAAAAACAGTGAAATAACCGGAGAACAGCAACATGAAATCAATTTAAATCAGGATATAGGAGTATTGTTCAAGGATTATTTTAAATCTAAAAATGGAGGACAGGAAGTCAATGAAGAGCTTATGGATTTGTTTAACGAAATTTTAAATATCTAAATTATGATTCCCATTCAACTAACGATTGAAGGTTTATACTCTTACCAGGAGCGTCAGAGCATTGACTTTAAAAACCTCACTGATGCGGGTCTGTTTGGTATTTTTGGTGCTGTAGGTTCCGGTAAATCATCGGTTCTTGAAGCTATTTCGTTTGCTTTATATGGTGAAACGGAACGTCTGAATATGCGTGATAAAAGGGCTTATAATATGATGAATTTAAAGTCAAACAGTTCTTATATAGAATTTGATTTCATCAATTATGAGAATAAGCTGTTTCGTGCAACTAGAGATTTCAGGCGTAATTCTAAAAAATTTGATGATGTAAAGCCTTACGCTGTCACTTTTTACGAGAATATTAATGATAAATGGATACCATTGGATCATTCCAATGCAGAAGCTATCATTGGGTTAAGCTATGCCAATTTTAAACGGACTATTATTATTCCGCAGGGACAGTTTAAAGAATTCCTTGAATTAGGGGCTGCCGACAGAACCAATATGATGAAGGAGATTTTCAATCTTCAAAAATTTGATCTTCAGAATAACGTGTCTACACTGAATGTAAAAAACAGGTCTGAGCTGGATCAGCTTGAAGGTCAGCTCAAAGGGTTTGAGGAAGTGAGTGAAGAAAATATCCAGCTGCAGAAAGGACTTTTAACAAAAGAACAGAAAAAGCTGGCTAAATCCAATGAAAAATTTGAGAAAATCTCCCATACCTATCAGCAGCTAAAAAACTTAAAAACCGATTTTGAAAGTTTAAAGCAACATAAGGAGAGTTTTACAAAACTGGCTGAACGGAAGCCTAAAATAGATGCACTGGAAACACAGACAGAGCTATACGACCTCATTTCCAGAACTTTTAATCCTTTAATTGCTGAAAAAAATAAGCTTTCAAAAGAAATTACAGATAAGCGGATTGAAAGGGAAAATCAAATTAAAATACTGAAAGAAACCGAGCAAAATTTTACTGCTGTAAAGGAACAGCTTTATATCCTTGAAGCTCAGTTCAAGGCTTTGGATCAATCCAGAATACAAGAAAATGATCTGGGTATCATTATACAGATTCTCAGATTTTATGATGAAATTAAAACACTTCGCGCCAGAACTAAGAACGGTTCTGAGAAGGTAGCAGAAGTAAGTATTAATAAAGGAATTGTTCAGAAAAAAATTGAGGAGCTGGCTAAAAGTATTGATGAGTTAAAAGAAAAGAAACTTGACACCTCCCTTCTTTCCAATGTTGGAAACTGGTTTATTCAACAGAAAAACCTCAATAAAACACTGTACGATCAGGCTGGAAAGATTGAGAAACAGCAAAAACAGATTGAAGCCATTTCAGGAGAACTCAAACCTTTTTCTTTTCGTGAAAATTTCAGAGAGGAATTCAAAAAAAAGAGGGAAGTTCTGGAATTAAATAAAAAAGTGCTTTCACAAAAACTGGATCATCTAAAGATTCAAAAAGAGCTTTCCCGGTTCGCCCATGAGCTTCACGACGGAGAATCTTGTCCGCTTTGTGGTTCTTTGGAGCATCCTCATATTGTGGAAATTCAAGATGTAAATTTTGAACTTCAGGAGATTCAGGATAAAATAAGTACCCTTGACCATGATATCCTGAATATTCAAAAACAGGAAACGGAAATTGAGAAGATTCTGGACAGGAAAAAGATCTTTGAAGAGCAACTTATTGCTGAGCAGAGAATTTTGGAACAGATTCAAAAAGATATTGAAATTCATCTTCAACATTTTATATGGAAACAGTTCAGTCCGGATCATGAAGATGAATTTGAGAAAAAAAGGTCTGATTCCTTTGCTCTTGAAAAAAAGATGGAAGAAACAGAACAGCATATTACTGCAGAACGGGAAATACTTGAAAAGGAAAATAAACTTTTAGAAAAATATAAAACTGCCCTTGAAACTTTCAAGCTGGAAGAGGCTACAAAACAGGAACAGATTAATATCAGCCGTTCCAGCTTAAAAATTCTGGATTGGAATCATTATGAACAGAAAACACTTGCAGAAATAGAGGAAACTTACCAGAAACTGGTACTGTCTAATACTGAAACAGAACAGAATTATCAGAAGGCAGCTCAACAGGAAAAAATAATAGCTCCAAAACTGGCAGAGCAAAAAGCCATCCTGAGCCAGTCTGAAAAACAGATTTCAGCTCTTGAAAAAGAAATTTCGGAAAATACCGAGGCTATCACTAATGCCCTGGCTGCACAAAATATTACTGATTTTAAAGAAGTTGAGATCATTCTGCTTCAAAAACTTAACGTTCTGCAGACCAGGGCCGAAGTTCAACAGTTCAGAATTGACTTTGAAACCTTAAAGAAGATTATTGAAGGATTAGAATTAAAGCTTAAAGGCCTTCTGTTTAATGATGAACAGTTTTCTTCAACTGAAAAACATTTCATTGAGGCTCAGAATGAATTAAAACAAATGAATGATTCTGTTGTAAAGATGGCTTCTGAAATAGAGCGGCTGGAAAAAGAATACGGCAAAAAAGAAGAGCTGTTACAAGCCCTGTCAAAGCTTCAAAAGCGTTCCGAAAATTTAAAGCTGATGATGAATCTGTTTAAAGGGGCCGGTTTTGTGCAGTATGTCTCTTCTATTTATTTAAGACAGCTTTGTGATCACGCCAATCTGCGTTTTCATAGGATGACCAGAAATCAGCTGAGCCTTCAGCTTAATGAGAATAATGATTTTGAGATCATTGATTACCTTAACGAAGGCAGAAGCAGAAGTGTAAAAACGCTTTCGGGCGGCCAGGCTTTTCAGGTTTCATTAAGTCTTGCACTGGCTTTGGCAGAAAGTGTTCAGGCCAATGCTCAGGCAGATAAAAATTTCTTTTTTATTGATGAAGGTTTTGGAACGCAGGATGCTGAATCGGTAAATATTGTTTTTGAGACCCTTACCAACCTGATGAAAGAGAACAGAATTGTAGGAATTATTTCTCATGTAGAAGAACTTAAAGAGAAGATTCCTACAGCACTCAATATTATCAAAGATGAGGAAAGAGGAAGCCTGATTGAGATTGTTTAACTTTATATTTTAAAACCCCAAATCAAAGATTCGAAGTAGTCAAAAGGCACAAAAGTATTTTAAACACTTAAGTTATTTTCAAGTAACAAGCTTGGGCATAGAAAGTACACTTAAGATTATGAAAATCTTCGATTTTCAACTCACGTAAACCTTTTATGCAGTGCAATTGTAAATTTACTTTTGGAGTATAATGCTAGAGAGACAGAAGAAATATTTTGTGAGAGATAACCACTACTTGGTATATCGTAAAAAGAAAGATTCAGAAGTTTTGTGTAAATTAGGCTTGGAGAGAAAGCTTAATAATTGGCATATGCCCATCAAGATTATGCGCGATTTAAAGTTTTTAAGCCGAGTACCTTTTGTGGTTATATTTCTTTCGCAGATTGATTGAGCAGATTTTTATTATGTCTGGATTCCTGCGGAATGACAAGTGCTGTTATTCTAATTGAATAAGATAATACCTGCAAAAATTGTCATCCGAAGGAATCCAGATACTTAAAATTAGCTTTACAAAACGTAAATAATAGCTATGCTCAGATTCCTGCAGAATGACAAATACGTTATTCTAAAGAATGAATATTTTTTAAACACTTTAGCTCACTTAAGTAAGTACAAAAATAACTGAATACAAGTAAGTTCACTTTAGAAGAAAATCAAAGATTTTCATAAAACTTATGTGTACTTCTCAGCAGTTTGATATTAGCTTAAAAAAATCTAAAGTGTCTAAAATCTTTTGTGACCTTTTGTGGTTAAATAATATCCGGCAATTACAGGTTTTGTACCAATGGTTTTACTTCTTTCCCGAATAATTCAATAGACTTCATCACCAGGTCATGAGCAGGATCTCCGATATCCATATGCCCTATAAATCTTGTAATTCCGAAAATCTCTTTCATATAAGCAATTTTATCAGCTACTTCTGCCGGACTACCGATAAATAAAGCGCCTTCTTTGTTTCTTCCCCCGTCATACTGCATTTTTGTATAAGGTGCCCATCCTCTGGAAGCTCCTATCCTATCCATCTGAGATTTATAGGTATGGAAATATCCGTCCACTACATTTTGATCATCACTCACAAAAGTATGGGAATGAATCGCAATCTGCATTTTGGATACATCATGTCCTGCTTTCTGGTATTCCTGTTTGTAAAACTCAATCAGGTTTTTAAACTGGACAGGCATTCCTCCGATAATAGCTACCACCAGAGGCATTCCCAATTGGGCAGCACTTAATACAGATTGCGGAGTTCCTCCTACTGCTCTCCAGATCGAAAGCTTTCCGTTATTTTTTGCCCTTGGATACACGGTCTGGTTTTGCATCGGTGCCCGGAGTTTTCCTGACCAGGTTACATTTTCTTCGGAATTAATCTTTAATAACAACTCCAGTTTCTCATCAAAAAGCTCCTCATAGTCATTCAATGAATACCCATATAGAGGAAATGATTCGATGAAGCTTCCGCGGCCTACAAATATTTCTGCTCTTCCGTCTGAAATAAGATCTAAGGTTGAAAAATCTTCATACACCTTTACCGGCTCTGAAGAACTTAACACAGTCACCCCGCTTGCCAATTTTATATTTTTTGTAATACTTGCTGCTGCTGCCAATACCATTTCAGGAGAAGAAACAGCATAATCCGGACGGTGGTGTTCTCCCATGGCGAAGACATCGATTCCTACCTCATCCATCAATTTTACCTGTTCCAAAATTTCACGAATCTTTGTTCCGGCATCTCTATATTTTCCGGTGGCCTGATCAAAAGCCAGATCACCGAACATTCCTATTCCTAATTCCATATTGTTGATTTTATATACACAAAATTACAGGAATAAAAAGTCAAAAACATTGATGTTTGTTAAGAACGTAAACTTGATTTCCAAACACAAATGACGCTAGTTTATTGCACAAATATCACGACTTTATTTTTGAAGAATATCAATTTATATTTATACGGTGTTGGAAAACGCAAAGACGCAAATTGTTTTAAAAGGTTACATTTTTAAGACGCAAGGATTTTATCTGCGATAATAATTGCAGACCTCTCTATATTTGCCATGGATGTACAAATAAAACTATTTATATACCTGTCGTATAGACATACAGATCCCTTGCTGAAAATCTCCGATTTTCTTGCGCCTTAAAGCAATATGATAGTAAGCATTCTTTGCACCCTTGCGTCTTCCAACAAAAAGAAGGTGTATCACAACTAGACGATGTGGGTTGAGAATGGTTTAACGAAAACCCTTCTCATATAGGGGTATAGGAAAATTTCATAAAAAAGGCCGTTTTCACGAGTTGTGAGACGGCCTCTTCATTATTATTTTTTCAGGTACTGATCAAAGTAATCTGTAATTTTCTGCATCAGGTGAACCCTGTCTTTTCCGATCACATTATGCGGATGTCCCGGATAAGTAAAGTAATCCAACTGAACCCCATTATCAACCGCAGACTTGATGAATTTTATAGAATGCTGCCATACCACTACATCATCCTGAGCTCCGTGAATCATCAATAATTTTCCTTTCAGGTTCTGTACTTTATCTAAAAGATTGGCCGCAGCATATCCCTGTGGATTTTCCTGTGGGGTATCCATATATCTTTCCCCATACATAATTTCGTACATGCTCCAGTCGATCACCGGTCCTCCGGCAACTCCTACTTTAAATACATCCGGCTTACGAAGCATAAAGCTTGTAGTCATAAACCCTCCAAAGCTCCAGCCATGGATTCCCATTTTTGTACCGTCTACATAAGGAAGAGATTTCAGGTAGTCTACACCTTTCATCTGGTCATTCATTTCTGTAGTTCCCAGATTTCTGAATACAGCCTGTTCAAACTTCATTCCACGGTTAGAAGATCCTCTTCCGTCCATGGTAAAGATGATATATCCATTCTGAGCCATATATTCATACCATAGGTTTCCTGACGCCGGGAAAGTATTTGTTACCAACTGTAAGTGCGGACCATTGTACAGATAAACAATGGTAGGATACTTTTTATTAGGATCAAAATTTGTTGGAAGGATGATCTTTCCATATAAAGGTGTTCCGTCATCAGCTTTCAATTCTACATTTTTAATTTCAGGTCTCTGATAATTTTTCAATGTATTTTCTGCTGTAAAAATATTCGTAGACTTTAAATTGCTGGTATTAATAATATTTCCAATTCTTGGCGAATTGGCATTACTATAAACATCATACAGATAATTTCCGTCGCTGCTCAATACACCGGCATGCATTCCTTCTGCATCATCCAGTCTCTGCATTTTGAAGTTGGTCCAATTGATCTTATACAAATGTCTTTCTAAAGGAGTTTCTTTTGTTGACGTAAAATAGATCTCTTTCTTCTTTTCATTAAACCCTAAAATATCGGTTACCAGCCAGTCGCCTTTTGTAATCTGCGCAACCAATCCTTTTTCCAGGCTGTAATGGAACAGGTGATTGTACCCTGTTCTCTGACTTTGCCAAATAAAATCTGTATTGGAATTTGGGAAGAAAGTAAGTGGGTGCTGTGGCTCCACATATTTACTGTCGGTCTCTTCAAATAAAGTTTTTACCAGTTCTCCGGTAGCGGCATCATACTGATTCATTTTCATATGATTCTGTCCTCTGTTCAGTACTGCTACAAAAATGTATTTTGAATCCGGGCTCCAGGTAACAGCAGTTAAATACTGGTCTTTTTCGCCTTCAACTTTCAGAAAAGTTGTTGACTGGGTTTTAATATTAAAAACGCCTAAAGTTACCTGATGGGAAGTCTGACCTGCCATCGGGTATTTAATATTGTGATTTACAGCAGGTGTTACAGACCAATCGATGATCGGGTAATCTGCAACCATAGACTGATCCATTTTATAGAAAGCTACACTTTCGGAATTGGGAGCGGGAAAAATTCCGGTGTCTATTCCGAATTCATTCCTGTGAACAGCCTGTCCACTGATAATATTTTCGTTTGCTTCGTTAGTGACTGCAATCGTTTTTCCGTTTTTACTCACAAACAGGTTGTTCTTTGCTGTAAAAGCGAAAGTCTGACTATCCCCAAAGACTTTCACATTGGAGGCATCTTTATCTATGGTCACCTGATTTTTCACTTTCCAGTCATTTCCTGATTTTTCAATCCAGAACATTTTACCGTCTTTGTTAAAATAACCATTTGAAGTACTCGAAAACTTAATCTGAGGGACAGCGTTCAGTTTATCATCGGCAAACTGCCTGTTCAGCTGTGTTAAGGATACCAGAGTATCTTGTTTATTGGTTTTCAGATCTGTCACCAGATACCCTCCTTTCACGGACTGGATATAGGATTTTCCGTCTGCAGACCATGAAAATTGTGAAATATTTTTCACAGCAAGGTTGGTTCTCATCCCATTTACAGCCTCCGCCATGGTAAACTTCTGTGTCTGGGCGAATGCAGCATTTCCCAAAACCAGCATCAATAAAGAAAACTTATATAATTTCATTGCGTAAAATTGAATCCATCAAAAATAAGAAATAAAAATCATCCGTTAAGAAATGTTAAATTAAAACATTCATAAAATGGAGTTAATGGATTAAAAGAAATTATTTCTTACCTTAATATTGGGATTTGAGTATTGGAAATTGCCATGGCGCAAAATACATTGAGATTGTTTCATTTTGATCTTCTCAATGAGGATATTGTCAAAGATGAGGATAAGGTCTAGCCCCGATAGTAACGGTTACCCCACAGCATGCATTGGAGGGTTTGGGGATTGGAGCGTTGGAGTGTATTGGCGCGAGGAGTAAAAGTGGATAGCGGGAAAAAGCTCAAAAAAAAGCAAAAAGAATCATAATTTACATATACCCTGCATTTCTTATCCTATATCAATGTTCCGTATATGCTCTCTATCCTACATTTGCATCATTAATAACAAACAAAAATAAAAATACAATGGCAACAAAATGGAACCTAGACCCAACGCATAGTGAGATTACTTTTAAAGTAAAACATATGATGATTTCTAATGTAAAAGGAAGTTTCAGAACTTTCACTGCAGAAATCGAAGCGGAGGATGATACTTTCGCCAATGCAAAAACTACCGCTACTATTCAGACGGATTCTGTTTTCACCAATAATACAGACAGAGATAATCACCTAAAGTCTGGTGAATTCTTCAATGCTGAGCAATATCCAACGATTACTTTTGACTCTCAGGCCCTGAATGATCAGGTAGTGGGAAATCTTACGATCAATGGGATTACGAAGCCTGTAACGTTAGATGTAGATTTCGGAGGAATCAATGTTGATCCGTGGGGAAATACAAAAGCGGGATTCTCTTTTGAAGGAAAAATAAGCAGAAAAGATTTCGGATTAAACTGGAATGCAGCTTTAGAAGCAGGAGGAGTAATGGTAAGTGATGATGTAAAAGTAGCTGGTGAATTACAGTTTGTAAAACAAGCATAGTTTTTTTTCATATTTTATAAAAGGTTCAGGGATTTTACTAAAAACCTTGAACCTTTTATTTTTTATTATTATTAAATTATGAACCTCAACGATCTGCAAAACATAAGTGAAAACTTCCAGAGCACTCAGAGAATGCCTGTTCTATTTTTAGGACATGGCTCTCCTATGAATGCTATTGAAGAAAACCAGTTTGTACAGGGCTTCCGAAAAGCAGCTGCAGAGATTCCCAGACCTAATGCTATTCTGTGTATTTCTGCACACTGGTATACAGAAGGGACGTTTGTCACTGCCATGGAGATGCCTAAAACAATTCATGATTTTTATGGTTTTCCGAAAGAATTATTTGATGTACAGTATCCTGCTCCCGGAAATCCTCAGCTAGCCGTGGAAACTGCTGAGCTGTTATTACCCGTGGAGGTTGAAGAAGACCATAGCTGGGGACTGGATCATGGGGCATGGTCAGTCATCAGACATATGTATCCTGAAGCTGATATTCCGGTCATTCAACTGAGTATTGATTATACCAAGCCTCCGCAATATCATTATGACCTGGCTAAAAGGCTTCATAAACTCCGTGAAAAAGGAATTCTGATCATAGGAAGTGGAAATATTGTACATAACCTACGTTTAATCGACTGGAAAAATATCAATACGGTGGGTGCCGGCTGGGACTGGGCAGTGGAAGCCAGGGAAAAAACCAACAATTGGCTTATTGACGGTAATTTTCAACCTATTATTGATTATCAGAAACAGGGAACATTTTTGCAATACGCTGTGCCAACCCCTGATCACTATCTTCCGCTTATCTATACTTTAGGGTTGAAAGACCGGTCTGAACAATTGTCTTTATTTAATGACGAACTTATTGGAGGTTCACTAAGCATGACAAGTGTGAGAATTGGATAATTCTGTATCCTAAGCTCATGATAAACGCTTTATAAACAGTTTTTTAAGGCTAAAATCACAAAGTGCTGTTGAAAACATTGTACGTTCGTAGTGGCGATGAACTCAGCAAAGTTGTATTCTATACTAAGCGGCAAGTGAAAGCAAAAAACAGATATATAAAGCCCCTCAACCTAGCTGGTTGAGGGGCTTGTTTTTTGAAATAGTATTTTATTGTACTGCTTTTAAAACATTGATGTTTCCATAGCCATAGCTTGAATTCACATTTGGATAATAAGTGGCAGACTGTCTCATTTTATTAAGGACCTGATCTCTGGTCCATGATGGATTTTTAGCCCACACCAAGGCTGCAATTCCGGCTGTTGCCGCTGTAGCTACTGATGAACCGCCTACATAATCGGCCTGTCCGTTATAATAACTTAAAACCGGAACCGTATTTCCTGAAGCTCTTTCCATCTGGAAGGTAAAGTCTATCTCACCTCCGGAATGGCAAACATCACATTTCTGATTGGAAGTTCCTTCTTTCACTCCAGTTATGGCTTGTGTTTCCGGCATCCATGCAGGGAAAATAACGCCTACAAAAGTGGTAAAGCTGGTAGAGGTACCTCCTGCACAGAAAATCAATTTTCCTTTGGAATAGGCATATTTTACACCATCTTCAATTTTTCCTACTGAAAAAATATGTCCCATAGACATAGAAATAATCTTTACACTGGCATTATTTGCCAGCTCTGTAAATGCTGTTTTCACTCCTGTCTGCTCACTTGAGGTATCCAATACTACATTTGTTGCAGCCCTGTAAGCAATTAAATTGGCATTATAGGCAACTCCTACAGGCAGTCCTGCATTATTTCTCGGTGCCGCCATTACGGAAGCCATTTTTGTTCCGTGCCCACACTGATCTGCAGAACCATCTGAATTATAGACCCCAAATTTACTGATTGTTCTCCCTGAGGAGGATCCGTTATTAAAGCTGTTTCCAAGAAACGCCTGCTCTGGTGAAACGCCTGTATCTACCAGGCCAATGGTAACGCCAGCTCCGGTACTGTAGCCCCATGCACCAGGAATATTATGTTTGGTAAAAGCCCAGGGAATTTTCGCACCCGGAGTGGTGGAAGTATAGTCATCAGCATTCAAAGTAGTAGATGAAAATCCACATCCTGAACCGCTGCCTGAGGATCTTGAAGCTAGATTGTATTTATTTTCATTTTCGAAATAGTGATAATCCCCCGGTTCAAGATACCGGATAGTCTTCATCTGTCGAAGCGCTTTAATGGTTTCTTCTTTTTCAATAACTACATCGATCTGGTTGAGGTACTTATCTGAGGTAAGAAAGAAAGTTCTTTCATCTTTTCCTTCATATTTTTTGATTATCGATAAAATCTCAGTTTCCATGGCCTGGTTATTTGAAGATTTGCTTCTATCAAAATCTTCTTTAGATTCTCCAAATCCAATGGATACCATTTTATTTCCCTGAAAGATGGCGCTCCATAAAAAATGATCAGATTGATTGGCCCAGTTGAAAGAACCTTTTGTTTTGATGGACTGGTTAATTCCCTCATTAATTTGTTTGGCAGTCAGGGGATCTTTCTGACTCATTTCAATGTTTGAACTTTCATTCTGGAGATCTTCGGTATTACAAGAGCTTAAAGCAAAAAATATTGCTACTAAGAATACACTTTTTTTCATATGTTATAATTTTGGTTGGGACCAATATAACACTTTATTGTGAATTACCTATTTTTTAAAGGTGAATTCTATATTATCCGAATATTAATAACACTTTAAGGATAAAATTCACAATATTCAATGAAATCTATATTATTTTTTCAAAACAGACACTATTATCTATTCCAATGTACTGTCCATAGTTCGGAATGTGATAGAAGCCACTTTTTTCATAGACAGAAATAGCGTTCTTTAAGTCTATGGAAGTTTCTAAAACAGCTTTTTCAAATCCCGATTCTTTAGCCCAATTTTCCAATTCTCCTACTATGGCAGAAGCTAACCCTCTTTTTCTGAAAGCCGGATTAGTGTACATTCTCTTGATTTCAACAGTATTTTCCGAAAGTTCTTTAAATGCTCCGCATGCTGCCGGCAGTTCATCAATATAGGCAACAATACAGTTTTTAAGCTTATCAATTGTATTAAACTGTTCAAAAAAAGCATTTTCGTCCCCATTGTGTACCGCAAGATCTGCATCGAGAAGTTGTACTAAATTTTGAAAATCCGGATGGGTAGAATCAAGTCTTTTTATAGTCATATATATTTAATTAAAAAAATAGGATAAAACAAAAAAGCTCCCTTCCTGAAGCTTTTTTGGGGTATATTTTATTTTACGATAAATTTTCGTTCATTAATCAGGGCTGCAATAGCCAGCATATCCTGACCTATTAATCTGTCTTCTTCAAGTTTGGTAACTTTAGAGCGGAGAACAGCAACATTCTCTTCAATGATCTTAGAACATTTGGAAGGCCTTCTGAATTCCAGCCCCTGTGCTGCAAACATCAGCTCAACCGCTAAAATATTAACCAGATTCCCCAGTACCTGATTGAATTTTCTCCCTGAAATACTTCCCATAGAAACATGATCCTCCTGACCTAAACTTGTAGGAATAGAGTCTGCAGAGGCAGGGAAACACAGTGTTTTATTCTCTGTAACTAACGCCGCAGAAGTATACTGAGGAATCATAAATCCTGAATTCAATCCTGAGCTTTCTGTTAACAATCTTGGAAGGCCATATTTCCCTTCTAATAATAAATAGCTTCTTCTGTCTGAGATATTTCCTAATTCCGCAGCCGCTAACGTTGCATAATCTAAAGGTAATGCCATCAGCTGCCCATGGAAGTTACCTCCGGAAATAGATTCTTCAGCACTTAATACAATAGGATTGTCGGTAACAGAATTTAATTCTGTTTCAGCCATACCTCTAAGATGTTCAAAAGCATTTCTGCTGGCGCCGTGAACCTGAGGCACACATCTCATGGAATAAGGATCCTGCACTCTTTCACAATCTTCATGTGCCTTCATGTTTTCTGATCCTTTTAAGAACTTAAGCATTCTTGCCGCCACTTTTTTACTTCCTTCAAAAGGCCTGATATCATGAAGTTCTTTTTTGAAAGGGCTTGAAGAACCTCTATATGCTTCAATACTCATGGCTGCCGTGACATCTGCAAGGTCTAATAAGTATTCAAATTTTTCCAATCCTTTGATAGCATGAGCCAGGATAAACTGAGTTCCGTTAATTAATCCAAGGCCTTCTTTTGGTCCTAAAGCTAAAGGCTCAAGGTTGTATTTTTCCAACACATCCATTGTATTGGAAACCTGGTCTCCTTCCCAAACCTGCCCTAAGCCAAGTAAAGGCAGAACCAGATGCGCTAAAGGGGCCAGATCTCCTGATGCACCTACAGATCCCTGCTCCGGTACAACCGGAATAATATCCTTTTCCAACATCAGGATCAGTCTCTCAATCACATCAAGAGAAACTCCGGAAAATCCTTTTGACAAAGCATGAACTTTGGCAATGATCATGATTTTTGAAAATTCTTTATCAATGGGTTTTCCTACACCTACTGCATGGGAAATAATTAAGTTATACTGCAACTGGGCTGTTTCGTCAGCTGATATTTTAGTATCGCACAGTGGCCCGAAGCCTGTATTGATTCCATATACACATCTATCGGATTCTACTATTTGCTGTACGTTTTTCTGAGATTTTAATATTTGTTCTTTTGCCGCTTTATTCAGCTTCGCTTTACTGGGGCTTTTACAGATTTCCAGAACATCATGGAAAGTTAAAACATCTACTCCGTATATCATTTCTAAAAAATTTTCTTAAAATTACACATTTAACAATAATTAAAGAAACTAAATTTCAATGTTCTATCTTTTTCTCCAAATAAGTTAATTAATTTGTTATTTTTACCGCCGAATAAAAAACAATAATACATGAGACTTACATCTTTACTGCTTGCTTTATGCCTTGCAGGTACCACTACTTTCGCCCAGAAAGTAAAATACTCTAAAGAGGATATCAAAAAAATGGAAACATACCTTTTTAATGAAGGTTTCAATACTCCATCTCCGAAAAAAACATCAACCATTATTTTGAAAGACGGAACCTCTTACAAAGGGTTTTGTAGCAAGATTGAAACAAAAAAAGGACAGATTTATGAGGTAGCCATCAAAGACAGTGCTACAAAAAAGAATGCTACCTTTAATGCTGAACAGATCAATGAAATGTACGTTTATCCAAGTAACGCAGAAAAAATTGCAAAAGTGGCCAAGTACATGGGAAATATCAGAAACTTTGGTACAAAGAAATTAACAAAGAATACCAATAACGACAGGATCTATTTTGTAAACCAAACGGTTTCATTAAAGAACAAAAAGGATGATAAAGAATTTCTGATGCAGGTTATCAACCCCGGTTTTGATGATATTATTTCTGTATATCATGATCCGAGAGCTAAAGAAACAACAGGCTTTTCGGTGATGGGCTCTCCACAGCTTGGCGGTGGGGTTATCAAATCTTATTATGTAAAGAAAGGAGACAAAATTATGTGGCTTCATAAAGATGATTTTGAAGACAACTATGATTTCCTTTTTGGTGACAATGCAGAATTCATGAAAAAATATCCTAAAAACTCTGTAGAGTGGGATTATTTCAGCTTTCTTATCAGTGCTTACACTGATATGAATAACGGATAAAAACATTCAATTTATAGAATTAATACCTGCGGAGCAATTCTGCAGGTATTCTTTTTTTAAATATAGAAAGATTCCTTAATTTTGTTATATGAATCCTTCTTTAGAATTACAGCTCAAAACTTTACCTTCGGAACCCGGTGTTTATCGTTATTATGATAAAAATGAACAGCTATTGTATGTGGGTAAGGCCAAAAACTTAAAAAAGAGGGTTCTCTCCTACTTCAACAAAAACCTTTCAGGATACAGGATCAAAATAATGGTTGGGAAAATCCAGCGCCTGGAAACTACTATTGTAAACAGTGAGTATGATGCTCTTTTATTGGAAAACAATCTGATCAAGGAACATCAGCCATTTTACAATGTGATGTTGAAAGATGATAAAACCTATCCCTGGATCTGTATTAAAAATGAAGATTTCCCAAGAATTTTTCTCACCAGAAATGTAATTAAAGATGGTTCTGAATACTATGGCCCCTATGCAAAAGTGCGTCCGGCAAAAATATTATTAGATACCATCAAACATATCTATAAACTGAGAACCTGTAATCTGAATCTTTCTCCGAATAAAATAGCCGACGGAAAATACAAAGTCTGTCTTGAATATCATATCAAAAATTGTGAAGGGCCTTGTGAAGATCTTGAAAGTAAAGAGGATTATGATGAAAAGATAGATGCTATCCGTGGAATGATCAAAGGAGAATTCCGGAAGGCAAAAGATTATCTGATCAATCAGATGATGAAACTCGCCTCTAATTTGCAGTTTGAAGAAGCTCAGATTATCAAAGAAAGACTGGATATATTGGAAGATTACCAAGCTAAAAATACGGTTGTCAATCCTAATATTGACGATGTGGATGTTTTTGGAATGGTGAGTGATGAAACCGCCGCGTATGTCAATTTTTTTAAAATAAGAAACGGAAATATTATTCAGAGTTTTACTACAGAGATTAAAAAAATCTTAGAGGAAGCGGATGAAGATATTATGGAAGAGGCTTTGATTGAGATCAGGCAGAAATTCAGTTCCAACTCAAAAGAAGTATTGCTTCCTTTTCATTTATCTGTAGAAATTCCTAATGTAAAACTTATTGTTCCTAAAGTAGGTGATAAAAAGAGAATTGTAGAGCTGTCCGAAAAAAACGCTAAAGAATACCGTCTTGAAAAATTAAAACAGGTTCAGATTGTGGATCCTGAAAGACATACCAACAGGATAATGGCTGAGATGCAAAAACTGCTCAGAATGCCTGTAGAACCAAGACATATTGAAGGTTTTGACAACTCCAATATTCAGGGAACAAACCCGGTTTCTGCCTGTGTAGTTTTTAAAGACGGCAGGCCCAGCAAAGCGGACTACAGGATTTTTCATCCTAAAACCGTAGAAGGACCTAATGACTTTGCTACGATGGAGGAAGTGATCTATCGCCGTTATAAAAGAATGGTAGATGAAGGGGAAGACCTGCCCCAATTAATTCTGATAGATGGTGGAAAGGGCCAGCTATCTTCTGCTGTAAAGAGCCTGAAATTATTGGGTCTTTATGGTAAGATAACTATTGTGGGAATTGCAAAAAGACTGGAAGAGATATTCTTTCCCGAAGATCCTATTCCGCTCTATCTTGACAAAAAATCTGAAACATTAAAAATTCTTCAAAGAGTTCGTGATGAAGCCCACCGTTTTGGAGTTAAGCATCATAGAACAAGAAGAAAGAACTCTACTATAAAATCTGAACTGGAGGAAATTCCCGGAGTGGGAGAAAAAACAATTGAATTGTTATTATCAAAGCTTAAATCTGTTAAAAGGATTAAAGAATCCAATCTGGAAACATTAGAAGAAATTCTGGGCAAGAGTAAAGCAAAGGTAGTTTGGGAATTTTTTAATTCAAATTAAAACGCTTTTACATCCACATTTTACTGTCACACCTTTTTTTAATCCTATATGCATTTGATTTTGATATTTTTTAAATACTATCAAAATTCCAATAATAAAAGGCCTTTTTAGATTTTCTAAAATGGCCTTTACTATATTTATGTAGTATTGGCGTATAGATTAAGTTATTGTCCCATAAAAAGACAAAATATAACAAATCCCTAATGATCGATTAAAAACAATATATATAAATATTAATTAATAAAATATTATAAATAAATTAACATTATTTATAATATTTTTCGTAAATTAGTACAGCTTTCAAAGTTTAGATAGAGTAAAAAATAATCTGAGTTAAAATAATACAGGCGGCTTTAGAAACAAAAACAGATGACAGAGTTCTGTACTCCTATTGAGAAAACACATCAACATATATACATATAAAAGGCTCTTTTTAAGAGCCTTTTATAATATTATTTCTTTAAGATCTTAATCAGATAATCTCCCTTAGCCGTTTTAATTCTAAGGAAATAAACTCCTGAAGAAAGTTCGGCAACATCAATTTTATCATTGGGATACGTTATATTCTTAACCAGCTTCCCGGCTGCATCGAAAATTTTAACTGTTTCAATTTTATCATTTTCTTTGGAATGTATTGAAAAATAGTCTGAAACCGGATTAGGATAAATCTTGATATTAAAATCAGCATTCTTCTCTTCCTGTTTTACAGATTCGTTAGTCGCCATATAAATGGGTAAAGTATCCGTGATGGCGTAAAATTCACTTCCATGCTCTTTTGTGAAAATGGTCAGAAACAGCTCTTCTCCGTCCGTTGCCATTTTCTGAATATTTTCATTAGCCAGCAGCTGATTATCATCATTCGTAACAAAAATATCCATTGGCACTGTATCTGAAGCAATACCATTAGTTTTCCATACTTTTTGGGAATCACCATTCAGGAAGTAAAGATAGTTATTGGCACAAACCATATCCTTTATTGCAGAAAATCCGGATTTCACATTATAAGTACCATTGACTGTGCCATCAGTCCTCCACAGTTCTTTATGATAATTATTGGTGAAAAATAGCTGGTTTCCACATTTTTTAAACTTCACATTTGCCGTAAAGTTTCCTGCTATAATTTTTTCTGTGCCCGCAACTGTTCCATCGGAAGAATGGAGACCTGAAGAGAAACCTGTAGTCACATAAAATAATTTGTCATTGAGTATTCCTGTTTCCCTGTAAATAGTTCCAGAACCGGCAGGTTCTACATAGGATTTTAACAGTACAGATGAAGCCTGGTCACCATCCGAAGACCAAAGCTCCGTATGTTCATTACTTGAATTATTCTCCTGAGCCAGAGTAAAGAATAATTTATTATTAACAGCGCTCAAGACTTTTATATCTCCATCTGTCCCATTCTGATATGTAAATTGAATGGTTTTATTGGTATTAGGATTCGTACCGTCAGACTTCCAGATTCCCAGTTTTCCGTTCTGTCTCGCTATAAAATATGCGTATCCGTCTAGGACAGCCGTTTTAGTATCCACATCATATAAACTTCCCATATTGTCCACCGATATATCTTTTACTAAATCCATTGTATTTGAACTGTTGTTAATTCTCCAAAGCTCAGTTCCTGTAAAGTTACTATAGGCGGAGAAGAGCAGCATATTATCATTCAGGCTGGTATAGACAATTCTATTTGTAATTGGTTCCAACATAATGATTACATTTGAGCCTGCAGCCGTTCCATCTGTCCTGTAAAAGCCTCCTTTTGTGTAAAGATAGTTTCCTACTTTAGTGAACTCATCGTCAAAAGTGGTAGCTATTCCCCCTGGTAAAGCTCCACCGGTATTAAAGAAAGATAATCTTTCAACCTGTTGGGTGCTTTTATTTCTCTTATATAGCTGATTACTAAATTCCCGGTCTTTGGCGATAAAGATCAGATTATTGTTCAGTACATCAAAAGAATGTGGCTCAGAACCTTCCACCCTGTTAATATCAGCAGCTATTGAAATAACTTTCGTGGCAGGGTCCAGGGAAAAGACTTCTGCTCCATTCCTTTGGTTTGTACCAGCCAGATAAACTTTAGAGTTAAGATCTATAAAACTATTGGCAATCGGTAAAGCTAATCCTGTAATTTCAAATGGCTGAACAGAACCTCCATTGGTGATCCAATATCTTAGCCCTGAATTTACAGTGTTATATATTAAATGTATCCCATCTGAACTCTTTCCATATAATTTCATTTCCGGAGGTGTATTAAATAATGCTGTTCCAGCCAGAGTTCCATCAGTTTCCCAGATATAATTTCCATAATTCGGGGTTATTCCGTTAGAATTACTTTCAAAATAGATTTTATTGTTAAAACTAATAAATTTAGGCATAGCCAGGGAACTTGTTACCCCCGGGATAATATCCTTTAATAATTGAGTTCCAGCAGCTGTTCCATCTGACACCCAAGGTTCAATTCCACTTCCCACAGGGTCTAAGCCTTTAAATACAAAATAATTATCTGAAGCTGCCCCATCCAATTCCGGAACCTTTACAGGTGTCACAGACACCGTACCGGCAGTAGTTCCGTCACTTTCATAAAGCTCATATCCAGCCGCCCCATTGCCCACAAAATAAAACTTATTATTTAATTCAATAATTTTAAAATCATTAGAAATACTTGATCCCGAACTTGAGGCGATATCTTTCAGCAAAGTGGTACCGCCCGGTGTACCATCAGACTTCCAGATCTCTTTTCCGTGTACTCCGTCATTAGCTGCCAGAAACAATTCATTGTGAAAAGAATATAATTTTACATTTCCGGAATAGGAAAATGTTTTTAATGACTGCAGATCGTCAGTAACCGTATCAAAAGCCCACAGCTCATTAGATTGATAAAAGAAAATTTTATTTCCCACCACCACAAGCTCATCAATAACAAAATTTGAGCTAAGGTCTTTTAACTTTGTTGTTCCAACACTTGTTCCGTCCGTTACCCAAAGCTGGTAATAGGATGAGTTTTGCTGGGCAAGAAAATAGACTTTATTATTTAATTTTACTGAGGCAGGAGATCCTGATATACCAGCGCTGGGCCCCGGATAAATATCTTTCAGCAAACTAGATTTTTGAGTGGCAGAATTAAAACACCAAAGCTCTCTTCCTTCATAAGGAGACCCGGTTGCCGGGAAAATGATCAGATCATTAAGTTTGATAAACGATTTTGGATCACTTGAAGCTCCAAAATTAATCTCATGCAATTGTGTATTCAATACAGTTTGCGCAGTTGAAAATATTGACAGTAAAGTCAATATGGGAATGTAAAGTTTTTTCATGGTTTTAAAAATTAATCCTTAATTCAAACATCATGAATTAAGGATTATATATTAGTTTATTAAGTTTTTAAAAAATTATTTTGCTGCAAAGACCTCTTTAGAATATTTACCGTCAGCCTGAGGAACATCAATTACGATATTTCCATTCTCAAAATAACCAATAGTAGTTGTTCCGTTATCCAGCTTCACCATAAATACATCTTTCTTTGAAGTTGATTTAAAAATAGCGAAAGGAACAGAGCTCCCTGACTTAGCAAGAATAAACTGGGTGTTATCTATCTGTACTTTCTGCAGATCAAGCTTTCCGTTTGAAAAATTGCTTGCCGTAGAAACAGCTGTTGTAGCTGCAGGAGTATCAGAAGCTGTATTCTGAGTACTGCTGGCTGTATCAGATGTCTGCGCAGGTAAAATATTAACAGGGTTTGAAATTGTAACATTCATTAAAGCCTGTTTCAGTGCATCCGGATATCCTTTTTCAAATTCTTTGATATTCGATCTTCCTTTAGCTTCCAGAATGGTTTTCTTATTACAATCCGATAATTGTAAGATAACTTTATTTGTAAATAAACCAGAATCATCCAAAACATTTGCATTAAGGATATTACAGGAGTTATCTTTAGCTTCAGAAGGCCATTGATCTCTATTAGCCGGCAGAACGACATATTTTTTCCCTGTCAGTGCTTTTGCTAAAAAAGTCTCTAAGCCATAACTATCTTTTTTAAATGATTCAAACTTCTCAGGAATAAATATGTATTTATAATCTGAAACCTTTTGTCCGAAAATGAGTGTTGAACAAATAGCCAACATAAACACTGATATCCTTTTCATATTATTTTATTTTTAATCGTTTCTAAATGCTCCCATATCCAGCTTCAATGAAAAGAAATTGGAATAGAAATTAGATCCGCCTATTCCTGAATTTGTGATTGCATAATCCAGGGTAAGTCCTCTATATTTTATTCCAAGACCTGCACTCGGCTGAAAGGAAACTTTTCTTTTAAGATCTTCTATATCTGTAATGGACTGGAACCTATTGATCCCCAATCTTACAAAAATCATTTTCTGGTACCCCAGCTCAGCTCCCGCATAAGGACTGATACTTGCAAAGTCTGTTGAAATTAATGAAGCCGTTTTTGCAAAATCCACATTAATCCCTGCTTCCGGCAAAACATAGACACTGCTGTTAATTTCAAATAACTTACTTGCCCCAACATTCAGCTTAGGCATGGTAAGCTCCATTTTATCTTTTGGTGCAGGGTTAAACTCTTCACCATTTACAACGGTTGATAATTCTTTCTGATTAATGGTCCAAAAGTTTACTGTGGTAGTAATATCACGGATCATACCCCCAAATTTCCATCCATTATTTCCTTTGTAAATAGCTCCTACATCAAAACCAAACCCGTAGCCACTGGCAAATTTACCCACATTTCTGTACACAATTTTGGCATTCACTCCTACATCCAAATTGGGATTCCCTCCCGGCCTGAATGCATAAGAAAGTATAGCGGCATAATCAGATTGTGAGAATTTGGTGATCTTATCATAATCAATATTTCCCTCAGAATCTATCATTTGGGTGGTATTCAAAATATTATCTACCCCAAGTCTTACTATTGAAACTCCAAAAACACCTTCTTCCATTACCTTTGCATAGGCCAGGTAATCATATTTTGCAATAGATTCAAAATATTCTGCGTGCATCGCTGCTCCCTGCCAGTCTCTCTCAATAGACATTAAACCCGCAGGATTCCACATTGGAGCATATACATCATCCTGATTGGATATTACTGCTCCCCCCATTGCCAGACCTCGTGCACCGGCTCCGATATTTAAAAATTCATTGGAATATTTCCTGATAATCTGAGATTGTGACAGCCCAAACAGCAGTGAAAATGCAAGTAAAAAATATTTTTTCATCATATAAATTTGATGCTTAGTTAAAGTTTTTTGTTTTTTTAGCTTTTATTAATCCATTGACAATGATTGCCAGTATCATAACTCCTGAAGCAATATAAAATATAGGGCTCATATGTTCTGATTCTCCAAAGATAAAAAAAGCTAGTATAATTCCGTAAACCGGCTCTAAATTAACTGTTAAAATTAAAGTAAAAGGCGAAATATACTTCATTAATTTTACTGATTCCAACATTGGAAAAGCTGTAAAAACACTGGCCAACAAGCATATTAACGCCAGATCTCTATAGTTTATTTCATCCATCTGAAAGATTTGACCCGTCAGAAGATAAAATACCATTAAAATAAACCACCCACAGAAAATTTCATAGAATATAATATTCCCCGAACTTGTTTTTCCAAACATTTTACCATTAAAAACAGAAAAAATGGTTCCGAAAACAGCACACAGGATACCATAAATAATACCCTCTTTAAAATGAAATTCAGTTTTAAAAATCAATAAAATGCAGGCAACAATCACTGTTCCCATCACCACTTCTGATATATCAATTTTCCTTTTAAAAATGATAGGCTCTAAAATAGAGGCAAAAAGTGTAGATAATGATAAGCAGCTTAAAGCAATGGAAACATTAGAAACCTTGATAGAATAAAAAAAGCAATACCAGTGAAGTGCCATCGCAACACCAATAGCTGCCAGCTGAAAGAATATTTTTTTTGAAACCTTTATACTCTCTTTTTTGTAAACTCTTATGAATACAAAAAGAAAGACTGCAGCAAACAACATTCTGTAAAATACCAGAACCTGCGCATTCGCATGAATTAGTTTTCCTAAAATTGCAGTGAACCCCCACAAAAACACAATTAAATGCAGCCTGAAAAGTGCCAATTTATGCATATCCTATCTTCTATGAATTTTTAACGTGCAAATTTACAAATAGGCTTTTACAAATCTGATAAAAAAACAAATAATAGTTTAATAAAAAAACACTTAATAGGTCTTCACCTTATTTTTATAAAAATTTTATCAAAAAAAGCAATGTTACTGCCCCATAAGATCTTTTCTCACTAAAATAAAAAATTCATACATTGGACTTATGATACTGAATAAAGATATTAGAATTAAAACAGATCGGCTGATATTGCAGCCTGTAGAAGATTTGTATATTGACGATATCAATACCTGTTTTACTGCAGAAGTTACAAGATATATGCCTTTCAATCCGCATGGAGATAGGAATGATATTCTGGTTTTCGTAGAAGAATCAAAAAAGTTGTTGTTAAAAAATACTGACCTTGTCATGGTTGCGCTTGATGATGATAATAACTTTATGGGTTGCTGTGGTATTCATAGCATAACAGAAGAATCGGTAGAACTCGGCTTATGGTTAAAAAAGGATGCACAAGGTATTGGATTGGGTACAGAGATCATAGTGAGCCTTATTGAATTTTTAGAAAGTAATTTTACTTTTAAATATATAGTCTATCCAGTTGATCAGGAAAATATAGCGAGCAGGAGAATACCTGAAAAATTAGGCTTTATCCCTTTTAAAAAATATCAAAAAAATAAAAGCCCATCATCATTTCTCAATATTATAGAATATAGAAAACAGTATTCAGTTTAATTTTTCAGTATGTTCTTCCAACTTTTATGCAGATACAAAAAACCCTGAAAATTTGTTAAACTTTCAGGGCTTTCAAATAATAAACTATTAAAAAAATAAACTAGGAACAGAGTATTTTGCAGAGATTAGGATCTCTGTTACTCTACCGTAAAGTTAGAAAAAATATAAATCATCTAAAAATATTTTTCTGTTAAAAATATCACAATTTTCTGAATACCAATATATTAAACACCTGTTTTACTTCAATTCATATTCTGTATAAAAATAGTATCTTTAAGCGTAAAAAATTGAAACTTTATGGATATTGAATTCAACAAACGGGAAGATCAAAACAGGTTAAGACTTTCAGATATAAACCGCTTGCTCACCGAAATAAAAAAAGGTGGTGGTGAAAAGAGGCTTCAAAAGCTTCGTGATGAAGGAAAAATGACGGCAAGAGAAAGAATTGATTATCTTCTTGATAAAAATTCAGATTCCATAGAAGTAGGAGCATTTGCAGGATATGAAATGTATAAGGAACATGGAGGATGCCCTAGTGGGGGAGTTGTTGTAGTGATTGGTTACGTTTCAGGAAGGCAGTGTATCGTTGTAGCTAATGATGCTTCTGTAAAAGCAGGTGCATGGTTCCCCATTACAGGGAAAAAGAATCTAAGAGCACAGGAGATTGCTATGGAAAATAAACTTCCTATTATCTATCTGGTAGATTCTGCCGGTGTTTATCTTCCTATGCAGGACGAGATATTCCCGGATAAAGAACATTTTGGAAGAATATTCAGGAATAATGCGAAAATGAGCTCTATGGGAATCATCCAGATTTCAGCAGTTATGGGCAGTTGTGTAGCCGGAGGAGCTTATTTGCCTATTATGAGTGATGAGGCTATGATTGTTGACAAAACAGGTTCTATTTTCCTTGCAGGAAGCTATCTTGTAAAGGCAGCAATAGGTGAAAGCATCGATAACGAAACATTGGGTGGAGCTACTACCCACTGCTCTATTTCAGGAGTTACAGATTATAAAGCTAAAGATGATAAAGATGCTTTGGATAGAATCAAAAACATTATGAAATCTATCGGAAGTACTGAAAAAGCAGGTTTTGACAGAATAGAAAGTTTTCTTCCTAAAGAAAAACCGGAAAATATTTTTGGAATAATGCCGGTTTCAAGAGCTGAGCAGTATGATACTTTTGATATCCTAAAGTGTATTACAGACAACTCTGAATATGAAGAATACAAGCCTGACTACGGAAAAAGTATCATCTGTGCTACAGCCCGAATAGATGGCTGGTCTGTAGGAATTGTAGCCAACCAAAGAAAAATGGTAAAAAACGGTAAGGGAGAAGTACAATTCGGAGGAGTTATTTATTCCGATTCTGCAGATAAGGCCACCCGATTTATAGCTAACTGTAACCAAAGAAAAATACCATTGGTTTTCTTACAGGATGTTACAGGCTTCATGGTAGGTTCTAAATCCGAACATGGAGGGATTATCAAAGATGGTGCAAAAATGGTCAATGCCGTATCCAATTCTGTTGTTCCTAAATTTACCATCATTACAGGAAACTCATATGGAGCCGGTAATTACGCCATGTGTGGAAAAGCTTATGATCCAAGATTAATTGTTGCATGGCCTTGGGCAGACTTAGCCGTAATGGGTGGGTCTCAGGCAGCAAAAGTTTTAGCACAGATCCAGGAATCTGCATTAAAAAAACAAGGCAAAGAAATATCAGAAGAAGAACACAACGAAATTCTGGATACTATTTCCAAAAAATACCAAAGCCAAACCGATGCTACTTATGCAGCAGCAAGATTATGGACAGATGCCATCATCAATCCTGCAGACACCAGAAAATGGATTTCTATGGGTATTGAAGCTGCCAACCATTCTCCTATTACAGAGAAATTTAACTTAGGCGTTATACAGGTATGATCTGACGTATACATATTCACCTCGGCGAATAATTCAAAGAGGCCGTTTTCACAATATGTGAAAACGGCCTCTTTCTTTGAATATATATGCTCTTGTAAGAGAAAAGTTTTTATTTAAATAATTCTTCACATACAGTATCAAATAGTATGACAACTCATAAGAAGGTTATCAGTACTTCTTATTTTTTTAATAATCTTAGTCAACTTACGAAGTTTACCATAAAATATTACCTCAATTGATAAAAAAAATAAAATTCATTTAAATAGCAATTGATATTAATTTATCACTATGATATCCTTAATGGATAAATATTTTACATAGAAAATTAAATTAGACAAGATAATCAAAAGCCTCAAACACTGATAATCAATTTGTTACAATAAAAATAAATCACTTTTTATTATTTATTTTTTTAATATTGTAATTCTTAACCAAATGATGAATCAAAATGAAACAATCAAGTGTGGGCTTTGCCTTAACCGTAAGTGTCTTTTGTTTTCTGTTGAGTCCAAACCATTTAAATGCTCAGAAAACAAAGAAAGATACTGTAAAAAATAAGGAAATTCAAGAAGTTATTGTAACTGCACTTGGAATAAAAAGAGACCAGAGAAAACTAGGTTACGCCGTTACAAAGGTTGAAAGCAAAGATATTACACAGGCAGGGGTTGTTAATCCTATGGAAGCCCTTCAGGGGAAACTACCCGGGGTAGAAATTGTTGCCGGTGCAGGAGGGCCTCAGTCTAGCTCCAGAATTCAAATCCGGGGGAATACTTCATTGGGGAAAAATAATCAACCTTTAATTGTTGTGGATGGCGTTATTATAGATAACAGTGTAACCGGTGCAGATGCATGGGGATCGGGATATGATTTCGGTAACGAAATGAAAAATCTGAACTCAGATGTTTTTGAATCTGTTACCGTGCTCAGAGGAGCAGCGGCCTCGGCCCTTTATGGTTCACGTGCCGCAAATGGGGTAATCGTTATTACCTCCAAGAAAGGGAAAAGCAGAAATGGGATTGGGGTCAAAGTCAATTCTTCCCTTACCACACAATATGTTTACTCAGGGCCAAAATTTCAAAATGAATTTGGAGCAGGCGTGGGCCCTACATTCCAAACGGATAGTAATGGTGAGCGCTTTATTGATCCGGGCAATGCTTTTTACAGCTATGGGCCAAAGTTTGATGGAAAGCCTGTAAGGGATATTGACGGCAGAACCATACTATGGAATTCTCAACCCAATAATTACAGAGATATTTATCAGGTAGGCCTTGATCGTAAAAATTCAATTGAGTTATCTGGTGGCGATGAGAAATCTACTTTTTTATTAAGCTATACCAATCAGGAAGCCGATGGGATCTTGCCCCGAAATAAATTTACAAAAAATGCTTTTTATTTCCGTGCAACTCATGAGTTCAGTAAATATCTGCAAGTGGATGCCAGTTTCAATTATAACCGGTCTTTTGGGCAGAACCCGGTACCTCAGGGAGGAAATTCAAGTCCGTTGTTCAGCTATATTTATGGACTTCCCAGAAGCTTTGATGCCGTTTACTGGAGAAACAATTATTTGGATCCAATCAATGGAGGTATAAAAAAAGAGAGTGCCGATCCTTATGAAATGGCCGCTAATTATTTTAATATTTTTCAAAATACAAGAACCCAAAAAGAAAATAATTATATAGGACGTTTAGAAATACGGTCTCAGTTAACGGATTGGCTAAATCTAACCGTTAGCGGTAATTTCAATAATTATAATTTTATCAACGAATCTAAAATACTAGGCGAAAATACCGGCTTTACAGGAGGGAGCTATACTATTCTGGAAGGAAATAAAGAACAGTATAATGTTAAATTTTTATTGAATGGTAACTTTAAATTAACTGATCATTTAACATTAAATGCTTCCCTGGGCGGAGAGGATTTCAGATCCAGGTATAAATCAAACAAACAATGGACAAATGGAGGCCTTAACACCCCTGGTGTTTTTCAGATCCAGAATACTATAGATCCTGCAGGAAATGAAGTTTCATACACTGATGGAGAGCAGTCTCCAAAAAGGATTCAGGCCGTTTATGCCTTTGCTAACTTCGCATGGAAGGATCAGCTATTCATAGATATTACCGGACGTAATGACTGGTCTTCCACCTTATCATATCCTGATGGCTACGGAAGTCTGAGCTATTTTTATCCATCCTTTGTGGGGAACTGGATATTTTCCAATTCCTTCAAACTTCCGAAATGGATTAATTTTGGTAGTTTAAGAGCCAGCCTGGCATGGGTAGGCCGGGATACTTCTCCCTATAACACAAGCGCAGGCTTCTACTACAGACCAGACCCGTCAGCTTACAATACTCCTAATGGGAACCGCATTCCTTTAACAGGTTTTAATAGTAATGCCCTTGCCAACGCAAACCTAAAGAATGAGCTGAGCAAATCCATAGAATTTGGATTGAATATGGCCTTTTTGAACAACCGTTTAGATTTTGATGTCTCTTTTTACAAAACGAATACAACAAACCAATTATTAACCCTTTCATTACCCCAGGAGTCCGGAGTTAAAGAACAACAGATAAATGCCGGAAACTTACAAAACCAGGGTATTGAGGTTATTGTAAACGCAGTTCCTGTTAAATCAACTAATTTCAGATGGAATACAACATTTACATTCTCCCAAAACAGAGACAAGCTTATTGAATTGTACCCTGGAGTAAGTGTATATGTTCTCAATTTGGGTATGGGAGATGATGTAAGAAGTGTAGCCATAGCGGGCCAACAATATGGGCTGATACAAACAAGGTATGCCTATGCCAGATACCAGGCACAGGATGCCAATGACCCCAGAAATGGAATGAAAGTCTTAAACTCTAATGGCTATTATCTACGCTCCAATTCTTATCAGAATCAGAACGATGTTACAGTAGGAAAGCTGACCCCTGATTTTTTAACCAGCTTTAGAAATACCTTCAGCTATAAAAATTTATCATTAAGTGTATTGATAGATGCAAGAGTGGGTGGAGATATTCTTTCAGCCACTTATAATTATGGAGTTCAGTTTGGAAACTCACCATCAACCCTACAATATAGAGATGAAGCCAGAGGAGGGATTCAATATACAGATGCCAATGGCGTGACACAATATGGATTAATTCCTGAAGGAGTGTTTGCTGATAAAACAAAAATAACTGATAAACAAGGCATTAAAAGAGATGTAGGTGGAATGACTTATCAGGAAGTGTATGAAAATGGATGGCTAAATCCTGTACGTACCGATTTATATTATAGAAATTTAGCCTCATGGGGAACCGGCATACGGGAGCAGGCTATTTTTGAGAATACCTGGGTAGCCCTTCGCGAGCTAAGACTTACCTATTCTTTTAAACCGGATATGATTAAGCCTCTAGGGTTGAATACACTCAGTGCTTCTATAATAGGAAGAAATTTATTCTATATCTATAATAAATTACCCGATGGCATCAATCCCGAAGGAAAATACTCCAATAGTGCAGGAAGCTTTGCAGAATATGGAGGCTCACCTATGTCAAGATATATTGGGTTTAACCTGGATTTTTCTTTCTAGAAACTATTTAATTTAAAATTTAAAGCATGAAAAAATTATTAATATTAACCGTTTCACTTTCTCTATTCATTTCCTGTACAAGTGATTTTGCTGACATCAATACCAATCCCCTGGATAAAACAACCGCAACCCCGGAAGAACTATTACCTCTCGCCATTAAAAGAGGTTATGATGGCAGTTATGAATACTATTATGATTATTATCGTAGAATTATGCCATGGACTCAAACCTTAGTTCCTAATACTGGAAATGCTTCGAACTTTATGGATGATGGTTCCAACATGAATGCAAGAAAAGATATCTTTTATGGAGATCATGGTGCCTTGCTTACTGATATTATTCACAAGATCAATCAAATGCCGGCCAATGAACAGGTAAAATACGTCAACATTAAAAGCATTGCCAGCATTTTAAAGGTTTATTATGCGTGGTATGTTACTGATGTGAATGGAAGTATGGCTTATACAGAATCATTTCAGGCACGCTATGGTGGTACACTAACTCCAAAATTTGAAACCCAGGAACAATTATATGATATTTTTGACAAACAGCTAAATGATGTCTATGTGGCTATTGAAGCTGCTGATCAATCTATACAGATAAATCCTGGAAATAAAGATCTATTCTTTAATGGCAATATTACAAGATGGAAAAAGATTGCCAATTCATTGAGATTAAAGATTGCTTCAAGATTAATGAAAAGAAATCCTGCAAAACTGTCCACAATTGCAGCACAAGTATTATCAAGAGAACAGATTAATAGTACAGATGAAGATTTCTCTCTGCTCGCAAAAAGATTTACTGAGAATGGTAATTTCAACCCTATAGGGATGTCTGCTTCTAAACCAATGGCTGATTTTATGAATCTTAATAAAGATCCAAGAAGGCCCATTTTTTTCCAGGAAAACGATTATTCCCAGGAAAATATTGATAAGCTTGTTGCTGCTGGAAAAATGAAACCAGCTATAGAAAATCAGCGATATGTAGGAGGTCCAACCAGCCCGGATATGGTCAGCCCAAATAAAAGCCGTTACTATACCTCTGCCAAGAGGCTGTTAGACGGTATAAACTATGATACGATCTCTAGATTACAGTATAAAATATGGCATCCTGAATATAATGCAGGTACCGGAAACGCCGTATTTCCAATTCTTACTTACGCTGATTATTCTTTATTAAAAGCTGAGTTAGCAGCAAGGGGGCTTATTTCCGGTAATGTACAGGCTCTATATGAACAAGGAATCAGAGCCTCAATCATAACCTATAACTATATCGCTAAAGAAGCATTAGTAGACAAGTATGCCCCAACTACCGAAGCAGAAATTACGACTTACCTTAATTCTTCTCAAGTTAAATTTAATGCTTCAACAGCCCTTGAGCAAATTATCATACAAGAATATCTTAATTATTTCAAACAACCAAATGAAGTTTGGGCTCTTATTAAGAGGGCCGGCATGCCTAATACATCCACTGCTCTTACATTAGAATCTCCCTCACGGGATGGAGGAATTTTATTAGTAATGCCTAGAAGAATTATTCTTTCAACCCCTTCAAAAGATAACCTGAATTATCAGAATCAAAAATCAGCACTTGATATGATGAAACTGGATCCTGATTTTGGATTAAGTGAAAGTGATATCCAGGGACGCATTTGGTGGGATAAGAAATAAACAGCATGTACAATTCTTTTCAAAATAGAATTAATAGTTCTATGACTTTGTCATCCCATGGGCCTCAATAGCCTAAACTTAATAGAAGGGTTATGAGTTAGGAGTTAATAGTTGAGAGTTAGGAGTTGAGAGTTAATAGCGTTGTCAACCCTCAACCCTCAACTATCAACTATCAACTGAGGTTGGGTATAGTTTAGAGTTGGAGTATAAGAGTATAGCAGTTATAGTATATAAACAAAAAAAAATCCTCTATCTTACGATAAAGGATTTTTAAAAATAAAATAAAAACTGGCGGCGGCCTACTCTCCCGCGTTAGCAGTACCATCGGCGC
>NZ_JALCZE010000014.1:0-173073 GCF_024586575.1 Chryseobacterium sp. WG23
AAACGGCTGATTCACTTTGATTACTGAGACTCCTACGGAGTGACAAACTATGTGGTTATTTTTAGACGTAAAAATTACTTACGACTTATACAAAAGTTTACCAGCATCCTTGTCATTCCGCAGGAATCTAAACGGCTGATTCACTTTGATTACTGAGACTCCTACGGAGTGACAAACTATGTGGTTATTTTTAGACGTAAAAATTACTTACGACTTATACAAAAGTTTACCAGCATCCTTTTCATTCCGCAGGAATCTAAACGGCTGACTCACTTTGATTACTGAGACTCCTACGGAGTGACAAACTATGTGCTTATTTTTAGATGTAAAAATTACTTACGTTTTATACATAAGTTTACCAGCATCCTTGTCATTCCGCAGGAATCTAAATTATGCTGCTTACTCTGCTGAGACTCCTACGGAGTGACAAAAGATTGTGCATAACTTTGATTGCGTAGAGTTTTTTAGTGATCTGCAAACTTCCTAATTCAAATCATTCTGCATAAAAAAACCGGATCTAAAATCCGGTTTCACTATTATTTATTAGAATATTCAAATTTCCTTACTGCTTCCAGCGTCATATCAATTTCTTTATCCTTGATTGCATCGCTGATGAAATACGTTTCATATCCGCTTGGTGGAAGATAAACTCCATTTTGCAGCATCTGATGGAAGAAGTTATTAAATAACGAATGATTGGCTTCCTGAGCTTCATCAAAATTAGAAACCCTGTTGATATGGAAGAATACAGACATCATAGACCCTTTTCTGTTGATCTTATGGGCAATTCCTTTTTCATTTAAAATTTTTCCGATTTCAAAATCTAAAGTCTCTGTTGTCTTATTCAACCTGTTGAAGAATTCCGAATCATTTTTAATAAGCTGAAGGGTTTTTAATCCTGCTCTCATAGCCAATGGATTTCCACTTAATGTTCCAGCCTGATATACGCCTCCTTTTGGAGCCAGATGATCCATAATTTCATTTTTTCCGGCAAAAGCACCTACCGGCAGACCTCCACCGATTACCTTTCCATAGGTTACCAGGTCGGCTTTCACATTGAAAAGCTCCTGAGCTCCACCAAAAGACAATCTGAAACCGGTCATTACTTCATCAAAAATAAGTAAAGCACCATTCTCGTCACAGATTCTTCTTAAATTTTGAAGGAAATTATTTTCAGGTAAGACACAACCCATATTTCCGGCAACAGGTTCGATGATTACTGCTGCAATTTCACCCTGATTATGGCGGAACAGATCTTCCACCTGTTCAAAATCGTTGTAACGGGCTAATAAAGTATCTTTAGCTGTTCCTGCTGTTACTCCCGGAGAATTGGGATTTCCGAAGGTAGCAGCTCCACTTCCTGCTTTAATCAGGAATGAATCTGAATGTCCGTGGTAGCAACCTTCAAATTTTACAATTTTATCTCTTCCTGTATACCCTCTTGCCAGTCTGATGGCACTCATACATGCCTCAGTTCCTGAAGAAACCATTCTGATCTGGTCGATATTAGGTACATTTTCAATGATAAATTTTGCAATTTCTGTTTCCAGCTCTGTAGGAGCACCGAAAGAAAAACCTTTCTCAGCCTGAATTTTCAGTTCTTCCAAAACTTCAGGATGGGTATGTCCCAAGATGGCAGGCCCCCATGAGTTGATGTAATCGATATACGTATTATCATCTGCATCGGTAAGGTAAGCACCTTTTGCTGATTTCATGAAAACAGGAACCCCTCCCACTGATTTGAATGCGCGAACCGGAGAGTTTACTCCTCCCGGAATGTATTTGTAGGCTTCATCAAATAAAGCCGAACTTCTTTGATACTTCATATATTAGTTACGGGTTGACAAGAATTCAGTAACAGCTCATAATGAACGGTTAATGAGAAGCTATCAACAAAGATTAATTTCTTGGTTTTTTATCTATTAAATAAATTAACTGTCCTGCAGATGGCTGCTGTCCTTCATCCATCCTGTTTTTAGCATATAATTTATGTAATTTGATTCCGAATTTCTGGGCGATATCATGCATATCTTCCCCTGATGCAGCCTTGTAAGTTGCCGTATTTCCCGAAGAATTTTTAGACTCAAGGAAAACAATATCATTTTTCTTTAATACATCGTTCTCCAATTCATTCCATTTCATCAGTCTGCTTTCGCTCACTTTAAATTTATTGGCAATAAACTGTACGTTGGTATCTTCAGGAATAACAATATATTTCAAACCATCATTTGGATGGCTTTTGATCAGAATAGCATTAAGGATCTCTGCTTTTGTTTTGATTCTTTCCACTCTTTTCTGCTGCTGTGCATAAGAGGTTTGCTTGTAAGGAACTTCCACAGTAACCGGATCTTTAGCTTTTTTACCCATTTTTGAAGGTTCAAGCTGCGCCATGAAAGATCTGTCATCCTTAAGGTCCGGATACATTTTAAGAACGGCATACAATACTTCATTAGAACTGGTATTGTCGTATTCGTATAATCTGTATTTTTCAATTTTAGTGATCAGGATGGAAGCATAACGTGGATTGGTGGCATATCCTGCTTTTTTCAGACCATAAGCCCAGGCTCTGTAATCCTTCATATCCAGATTAAAAAGATTGGCGTAGTATTTCCTTGTAGATAAAAATATGGAATGGTCTTCATAAGACTGTCTTGGATCTTCATACACACGGAAGCATTCATTAGGTGCATCATCCGTATGTTTCATTGTCTTACCTGTCCAGTCTTCCTTACATTTTATTCCGAAGTGGTTTTTACCTTCCAGTGCCAGTCTGCTTTGTCCTCCTCCGGTTTCCAATAGTCCCTGAGCAAGGGTAATAGAAGCAGGAATTTTATATTTTTCCATTTCCTCTACCGCATATTTAGCAAATTTTTGGATATACTGATCTTCAGTTGCCCAATTTTGGGCAGAAAATTTTGATAAAACTAAAAGGCTTATTAGTACGAAAAGTCTTTTCATGTTTTTCAATTTTACTTTATATAATTAAATTTCTATTCTGTTTTTCTAACAGCAGATTTGCTCCCTCAATTCCCTGTAATCCTCCCGTATGAAAGCATAATATACTGGTGTTTTCAGGAAAATAGTTTTCTTCAATCAGCTCAAAAACCTTCTGCATCATCTTTCCTGTATAAATAGGTTCTAAAGGAATATTATATTTCTCTTTAAAATCATTGATAAAACGAATGTTTTCGTCATTTATTTTACCATAACCTCCAAAACCTGAATCTATTAGATTAAAATTATGTTTCGAAGTTAATTCTGCTATTTTTTTCTCCAGCGAAGTATCGTCAACCACCTTAAATCCTATAACTTTCTGATTGTCTTCACAAAATTTCGAGATTCCGGCAATGGTTCCTCCTGTTCCCACTGCGGTGCAAAGATAGTCAAAATCTTTTGTTTGCTCATTGAGCATCATTTTTATCCCTTCCACAGCCTCTTCATTGGTTCCTCCTTCCGGAACAATCAATGCATCAGGGAACTCCTGTTGCAGAAATTCAGTAAGTTTTTCTTTATGTCTGTACTCTTCGCGGGTGACAAATTTCAGGTTCATCCCATTTCTTTTGGCAAAAACCAAAGTAGGATTATCACGCCATTTATTCTGCAGTTCTTCTCCTCTTATAATTCCCAATGTTGGAATACCTGCCATGTTCCCTGCTGCAGAAACCGCAGAAATATGATTCGAGAAGGCTCCTCCAAAAGTAATAACATAAGGATTTTCAGGTTTTTTTTCCAGATATTTATTGATATTATAGAAAAGTTTCCAGTATTTATTTCCTGAAACTTGAGGATGGATAAGATCTTCTCTTTTTATAAAAAGTCTCACCTTTTTATTAATGGAAATTTCCTGAATGGGCACAGGTTCTGTGGGAAGTTGTAATACCATGTTTATTTTTGAACTACTCAAGGTTTATTGATTACAAAAATAATAAAAGATTTACTTCCTAGCAGCTTTCAGCAGTTGTACAAATTTTGATGGGTATTTTCGCTGAAAGATGCATTTTAATAATTAGGTTTCGGCTAAAGCCAATCGATGAATACTTATTTGTAAGTGGACTAAAGTCCACTCCTATTGATATGGAATAAGCTCTGGTAGAATCAGATTATATTGTAATTTAGTAAGTCTTACAAAATGACAGCTCTATGGAATCTGTTTTTTGAAATAATGGCTCAAATATGACCATGTAAATGGTATCTATTCACAATCCTTGTCATCCCGTAGGGATCGCAGCCATATTTTACGAACAATCATCAAGAATATTTTAATGATCGGTTTTAGCTAAGCCAATCGATGAAATGTTTATTTGTAAGTGGACTAAAGCCCACTTCTATTGAATGGATAAGCTCTGGTAGAATCAGATTATATTGTAATTTAGTAAGTCGTATGAAATGACACACTTTATCGAATCTATTTTTTGAATAATGGCTCAAATATGGCCATGTAAATGGTATCTATTCACAATCTTTGTCATCCCATAGGGATCTCAGCCATATTTTACGAACAATCATCAAGAATATTTTAATGATCGGTTTTAGCTAAGCCAATCGATGAAATGTTTATTTGTAAGTGGGTTCCTGCAGTTTAAAGACCATTACTTTAAGACTCTGTTTTTAAATAATAATTTCTAACTTGGTTACGATAAAACTAAAAAGCCGGATATGAAAAAAATATTGATCACCATAATATCTGCACTTGTTGTCATCATCTTTATGGCAGGAATGTTTTACATTTTTTTTGGTAATCAGCTGTTTTCCCGATCAGAGCTGGATATCCCCGATAAGCCTAACGACAGAATAATCAGTATGTTTAATGCTCAGATCGAACAGGAAGTGGAAGATCATACGCGAAGTATAACTTATCCCGGATATATTCCGGAAAGCAGGCAAAATACCATTGAATATTTAAAAACGATCAGTTCTATTGAAAGCTCAACCCGTTATGGTGTGCAATCTACACAGCCCAGAAATCAGCTTGAGCTGAAAATCACTTTCAACGATGGAACTGTTGCCAAAGAAGTATACACAGGGCATTCCTGTTCCGGTTACCTGTCTCCATGTTTAGTGATGAAAGTGGAAATGAAAGAGGGTAAAGCCACTAAAATATTTACAAACGGTCAGGAAAAAAAAGGTTCTCCGGAATGGATTATCCCAGATTTGGATATTTTAATCGGAAAAGCAATTCTCTATGATATCAAGAGAAATCACGATAAATATTTTAAACCCCAGAAAACCCAGCAGGATTTTGATAATGAATGGAAGGATAAGAAATAGAACTTTATGATCTTATATATTTCCAGAAACCCCACAGTTTTCTTGTTTTAAGATAATTCAAATCTTTTTCTCTTGCATAGGCTTCTCTTTCAAATGAAATTCTTTTATAGGCCAGATAGCCATCTTTTAGTTTGAAAAACCAGTAATAATATTCGATCACATAGAATATATAGAAGAAAATAATAAGCATCTCCAGCTGCTGTCTTAAATGGATCTTTTCGTGATTGATAAGTACTTTATTTTCCTTATCTTCGGGTTTCCTAATGAAGATAAAGGGAAAGAGAGCAATGCCGTTAATTTTTAGTTTTTTTAATGGCTTTTGGCATACAATTATCATAACAACAAATATAAAAAGTTTTTGACTAACGTTTAACTTATGGCCCATTTTGACATCAAAGAAGGTGAGGACTTTTATTATAATGAACAGGGATACAAGGTTTTTACGGAAAAGTTTCATCTGAAAAGAGGACACTGTTGTAAAAGCGGCTGCAGACACTGTCCTTACGGATACGATAAAAAGACAGATACATTCATTAAAAACGATAAAAAAAATAAATAAAATGAAAAAATATATTTTTATCTTGTTGGCTTCTGCTACATTAGGTCTTACTTCATGTAGCCCTTTTCAGGTACGTTCAGACTACGCTGAAACAGCCAATTTCAATTCTTATAAAACCTATAAAATAAGAATTGATGATTTGAAATTGAATGATATTGATAAAGACAGGGTTTTGAATGAATTATCAAGACAGCTTCAAAGCAAAGGACTTCAGTCCGGAGAAAATCCTGATCTGATTGTCAACGTAAAAGCTAACCATAAGAAAGTTACTGATATTAATTCTTCTTCACCTTACGGAATGTGGGGCTGGGGCGGCCCATTCGGATGGGGTGTCGGAATGAGCAGAACATGGACCAGCAATTATAATGAAGGGGCCTTAATCGTAGACCTTATCGATTCAAAAACAAATAAGTTGGTTTGGCAGGGTATCGGAAGTGGAATTTCTGTAGATTCACCAAAATCCAAACAGAGACAAATTCCGGAAATTCTGGCTGAGATTATGAAAAACTATCCGCCACAAAGAAAATAAATTAAAGCAATTATTATAGATGCCGGTACATTTTGTGCCGGCATTTTTTATGGTGATATGATATAAGGATATACTTCTATTACTTATCGTGTTTTTACATACAGATTAGCTGAAAATTTCATGGACATCTTTCTCCTATTTTTAGTGAACAATGATGACGCGTTACTTATTATGCAAAGCACAATATTGACTATTGAAAATTAATAATTATGTAATTTTTTATTCATAAAAATGTAGTATTCTTGCTTGAAATAATATTAGTATGAAAAAAATCATTTTATTTTCTGTTTTTGCAGGACTTGTAAATGCTCAGGCTCCTGCAGGATATTACAATTCTGCCAACGGACTGAGCGGTGCTGCTTTGAAAACGGCATTAAGCACCATTATTACCAACGGTCATCAGGATAAAGGCTACAGCGGATTGTGGACCGGTTATAAAACCACTGATATTGATAAGAATTATGAAAATGACGGGTCTATCCTTGATATTTATTCAGAAAAACCTGTAGGAGCTGATCCTTATAACTATACACCGGGTACCAATCAGTGTGGTACTTATTCTACGGAAGGAAATTGCTATAACAGAGAACATATTGTTCCTCAGAGTTTATTTAACCAGTCTTCGCCTATGGTTTCTGATATTCATTTCATCAGAGCCACTGACGGAAAGGTAAATGGCATGAGAAGCAATTATCCTTTCGGACAGGTGGGAAGCGCTACTTTTACATCTAAAAACGGATCAAAGCTTGGAAATTCTGCTTCTTCGGGATATTCAGGAACTGTTTTCGAACCGATTGATGAGTTTAAAGGTGATGTAGCCCGTATGATCTTTTATTTCGTAACCCGTTATCAAAGTAAACTTTCTTCTTTTTCTTCTGGGAATATGCTGGGAAGTTCTGCTTTTCCGGGCTTACAGACATGGGAACTTAACGTACTTCTAGCCTGGAACAACCAGGATCCTGTTTCTCAGGCTGAAATCAATAGAAATAATGCATCCTATACTTTTCAGGGGAATAGAAACCCATTTATTGATAATCCCAGCTATGTAAATCTTATCTGGGGATCTCAGCAGCCAAGCAATGATACCCAGGCTCCCACAACGGCTACAGGTTTAGCTGTTAGCGGAAAAACAGCTAACAGTATTTCTCTTGGATGGAATGCTTCTACTGATAACGTAGGGGTTTCTTCTTATGCTGTTTATATGAACGGAAGCCTGAATACTACAGTAAATTCTACTACAGCTACGATTTCAGGTCTCAACCCTTCCACTACCTATACTTTCTATGTGGTAGCTAAGGATGCCGCTGGAAATTCTTCTGCAAACAGTTCTACCGTTTCAGGAACTACCAACGCCGGATCTACAAATCCATCTACAGGGTGTGTAAACGAAACTTTTGAAACCATCCCTGCCACCAGTGCCTCTTATACTACAAGAACATGGAGCAACAGCGGGATTTCCTGGACCGCTACTGATGCCAGAACAGACCAAACGATCAACAATAAAGCTATTACCATAAGAAGCGGTTCTTTAACATCAGGCAGCTCAGGCAATGGTATTGGCTCTTTAACGGTAACTACTCAACTGAAGTTTTCCGGAAGTAATGGAAATCTTGATGTAAAAGTAAACGGGACTACTGTAGGAACTGTTCCTTATAGCGCAACGGCAACCACTACGACGATTAATAATATTGATGTTTCCGGTAATGTAACGGTAAGTCTGGTTAACGGTTCTGCAAGTAACAGAATTGCTATTGACGATCTTCAATGGACATGCTATTCTGGAGGAACTGCCAGACAAGCTCAAGCTGCTACTTTGGAAACAAAAGCTCAAAATTTTAAAATTTCTCCAAACCCGGTCACTAATCAGGAAATCTTTGTAAGCGGAGATGTACAGCATATCAAAAAAGCTGAGATTTATAATGTACAGGGGAAAGTGATGCAAACGGTTAATCAGCCTTTTAAAAATGGAAATTCTATTAAGACCCAAAATCTTGGTCAGGGAATTTATATTTTAAAACTGGATAATACGACGATGCAGTTTTTGGTAAAATAATCTTGAATTGATAATAAATAAGTAAGGCTGGTTTCTATTTTCAGAGACCAGCCTTTTATTTTATACCTTTCGCATTTGCCAATACAAGGAGTAATTTGTTCTTTAATGCCGAATTATTATAACGCAAAGGTTTATTTTTAGGTGCTTAAACTTAAGAAAACTAAGAGAAACCAGCAAGCTGATCTGACAGAGCATTCGTGAAAGGCACTCTTAACTCTTAACTCTTAACTCTTAACTCTTAACTCATTCCCTTCCCTTCCATCCTTCTCTTTAATAATCTTTGACCAATCCGTAAACATTTTGGTAATGGTATTGGCATTGATCATACTGAAAAAGAACATCCCTATCAATACAGTGAGCCAGCAATACGCTAATTTCACCCCGTTTCTATCTGTGATAAAGAAGAGTATAAATATGGTAAGCGCTCCTATTACAAAGGTAAACATCAGCGTATACAGCAATACATGAATACTATACATGTTGAATTTCAGCTTTCTGAATATCCAGCCTATTACAGCAACAGGGATAAATAAAAGCAAAGGTAAAAACAGGGTTCCAAATATCGCGACTTCAGGATATTCTGCCATATGTCTTTCGAGTCCGAAAAAGGTATTAAAACTGAATTCCGTCATATTGTTTTTCGGCGTTTGTTACTTCCAGTAAAGTCTTGTCTTTATAGCCCAGCATTTTTGCCAGTATTACATTGGGAAATTCATGAATTCCTATATTGTAGAGGTTAATGCTGTCGTTAAAAAATTCTCTTCTGTCTGCTATTTTGTTTTCAAGTTCAGAAATTCTTTTCTGCAGTTCCAGGAAGTTGTTGTTGGAAGCAAGCTCCGGGTAGTTTTCAGAAACGGCAAAGAATGAAGATAAAGCCTTTGAAGTCTCATTGGCCAGTTCGGTTTTTTTATCAGCATCTGTTGTACTGTTATAAAAGGTTCTCAATTCTGTAAGACGTGCAAGCAGCTTTTCTTCATAGCTCATAAAATGTTTGGCTACGTTCACCAGGTTAGGAATTTCATCTGCTCTTTGTTTCAAAACCACATCAATATTTCCGTAGGCTTTTTCTACATTGAATTTAAGCATCACCAGCTTATTATACAAATTGATTAAGAAGCTTATAACGGCAACGCCCAGCAGGATCAGTAATATAATTGCAACAGTTTGGTTCATTATTGTGTAAATATAAATATGATTATTAAAAGGATAACAGAGCAGGTAAACAGGAATGACCTCAACAATGGCTGATATTTATTCCATACGGTAATTCCTGATGCAGAGGTAATTCCCAGCACTTTATAACGATCGTCTTTTCTGATGAATGGCAGTCCGTTTTTAACATCAGCATAGCCCACCAGCAGCATTTTTTGACCGTCTTTCAGAAGGGTTTCTTTGTACCTTTTGCTATTGTTGCTGCTCACATTTGTTTCTCCGAGAAGGATCAGCTCTATTCCTTCGGGTTCTACCTCAATGATTCCTGTTTCATCTTTTATCTGAAAAGGATTACACTGGGTTTCTCTATGTATTGTTCTGTAAGATTCTTTACCGTCAGAATCTTTATCAATATCTTCAATGGTATAATAATACCCGATACAGGCTTCATTACCCACCGGAGAAAGCAGCGGATTCTTCATCACCAATGTTCCTTCCACTTCCACGAGTCCTTTAGCTAAGGATTTTATTTTTGAGGTTGGAAGTGATGCCTGCAACCGTAAAAAACGTTTAGCAGAAGTAGGCTTCATTAAGGTAATAAAAATGAAAACAAAAAATACTAATGGAAAAATAAACAGTGCCTTTTCTGCATACGCATCATAATTACTGGATATTTCATACAGATATTTATGCAGTGGCATTTTCTCTTTAAAGATAGTCCACAGAATAAAATAGAGAAAACAAAATCCTATTATTCCCAGAACAATGTATCCCGTGTATGACGTTTTCTTGTCGTTCTTCATAGATGATATGGATATTGAAAGGCCGGCAATATTCATCAGGAATAGGGTCGGCCTTCAAAAGTACATTTTATTTGCAAGATTATATGATCTCAAATTCGTTTTTTCCCTGCGGTATATAGAAGGTAATATCAAGCATCAGTTCTTCCTGTGTTTTAGAATCTATTAAATATAATGCCGCATCGCCATTGGGCCTTTTTAAAACGGCGGCTCTACTGTCTGCATACAGCATCATAACAGCATCATCAGGTATTGGCTGAACTTTCATACCGCCCATGAACTCATTAAGTAGTTCTTTGAATCTTCCTTCAGATTCCCGGGGAGATAGATACATCGACTGGGCCATGTTCCCTTCTCTTCTCAGAATGAGCTTCTTATACTCATCATATTTGGCATTCTCAATCAGCCTGATGATTTTATGGTAGGCCACATCCAGTTTTTCCCGGCAGTCTTTAACATCTTTAAGGTTCATTCCGTCCTGCCAGGCAGTAAGCTTATAAGGAACGTCGGCATCAAAGGAGCTTTCATACCTGATCACAGGTAATTTTTTATCTTCTACAGGCTTTGACTGATAGTCACCAAACTGTTTATCAAATACAAAATTATTGATGACATCAAAAAGCTTGATATTGAATTTCAGTTCAGCCTGTTTATCAATTTCAGTTTGCCCCGCCACCGGTAAAATGGAAGCTGTGATCGTCTGTTTTCCTTTTTCCAGTATGGCATAGTTGACAGGAATCATAGTAGATACCTGATTGGTAGCATTCATATGGATAACAGGATAATCATTGATCCTGATCTCAAACATACATGCTGATGCACTGAAGTCAATTACATAATAAGGCTGCTGCATGGGAAATATATACTATTTTTTACTGGTTTTATTGTATTGAAATTACGATATCCTCTGTTCATATCAATTGAGAGAAATTTTATCGAGATCCTGATATCCTGATCCTTTCAGCAGATCTTTCCATTCTTTATTTTTAAACACAAATAAGTTACATCTGTATTCATCAGGTTTATTATCTATTTTGGTTTCACAGTAATAATAGATCATTCCTTTATTTTTCCATATCGCCACTTCCTGTCTGAGTTTATTTTGAGTCTGTATGATCTCATTGTCTTTGACTTTTGATTCAAAACTTTCATGTACTGTAGTAAAAACAGGTTTCTGAAGGGTTTTATTTAAGTTTTCAAAAAGGGCTTCTTTTTCAGGTTCGGTATAAATATCCAGCTGATACATTCCCAGCTCGTCATCCTTTTCATTAGCGAGAGGTCCAATTTCCTGGTCTACTTTTCCAAAGTGTAAAAGGACTTTATTGGTATTTTTATTATTTTTTCCATCTAAACTGATCCCGTTAAAATGTAATAATGCTTCAGAAGAAAAAGCTAATCTCTCATTTCCAATCAGCGTCACCTCATCGGTTTGTACGGTATCTTTAGCGGTCATCCCACCTGATTTTAAAATATCATTGATATTTTGTCCCATCGTAAGAGCAGCAAGATTGAAAGGTCCCGTTTGAGTATCATTCCGGGCTTCAATTTGAGCCTCACTGCTTTTCTTGTCCTGTTGGTTACATGATGTAAATCCCATACAGATTATTGGTATTAATGCGTATTTTAAATTTTTCATATTATTGTTCATGTCTGGTTATAAAGCTCTGCAATACAGTCTCTCTGTCTTTCATATTTCCGTAATGTGATCCTTTTTTTATAAAATACAGGTTGGTTTCAAGACCTTTTATTTCTTTCTGATCAACATTAATTTTCTTTTTCACCTGCTCCATCATAATATCAAAACCATCTTTAGTGCCCTGCCAGTAATATCCTGAATATGGCCATCTGTCGGTAGCTTCAATAATTATTTTAGGCTCACCATATTTTTTCTTTAATGCAGCTGACAACGCCTCACTTTCTTTAAAGTTTTTGGTCATTATATAGTATCCTGCCAGTATATTATGTTCCTGATTTTCCACTAAAAATCCAATCTCACTTTTTATGTACTTTCTTTCTTTAGGGTAATCCTGCAAAAAACTGATATCTCCATACTGATATTGGTCTACTTTGTAAGTATTGTAATAGGGGAAGCCAGTAGTCTGTTCAAGGTCAACTTGCTTTGTGGTGTTTTTTATCACTATTTCATTGGCTGCTCCCAATTCTAAAGCTGTCAGATCTGTTTTTGACTGTGAGCTGCAAAAATTAAACAGCATAAGCACTCCTGTTACTATTATTTTTTTCATATTATCCCTGCTGAATGAATGGTATCGTTGGAGAGAATCCGGTATATTTCTCCAGCTTTTCTATAATATCGAATTCCGGAAGGATTTCGTATGTTTTATCAAAATCTGCAAGGTCCATTTTTCTGTCTCCTTTTAAAATTCCTTTTTTAATATATAAGCCAACACTTGCCTTCACAACTACAGTAGCGACCAGGCCATCAAATTTCAGATCCGGTTTGTAGTACAGCGTTTTCTGGGTGCTGCTCTTCTGATCATAAATAAGATTATGCCCAAAAGTAGCAGTTGCTTTACCGGTTGCTTTTATTTTCCCTTCGGCATAAGCTTCCGCCACAATGATTACAAATTTTGCTTTTACTTCAATACCGGCATCCAATTCAATACCAATCTGGGTTTCCAGTTTTCCATTTCCACTACTTTCATCTGAATTGGTATTAAAATGGATCTTTGATTCTCCGGAAATATTTCCAAATACCTTCAAATCAATATACATATTCAAAGATATCGGATGGTCTTCATCAGCCAGCCAGGCTCTCACCTCATCAAGGATCACTTTAGCGGCAACGTTGGCTGTTCCGCCACTTACCACTCCTACTCCGGCCTGAATCAGCATATCAAGGAGGTCTATAGTTATTTCTATCCCTACAATGGGAGAAGCTTTGAAATAAAACTCCAGATCTGTTCCAATAGTGGAAAGAGATTTTTTATTTTTCTTGCCTCTTTCCAGCATCCATTCTGCTCCCAGGCAGAAATTGGGTGGCTTCATTTCTATTGTTAATGGCATTTTACTGGTAAAACTTTTTTTTCTGATTTTACCTTTGGTTTGGTCTGTCACTCCTTTTGAAAATTCTTTCAGGGAGCTAAAGACTTTATACATCCATTTTATTTTATCTTCAAATTTTAAGGTGGCATCAGCATGACCGTTATATTTATCAGCGGCTGTTCTGTCCCAGTTGGCTTCCATTGTCACCCCAAAATCTACTTCGGTCTGTTTCCATCTTTTTTCTGCTCCTATTTTTCCGGCTTTTTCCTGCATTTCCTTATGTCTTGCAGCAGAAAGGTTTTGCCATTTAACGCTTAGATCATTACTCAGATTCAGGAAAAAATGGAAATCCCATTTGATATCGGGATAGGCTTTTATTAAAACCGTAGTTCGCTTTTTATTGCTATAAAATCTGCAGCTGTGGGCATACATCTGTATTTTATTCGGAGTGGTTGCTTCCGGCCAGATATACTGCAGCGGAAGGGCATTTGCTCTGGATAAATCTGAATATACCGGATAATCGAATGTGGGCGGGGCAAATTTTTTCTCCTTATCTCCGGCATCAATAGCCTGGCCTACATCCAGTAATCTGATCTCTTTGGTATGAAGATCATTATTCCTGAAACAGGCCTTCGTATCAAATGCTGATACATCTATCGTTATATTCCTTTTGGTGGACGAAGAAGGGGCAATGGTATGATAAATAATGGTATTCGCATCGTGCGGATAATAATCAAAATAGATATCTACTCTTCGGTTATTTTTATATTCTTTTTCGTCCTTATATTTGACGTTGTCCTTACCGTTCTTATCATCTGTAGCATGTACTTCTCCTTTTCCCAGGGATTTTATTCTTTTGCTGTCCAGTCCTCCGTCAGTAAAAAATTTCTTTACAATATCTGATCTTTTCTGAGAAAGGCTTTGGTTGTACTGCATCTTACCAATCACACAGGCATATCCATCTATGGTTATTGTAGAATGTTGATGCTCCAGTAAGAAACGAAGAATATTATTCAGTTTCTTTTCTCCGTCACCTTCAATGACTGCAGAATTGAATTCATAAAAAATGGTGGCATGTATGGTTTCCCTTTCTGCGATATTTTTAACACCAACTCCTTTATTAAAAAGTGTGATTGGCTTTTTAACTTCTTTGTCTTTTTCAAAAACGATGTCACTGATCTGTATCGTCTCAAATTTGCAGGGTTCATATCTTGCCAGGTTTTTATCCGGCGCATAGATCTTGGTAGGAACAACATTCTGAGGCGGTTGGGGAGCTGCAGCTACCAGCTCGTTTTTCATCCTTAAAAACCTTGCGTGGATGTCATCATTATTATCGTCTACAATATATTTTCCGGTCTTTGGATCTTTAACCTTTACGTACAGCTCTTCCACATCTTTTATATCCTTGATGACTCCTTTCCATTGTGATGTATTCTGAACTTTAACATTAATCTCCCCATCGTTAACCTCCACATCTGCCCATCTTCTCATCATAGGATCATCTTTTGCTCCTCTTCCTGTTCTGATTCTTCTGTAGATCTCAACAATAAGGTCTTTTCTTCCATTCAGTCCTTCTGTTCCCAGGTAAAGGTGAATAATATGCCCATAGCTGAAGTAAAAGGTCTGTCTGACATCCTTTCCTCCTTCTGTAGTACTCCATCTGGAGTCTACAATCCTTGGGGGGCAATGTCCAAAGATATATTTCCCTACTTTATTTACTTTATCCGGTTTTCCGCCCAGGCTTGCTTCTATATAATAAGAAAGAATCCCACATTCTTTTTTGGTGAATGTATAGCTGTATACATAGCCAGCGGGTCTTCTAAGCTGATTAATCACTTTTTGGCGTGCACTGTCTTGCCGGATCCAGATTACTTCCTTTTTTTTGTCTGCTTCAGGGGTACCGGGAAACCATTCTGAAACCTGAAACCAGATAGGTTTTCCGGGCTCAACTCCAATAAAATCGCCCTGGGTGGCTACCACTTTTGTATTGTCTTCAGCTGTAGCTATATTTATTTTCTTTATTCCTTTTGCCATCCTGTATTCTTTGAATTATCACCTGATGTGTCATAAACAGGTTCTTTTTTATACATTTCTTCAGCATTCACCAAAGGATTGATCTGCTGTTGTACGTCTTTATCAGCATTTTTAAAATTCTGCTGGCCGGCTTCAGCTCTCTGCCCATGGTCTATGATCTCAATACATGGGGTTCCTGCCACAGCACAGACCGCTTTACTGTCTTCCAGAATAATAAACCCACCGTTACTAAGCTGTACTTTATCATAAAACTTCTGCCATTCGGTCACCATTATTTTGCATGGCGGCGGCGGACCTCCGTTTTTTGTGCAGTTCCCGAATGTATTTTTTTCAAAAGTGGCGCCTCCTATTTCCTTCGTGGTAGCGATCAGTTTTTTGGAAGCACTTTTATCATTCGCATATTCTTTTTGGTGTGTAAGCACTTTCAGTTTATCCGGGGCTTGTCCAAACTGACATTTGCACATCGCACCCTGTACTACAATATGTTTTTCGGCCATAGTTAGAATTCTTTGTTTGAGATAACAAGTCTGGTTAAATATTCATTTCCAAATTCAAGACGAACAAAACTGGTGTTGATCTTAAAAGTAACTACTGTAAGTGCTTTTGATGAGTTTTCATCGGTATCCACTGTTGTCTGGTAAAGCTGGGCATTATATCTTGCAAATTTTGTTTTACATTCAGAAGGTGAACTGTCATTGAATACCAGGCCATATGGTAATCCTGAAACTTTTTGATTGCCATAATACTGCAGGGCATAATATTCTAATCCTGTTGTCATCTGGGCATAGATCATATTAAAATCATCAAAATCCCAACTGGAATATTTTCCGTTTTTACAATCCCCACATTCAAGGTCGCTGGGCTGTATCTGTAAAAGCTTAGTAAAGTTTCCGGATGTTGTTGGCAGAGCAATAAACTGTTTTTTACTGAATACGCTCTGTAATTTTTTTGATGTTACTTTCTCTATTGCATTTCTGGCTTCAAAATCAGCAACCTGAGCTGTGGCCATGGCTTCTGTGGCCGCAATATCAGCTGCATCTGCCGCTGCTTCTAAAGCTTCAGAAACCTTTGGTTCCTCATAATTTAAAAGAAACTCTTTAATTTCCTGCTCTACTTTTCCTGTAGATTGGGTCTGTTTTACATCAATATCTTTTTTTGACCAACGATCCGGAGTAACCGCTTCAAGAAAAACACTTACTTTCGTGCTTTTCCCGGACACTTTTTTCATGGTTACATTCCATACTGCCTGCTGAATAAACTGCTTCGGTTTTGCTCCGTTTTTTAATGCCGGTTTCAGATAAGGATTTTTATAGTCTGTATCGTATTTTAAATTATAAAGATCAACAGTTGTGGAGAAATCATCATCAGATGCCGCTGCTGCTTTGGCTTCATCTTTTGTAAAGTCATTACTGAAATAAAATATAGAATTCTGTAATGTTTCAATACTTTTAGGTACTGTAAATTCTACTTTCTGCCCGAAATACAGGCTAAAACATGCTATAAAAAGCAGTGTAAGAAGTTTATGATTTAATTTTATTTTCATATTATTTTGTTTTTTACTGTTCCGGCAGAGCGGCTACTACTACTGATATTTTTTTCTTTTCTTTGAGCATGATGCTGCATTCCAAATACATGGATTCCGGAAGCTGGAGTTTCCCATCCAGATAATATTTTATCCTGAAATCTCCCTGATTATTTATTACCGGGTCATCTCCAATAATTAAAGAGAAAGGGGATTCGTTGATAAAATCATGTACATCTCTTTCTTCATGTAATTTCCCTTCTCCCTCGATATTCACAAGGTCATAGTCATCTTTCAGGGGGTCAATTTCCAGCTTTATTTTATACCGGGGCTCTATCGGGTTGTTTACAACCGGAAAACTCTCTGTTCCCTCAATCTGATAATTCTGCCCGAAACTCTGATAGACTCCGAAAAATAGTGTCCTGATGAAATAATCATTTTTAAGATACAGACTGAGTGCATCCGGCTCATCCAGTATCTCTTCAATCTTTCTGCAATATTCGTCTACTACTTCTCCTTCAAATTCTTTATAGACTTCATTTTTAACATCCGGCCACCGCTCATTGAAAACGGAAAGGTTTTCAACAGCATTGAATTTACCATACTGATCTACACTTACCTGTAGAGGGTATAAAACTTTTGATGTTTTATAAGCCAGTGTATCGGCTATTTCATTTACTTCTTCTTCGTTCAGAAAAAGATTGGAGATTCGGTCTATTTCAAAAAAATGCAGGTTATTTTCACTTTTAAGCCAGCGTACTGACGTTTCATATTTCAGTTCATTTTTATGATCTCCTGTTTCCAGATTGATGATCACCCCATATTTAAAAAATGAACTACCCGGCTGAAAGGTCAGGCTGTTTCCTCTCCCCAACTTTACCAGCTTATTTTTATCTGCTACTGCCGTTCTTGGAATGAAAAGCTCTTTCTGCCCGGTCAGTTCTATAAGGATCATATCTTTTACCTGACAAAGATTATTATGAAATAGCTTTAAAGCATCCACATCCAGGCTATAAAAGGCAGCAATGCTTTTTAAGGTTTCCCCTTTTTGAACGATATGTTTATTAAATTTCTGCATACAATCATCTTCGTACTTTATTTCTCTACAGGCATTCCTTTCTGAGAGGATATTGCCAGCAGAGCTATGCCCATAATTTCAATATTTGCTTTTCAACTCCTACCATTACATGCTTCTTCATATTATGCGGATTATCATGTAACCCGGTTTTATACTATTTCGATTTATATTTTTTAAGTTCCCACATATTGTCATAATCAATTTTCTGTATAGGAAACTCGTTATTTCCCTGTTTTAAGATCAGCCTTCTATTGGTCAGATCTTCATTCATACGAAGGACAATTTCTATAGGTTTGTTTTCATCTGCTTTTTTAAATAATGAAAATATCTCTTCTTCATCGAAGTATCTTACTTCAAAAACTGTTTGCTTACCATTTTTGTCTTCAAATAAATAAGATAACAGACGCGGAACCGCTCTTTCCTTAAAAGGATTTTTATCAATGGTCTCATTAAACAATGTTTCCTCCTCTCCGTTATACATCTCCAGTGTCACATTTTTGAAGGTATGATTAGGAATTTCTATGCTGGTTTTCCAGTTGTATTTTTTACGGTAGGTATCCCAAATCCCAAACTGAATTCCATTTTTCTTCATGTTTTCATAGGCTTCTGGAACAGATTTACTCATATCAAAATATTCTTCCTGCGTTATGGTAGGATTTCCGGGAACATAATCTTTCATAGATACAGAAGTTTCTTTTGCCTGATATCTTCCTATTTCTACCTGTTGGTCATTACCATACATCCAGACTACTACCACTCCTCCCGGGGCCAGACCTACGACAACAGAGGAATACCCTTCTTTTTCATTAGTTCTCCAATTAACGGTTCCTTCTTTAAAAAGTTCTTTTATTTTATCTACAGGCAAATCCCAGCTTCCGGTATAAAATTTATTTTCTAAAAATGATGCCCAGGTTACCTCAAGCTTAACGGGAACAGCTTTTAAATCACTTCCCTGAGTATGCATAGAGCCGCTATAGCCCCAACCTGTATGAGAACTACCTGAACAGGGAATATATACACTGCTGCCATCTTCAAGAAAAAGATGACCTTTATAAATATTCATAGGATATAGAAGGGGTGAACTTTCCGTGGGAAGCCATTTGTATTTTTCCATTTTATTTTGGCATGAGATTAAGGTACTGATGAAAAGTAAACAATAAATTATATTCGTTTTAAAATGCATTTCTTTTTGAGATTTTAATTAAAATATCTTCGGTGAGGTAATATAAAATAAAGCATTGTGAAAAATACGATCAAACATATATTCGCAATAAGTTTATTTTTATCTTTTTTATATTTCCAATAAAATATTTCTACAAAAACATAACCAAACAAAGCAAAAAACAAATACAAAGGAAGTTCATCTAAATCATAGGTTTGTCCCTTGAAACCGCTTTCTGCAAACATAAAATAAAACCCTAAATAAGGAATCAGCAATATAATAAGTCTGAGGAGTATATGTTTTACAGGTATTTTCATGAGTTAAAAGCCATTTCTCTAAATCTTTTTATTTGTAATGTTTTTTTGTCAAAGGTGAAATGAGGATTATACCCAATATCTCCAAATTTTGAGTTCCAGTGTAAGTATCTGTTTCTTAAATATATTAGTAAATTGTGATCCTGTACAATTCGATTAAATTTCTCTGCAGTTATTTTTTTAGCTGCTAGTTGTTTTCGTAGTGCTTCAATTTCCGTATTCGTATAATAAGTCATCTCAGGAGCCGAACCGCTGACATACTCATCGAGCCTCTTTTTAACCTTAGTTAAATCCAGCGGATAATATTTATCTTCTGTCCCGTTAGGAATACGATATGACTTATTTAAATTGGTTATATCAATCGTATTAGAATAGTTTTCATTAACCTGTTCACTCATTATATGCAGAGGAATAAAACTATACCTGTTACTTATTTTTTCTCTATTAATATATGTTTCATGCCATGAATTGGGAGCTACCACTTCACTGCGTTTAAACCAACCCTGCTCAATAAGATTATTTAAATCAATATTTAAGGCCCTATCATAGTCTGCATCACTCAGGCCATCTCCCACAGTATTATCAAAATCCATGATCTGTTTACTTTCAGGCATATTATGAGTGTAGCATCCACCAACATCAGAGTGAACACCCGGTAGAAAAAAATCTTTACCTCCTGGCGCTAGCCTTACTCTTGTCAGCATAAAATTTTCTCTATGCTCATCTGAAGCACATAAATGAATAATTTTCTTTGCTTTTAATGTGTTTAAATTCAACTCCTCCACATCATTGTTAAAATCGGGATGTACTGTAATTTCACTCGCTTTAGGATCATAGGAGGATACGGTATCATATACCCCAAGAAATCTAATTTGAAGGGATCCATATTCTACTTTATTGTTATCTAAAATAAATCCTAACAACCCATTTCTAGGTTTGGTTTGGGTCACTTCATATACGAAATTCCTTGCCGCTGCGGCACCTCTGCTAAAACCAAAAACATCCAGTATAATGGTATTTATTTCAAACCTGCCTTTAAGCTCATTAATTTTCTCTGCCACTCTTTGACAACCTTTTTGAACCTTCGCTATTACCCCTGTGCTTCCTGCACCGTAAGCCACCCCTTTATGATTTGTCTTTTTATCTACATCTCCCTGTAAATCTTCTGTTGCAATCCCTTCGATATATACTTTACCGATATACTTACTTTTATCTTCATTATACCAGTATTCTTTTCTGGCTACGTTAGATAAATCATTAGTATAGCTATCATCAGATTTATTTGAATGCTTTTTGTAAGCTGCTTTCTCTTCAGCAGTAGGTTTATATCCCGGTTCATTTCCTGCAGCTTGTGAATTTCTCCTGTTATTCTGTGTACCGTCGAAAAAAACACCGATTCTAATGTCTATCTGTCCTTTTGGTGTCGCTGGCGGTGTATAATTTCCAAATTGATTATTATGCATAGTTTTTCTCTAAAAATTGATTGACAGAAATAGTTTGGTATTGTCTTTATTAACTTTAACTGTAAACTTATTTATAAGAAGCCACATCAGGCAGAAATGTAAATTTATTTATTCCCATGAGACATGATTTTCTTATTACTTGCTAACACAAGGTTTTCTCTTTGTGCTTCAACGTTAATTTTCTTTGCTATTTTTTCAACTTTTTTCCCCGCGTTCAGATGATAGGAATCTTTGACCGTTATTTTTATATTGGTTGCTGTCTTTATAATGGCCATATCAGAACAATTTTGATTTTTCAGCACTGTTGAATTCCACAATTTTTCCGCTCTGCATGGTCATATTTTCAAGTTCGCTGAACATAGAAATTTCACCAGCTATTTCATTAGAAGTTTCAGACTGTCTTCTAAACTCTTTTTCTACCATTTCTGTCCTTGTATCTGAAGATTCTGTGATATCACCTGATGCTGTAAGTTTCATATCTTTTCCGGCGGTAGAAATAATATCTTCATTGGCGGTACTGGTAATACTTGCCCCCGCACCCACAGAAATTTCCTTTCCTGCACTGATATTGATATTCTCACCGGCATTTAAAGTGAAATTTTTCGGAGCTTTCATGCTGATATTTCCTTTACCATCCATAAAATAGCTATTGCCACTTGGATCAAGGATCGTTACACTTCCTTCCTGATCGTTCATTAAAATTCTGATCCCACTTCGGGTTTGTATCGATTTCAAATGATTATTAACACCGCCACCCAGCGCCACCCCTCCATGAAACATTCCTCCCATTACGAAAGGTCTGTCCGGATGGCTGTGAACAAAATTAACCATCACCTGGTCTCCTACTTCAGGAATTGCTACATAGCCTCTGTTTTGAGAAATCTGATCCGTTCCTCCGGCGTCAGGACTCATCATTCGGATAAAGTGGGTGGTATCATTAGTCTGCCAGTCGAATCTCACCTGTATCCTTCCTTGCCCTTCAGGATCTGTATTGGAAATTACCGTTGCGGTCTGTGGCTCTGCTTTTGGAACCGTGTATTCCGGCTTGGGAAGAAATCCCGTATCTGAAGCTATTCCTACAAAGCTTCCCTGATAATGACCTATAGTATCAATTTCATGTTCTGCTTCTGTAATCATAATTCTTGTGAAATAAGATGTTTCATTAGAATCTGGTTTACGCATCTGCATATCTACCACACATCCCGGATGCAGAAAGGGAACGGTTGTATTTCCTGAGACAGAAAAAACGTTTACCGCTTCACTTCCCGAAGCACTTTTCTGTGAATATTCCACATCAAGATGTGTAGATGCTTTTACGGGTGCTATTTGCAATGCCGGTGTTTTATAGATAGAATCGTTATGGCTGTATGCTGTTTTGGCCAGATCTCCCACATGTTTAATAGGCGTAGATCCCGAAGTCAGTTTTTCATTTTTATTACTGTTGTAGCCGTAGAATTGCGGTCTGGTATGAACAGCTTTGAGGTCAACCTTTATATCGTTGGCACTGCTTCCGTAAGTCAATACAATAGGTTTGTTTTGTGGAGGCAATTTTCCGAAATGAAGCACTTCCCCATCATAATAAAACTGCTCTCCATAGGCTTCTGCCATCCTCGCCAGATAATTGTAGTGGGTTTCGTCATATTGACTGCTGTAGATAATCTGTGAGAAATTATTGGCATCCACCCTGATATCAAAACGGCCTTTATCAATTCCCTGTTTAATCACTTCATCAGCAATAATTCCCATATTGACAGGCTGAGTTCCTCCAAAGCTCTGAATATGAGGTGCCCCATCAAGCAGAATGGTTGGGCTGCAACCCGTAAGCACAACATTTCCCAGGCTCATTTTCTCCTGGCTGAATCCCACTCCTGTAATAACTCCTACAAAAGTCCTTTCCGGGCTGTTGTCTATATCTTTATAAGAGAGTACTGCCGTAAGACGTTTTCCCAAAAACTTATTGGCTTCTTCCAGTGAATGGGTTTGCCGGTCTCCCAGCGCATCGTGTGCCAGGGTAAGCGTAAATTCATGGTGGCGTCTTGTGCTTTGCTTAAGCTTAAAGTGTTTATAGTATTTGATTATCTTTCCTTCTATAACCAAAGAAAGCTTTACCAGGCGGTTAATTCCAGTATGGTGATTTTCAGATACACCGTCTGCATTTTGTGTCGGACGAAAAGATCCTGCACCTCTTCCAGATGTGATTGACATATTTTGTAGTGATTTGTTAAGGTTTTTAATTTTTTTATAAAATGGATTCCAGTAAATAATCATCCCTGAAATCAGGTTACAATGGGTAAAAAAAGACCGTCTTAAGAGGACAGCCTTTTTATATTTCAGTACTGAAGACTTAGCTCATAGGCCAAAGTCCGTCATAAGATGAATTTCCATACGTAATACTCTCTGCACTAACTACAAAGCTGATCAGCATATTGTTGCTGTCTAAAGCATCAAAATCTACTTCGTGCTGGATCACATATCCGTTCTCCCATTTTAAAGAGATCAATGTTCCCTCTTCATGAGATTTATTGAAATTTATTTCCCCGTTTGTAGGTTTGTATTTACTGTTGAGTAAGCTTTCCAAAACATCAGATTTTTCTGTTGCTTCAATCGTTACTTTAATAAGGGCGTTTGTCGGATCAGATGCTACACGTCCTGAAACATCCGTAGCTCTTGATACGCTGTAATTAAGCTTTAGTAGCTTTTGACCTTCACCTCCATTGAATTTTAAGATTCCTCTTGAATTTCCTGCCATTTCTTAAATTTTATCCTTAATGATTGTTCCCGTATAATAGGATTTACATAACAAAGATAGAGTTCATGTTCTAATCTAAAAAGTTTTTAAGCAACAGTTTCATAAATTGTAGTAGTTCTACGACTTTTTACAGGCAATAAAACGAACAAAAGGAATCCTTCATATTGGCTTTTAGTCTTCTGTAGACTACTATGGAATGAATAATAACTCATTGCAGGAAATTAAACTGTTTCAAAAAACACTATGCTTATAAATATATGCAGCAATCATAATTAAAAGATTTGTTACCACCATAATTCCTAAGGCAACGCCATATTTTCTTTTCCTGTCGATGAAACTCCAACCCAGCGTAAAAAAAAACAATAATAAAGTATATACAGCAGGGTACATATGAAAAGCCTCTGAAAACTTCCCTTCAAATACCAGTACAATAGCTCTCTGAGCGCCACACCCAAGGCATTCTACTCCCAGAAATTTTTTACTGGGACAGGTCAGCATAAAATCTTCAATATCCATTTCTGCAGTATTACAAGTACTTATGATGATATTTTCGCCCTGGTATACTGATGAGGAAAAAAGCAGTCTTCTTTCATCTCAAATGATCCCTGAACCGCAATGTATGGATTCCTAAGGATTTCCCGTGCTACAAATATAAGATCAGCATCTCCATTCTGAAGGATTTCTTCAGCCTGTTTAACTTCAGTAATCAGACCTACAGCACCAGTTTTAACAGCAGCCTCATTTCTTATCTGTGAAGAAAACGGAACCTGATAGCCATCAAAAACAGAAATTTTAGCTCCATGAATATTTCCTCCGCTTGATACGTCTACCAGATCAACGGAATGCTCTTTCAAAACTTTAGCTAAAGCAACACTGCTTTTAATATCCCAGCCATTTTCAGCATATTCTGTTCCTGAAATCCTTACAAAAAGCGCCGTTTCTTCATTCAGTTCTTCATTTACAGCTTCTACAATTTCCATCAGAAACCGGATTCTATTTTCAAAACTTCCGCCATATTCATCGGTTCTTATATTGGAAAGCGGCGAAAGAAACTGATGAATAAGATATCCGTGCGCTCCATGAAGTTCTATAATATCAAAACCTGCTTTTACAGCTCTTCTTGCAGCTTCTTTAAAGTTTAACACCAGTTCTTTCACCTCATCAGTAGACAATACATGCGGAATTCTTTCTGACGGATGATACGGAATAGGACTCGGGGCAATCGTTTCCCAGCCTTCTTCAACAGAGATCTGGTGATTGTTCCATGTAGAACCTTTCCTACCGGCATGTGCCAGCTGGATTCCTATCTTAGACTCCGAGTGAGTATGCACAAATTCTACTATTGTCTGCAGTTTGTCCGCCTGCTCATCATTCCAGATTCCCATACAATGATTGGTAATCCTTCCCCGGGGTTCTACTCCTGTTGCTTCTACCATAATTAGTCCTGTTCCTCCCTGTGCCCTGCTTCCATAATGTACAAAATGAAAATCATTGGCCATTCCGTTTTCACATGAATACATACACATAGGTGACATTACCCATCGGTTTTTTAATTCTACATTTCTGAATTGTATTGGTGTATATAACATTTTATCATTTTTAAAAAATTCAACTTAACTCCAGAAGAATAAATATTGCCCACTTCATTAAAAAGAAGTAATTTTACCCCCCTTTTTTAGTCTACAATATATGAAAAAAGACATACAGATCAGTTACGAATATTTTAAAAATAGCAGTGAACTGAATGATATAGAAAATACATTATTAGCAAGAGCCAAAGCGGCTCGTGAAAACGCTTATGCACCTTATTCACAATTTTTGGTAGGGTGTTCCGTATTATTGGAAAATGGAGAGATCTATTCCGGCAATAATCAGGAGAATGCTGCATTTCCGTCAGGGCTTTGTGCCGAAAGAACTACTCTTTTTTGGGTAGCTGCTAATTTTCCGGATGTGAAAATAAAAAAGATCTTTGTAGTAGGAGGTCCTAAAGAATTTCATGAGAATAATCCGCCGATTCCTCCTTGCGGGGCATGCCGTCAGAGCTTAATAGAATATGAAACAAAGCAAAGTGAAGACATTGATCTCTATTTTTCAAGCATGAATGATGAGGTGGTAAAAGTACACGCTGTAAAAGATCTGCTTCCCTTTTATTTCGATTCAACATTCTTATAGGAAGTGTAAATGCACAAATAAACTTATAAAGCCTGTGGAGTTTTCTGCAGGCTTTCATTTTTCAATCCATCTCACAAATCTGTTGAATAAAACCACAGATCTGAAAAAAAGAGGTTGTCTCTATTTTTTGAAACAACCTCTTTTATTTTCGTTTATTTTTCTTCGTCAGATTCTACATCCTCTTCGTCTTCATCTTCATATTGTTCCAGATAATAACTGAAACTAAAGTCTTCAACTTCTTCTTCAGCATCTTCCAAACTGATAAGCAGATCTTCAAAAATCTCAAGCTGATCTACTGTCATATTTACGAATTCAATGTGGAGCGGCATTTCCAGGTCTCCTGTAATGGTATCATAAAGCGCATCAAGATTATCCCCAAAATGTTCAGGAAACTGAATCTTTTCCTTTAATTGGGCATAAAAATCTTCATAATCGCCTATGTCTGTAAAATCTATATATACTGTCTTCATATTGAACTGAATTTCCAATTTTTTTTAATTAAAAAACTTTTACATTTCTTGCAGAATCCGGTTTCCTCATTGGTGGGATTTTTACTCTCTGCACTTCTCATAAAACACATTTTTTCCGGGCAATGTGGAAGCCCCTGCGTATGGCCAAGCTCATGAATGGCTATTTTAAAAAACTGCTCATCAGAATTTTCTTTACTTAATCTAAATTTTGATGCTACACAAGCCTTTCCGGGGGTATATCCCAATCCCATAATCCCAAAGTCTCTGATTTCCCCTCTGGTAGCACTAATATCTTTCGAGGTTAGTCCTATTGTCACAAAACCGTCTTTTGTCCTTTTACTCAGGAATTTAATAATTGAATCAGCCCTGTACCGGTTTCTCTCTTTATAATAAGAATTTTCCGGAAAATCTATAGCATCAAGTACTTTGACATTCGGATAAACTTCCCTAATTCCTTCTGCCACGGTTTCCAAACTTTCAGGTTTAACATCTTTAAATGGCTGTATAAGGATGGTAATCGCGGGTTTCTGCTCTTGATTTATCTTCATCTTCTGTTTTTCCGAACATGAGATAATCAGGAGCAAAGCCAATAGCAGATAAAAGAGATTATTATTTTTCAAAATTACAATAATTTAAAATAAACTACACTTCTGTCATTGCGAGGAGCAAAGCGACAAAGCAATCTCAAAAAACATCCATAATATTTTGAAATGTCATCTGTTAAATCCCTCCACTCAGGATTTATAGAGTTGATAAGATCCAATTTCTTCTGTCTTGAACCTGCTTTTATTTGTTTTTCCCGAAAAATAGCATCTCCAATTTCCTGAAAAGCTTCCCAATAAACGAGTATATACAAATTATATCTTGATGTAAAACTTTGGGAATAATATGCTTCTTTATGTTGCTGAACTCGTTTTGGCAAGTTTGAAGTAACTCCTGTATAAAGAGTTGTATGATTTTTATTGGTCATAATATAAATAAAACCTGCTTTCATCTTTTCATCATATTTTAGAGATTGCTTCGTCACTTTCGTTCCTCGCAATGACTATTTACTGTTTGTCAAAACTCTTATAATGATTCTTAGTAAGATAGACCTCACCATTTTCCGTGTATATGATTCTGTCTGCATTTCTACCTCCGCACTGATAATTGACATCGGCTTCAAAGTATTTTTCGCCACCCGGCAGCCTTCCTTCCCGGTTTCCGAATTTATCTCCTCCAATAGCTTTTCCGGGAAGCACTTCACAAAGATTTCCTTTTGAAGGATTCCATCCCAGTTTTCGGGCCTCATTTTTTGTAAGATAGTAATCAGGCAGCCTATGGTTTTGTTTAACATAGGTAATAACGGTTTTTTCTTCTGTCAGCTGATCAATTGAAACCTGGGCTGGTGAAGTTCCGTTATTGTAGCCGTCTTGAGCAGATGTACTTCCGTAGCTTACCGTTTCTTTTTTTGTACCTGACTGATCTTTTTTATCTGCAATAAAATTATTGTAAATATACATGACAGACATTCCAAAAAGAAGTCCCAGGCATATAAAAAACACTGATCTTATTTTACTGTTCATGGCAATACTTTATTAATGATGCAATAATTTTATTCGCTTCTCCACTCTTCCGGAATATCACAAATTGGAATAGGGTCCATTTTATGTTTGGCGGCTTTATGCATTCTGTCGAAGATTAAAAAAACTTCTTTATCTCTTCCTTCGTAATCTTCTGCCGTTTTGGTGCCATATTCTTTTTGAATTTTCTCCAGTTCCGGATATGTAGCTCCAATCTGCTGTTCATCTGTGCGGTCTACATCCCAAAGTCCATCCGTAGGAATGGCTTCCTGAATACTTTTAATAAGGTTTAATCCTTTCGCAAGAGCATAAACTTCTGTTTTATAAAGGTCTGCAATGGGAGAAATATCTACTCCACCATCTCCGTATTTTGTATAAAATCCGATTCCGAAATCTTCAACTTTATTTCCTGTGCCGCATACTAAAAGCCCATTGAGCTGCCCATAATAATAAAGGGTAAGCATTCTTAAACGGGATCTTGTATTGGCAAAAGCTAATTTTTCATTAGGATATAAATCATCCTTTACATCAAAAGTTTTATAAAGCTCTTCAAATGCAGGCGTAAGATCCACAGACATCACTTCTACATTCGGGAATCTTGATTTCAAATCATTCATATGTTCCCTTGCTCTATCTACCTGATCCGCTTTTTGGCGGATGGGCATTTCGATCAATAAGGTTTTCAGGCCGGTCATCGCCGCCAGTGTAGAAACCACTCCGGAATCCACACCTCCGGAAACGCCTAATACATAACCGTTTACTTTAGCCTTTGTTGCATAATCTTTTAACCAGCTTACAATATGATCTATCACTTTTTGTGTCTGCATTGCTTATATTTTTTAATCTATTCCAAATTCTTTAGGGTATTTCACCATCCCTTTTTTATTTTTTAATCCGTTCTCTGTCAATTCAATAGCCATTCCGTTTTCTTCCGGAATTTCAAACGGAAAAGTGATCCCAAATTTACTGGTTTTTTCGTAACCAAACTTTGGATAATAATTTTCATGTCCGATAAGTATAATTGAAGAATATCCTAGTGCTCTGGCTATCGAATGTCCCTGAAGAATAAGCTTGCCGCCCACTCCTTTATTCTGAAACTCGGGCTTTACTGAAACAGGAGCTAATGCCAGCGATTCATAAGATTCTGAGCCATTATCTATTTTAATTTTTGTAAAAAGAATATGGCCGGTAATCTCACCATGTTCATTTTCTGCTACCAATGACAGTTCAGGGATAAAAGCATCAGATTTTCTTAATTTCTCAACAAGAAAATGTTCCTGATGATCACTATGCTCCATATTCCTGAAAGCTTCTTCTATAAGCTGAAATACTTTTTTATGGTCTTTTTCTTCCTCCTTGCGTATGGTCATACTATTATTAAATATATTGTTCACGTTTCAGTTTATACCAAAAACAGATCGCCCCAGAATCTTCAAATTCTCCGGTCCGTTCAAATCCCAGTTTTCCTAAAATATAATTGGATCCTGTATTTCCGGAATCTGCATAAGCATAAATAAAATCTGCATTCAATTCATTAAAACCATAATGAAGAGCAGCTTTTGCTGTTTCCATAGCATAACCTTTCCCCCAGAATTCAGGAATGAAACGATATCCAAGATCCAGCGTATTGACATGGTTATTGATAGGTTCCGTTAATAATTTCAGCCCGCTCCAGCCTATCATCAGTCCACTTTCTTTTTCAATAACGGCAAGTCTTCCCACTCCATTTTCTTCATACTGCTTCTGAATCATTTTTATCATATCTTTTGACTCCTGAATATGTGTTACAGGCTTTTCAAGATATTTCATCACTTCAGGATCAGAATGCAAAATAAACATCCGTTCACAATCAGTATCCTCAAGTCGCCTTAAAATCAGTCGGTCGGTTTCTATTCTCATATCATCAGTTTATTGTTCGGTTCCAAAAATAGTAATATTGGTTTTCATTCCCTTCTTTATATCTGCTTCTTTCATCTTATTTCCGCCAACGTTCACAGTCTGCAGATCAACATTTTCTGAAATATCCAGTTTTTGGAGTTTATTATGTTCAAGATTTAACTTTCTTAATTTTTTAAATGAAGTCAAATCGATCGTTTTTAATTGATTTAAAGATAATGTTAATTGATCAATTTTTGGAGTGCCTTTTAATGAAATCGTTTCCAAAAGATTATTGTCCAGATACAGCGAGGTCATACTTTTCAGATTTTCTGCTGTGAAAGAAGTAATCTTACATCCTGTGCATGAGAACAGTTCCAGCTTGTCCATATTGCTTATGGCTATATTGGAAATAACATTATCATCCAGAACAATCATTTTTACATGTTCAAAAAAACGTAAATCCTCCGCTGATGTAATTCCTTTCTGAACTAAAAATAAGTTTGTGATCAAGCCTGTTTCAGTTTTCTCCAGTATTCCGTTCTTATTCAGGTCAAAATTTTCAAGAACTGCTTTTTCAAAGTTTTTATCTTTAAACTCAAGCTTTTGGCCGTGGAAAAAAGAAAATCCCCAAATAAAGCATAGTGCTGTAAATATTTTAATTTTCATCATTAATTGTCTTTTTAATCCTTATTTTTGTACACTTAATTTCATGTAAAAATAATGAAGATTTTTAGATTGATTGCGCTTTCTTCTGTTTTAGTTCTGGGATTGGATTCCTGCAAAAAAGAACCGGAAAATCTATGGAAGGTAGAGATAAAAAATACCGCTGAAAAAGTTGAAGTAACGGATATTTCAAAAGAATTTTACAATCCGGATACTCCGCTGGAGCAGTTTAAAGCTAAGTTTCCCTGGTTTCAGGGAAGTGTCTCAGATGCTGACTTTCAGAAAAGAAGAGCTGATGCTGAAGAAATAAAAATCTATAAAGAAGCGATTGGAAAAATTGATGGGGTAAAACTTCAGAAAGAACTGCAGGATTTATTTTCACATATCAAGTATTATTTTCCACAGTTCAAAAGTCCTAAAGTATATCTTTTCTCATCCGCATTACAGATGGTACAGGACCCTATTTTTTATGATGAAAAAGGGAATCTCCTCTTTATAGATATTACAGGTTTTATGGGTGATGGCAATGCTCATTATAAAGGATTGGAGCTTTATTTCCAGAAATCGATGAACCCTCAGAATATTGTTCCTAAGGTTTCACAGTTATTTGCTGAAAATATTGTTACAGAATCTCCGGATCACCAGAAATTTATTGACCAGGTGATCCTGAACGGAAAGGTAATGACTCTTCAGGATGCTTTCTTACCGGATTTCCCTGATTACCTGAAAATGAATTATACCCAGAAACAGTATGAATGGGCTAAGGTAAATGAAGCCAATATCTGGAATTATTTTGTGGAAAGCAATCTGCTCTTTGGAGACGATCCAAGGTTAGGAGAACGTTTTATTGCTCCGGGACCTTTCTCCAAATTTTATACAGAAATTGATAATGAATCTTCACCACAAATTGGAATTTTTACAGGGTGGCAAATTTGTAAAGCTTATCTTAAAGAAAAACCTGAAACGAAGCTGACGGTCTTCCTGAAAATGGACGCGACAACAATCTTCAATCAGTCCGGTTATAAACCGAAACTTAAATAATAGAAAATTTAGAATTTAGAAAAATAGAAAAAATGAGAAAGACTCAGATTACGATAGATGTAGAGCTGGATGAAAACCACATTCCTGAAAATATAACATGGAATGCACAGGATGGCGGAGTGGAGAAAGAAGAAACTAAAGCAACCATGATCTCTGTGTGGGATGATAAAGCAATGGAAGCTTTAAGAATAGACCTTTGGACAAAAGAAATGCCTGTAGATCAAATGAAAATGTTTATCCACCAGATCTTAGTTTCTTTAGGAAGTACCTATCAGAGAGCTACCGGAGAGGAAGATGTAGCGCAGTGGATGGAAGAAATTGCAGAAGAATTTGCAGTAAAGTCAGCAATAAAATAACAACAATTTGGAAATAGGATCATTTGAAATGATGGTAAACATCCTTTCATTTTCAAATAATCCATTCAAAATATCAAATTATATAAATATGAATTTTAATACAAAAGTAATTCACGGAGGGCAGCATCATGAATCTGCAACAGGTTCTGTAAATGTACCTGTATTTTTAACGTCTACCTTTGCACAGAAAAGCCCGGGAGTACATTCCGGATATGAATATTCAAGGGCTGCCAACCCTACAAGACAGGCATTGGAAGACTCTTTGGCAAGTATTGAGAATGGAGCGCGAGGACTCGCTTTCGGGTCAGGTCTAGCCGCTATCGACTGTGTTTTAAAATTATTAAATCCAGGCGATGAAGTTATTGCTGTAGATGATCTTTACGGTGGAACCTACAGAATGTTTACAAGACTTTTTGAAAAATATCAACTGAAGTTTACTTTCGTGAACTTTGATGATGTTTCTAAAATTGCTGACGTAATTACTGATAAAACAAAATTAATCTGGGTAGAAACGCCAACGAATCCATTGATGAAGTTGGTAGATATCAAAGCCGTAGTAGAAATTGCTAAGGGAAAAGATATTTTAGTAGCTGTAGACAATACTTTTGCTACGCCTTACATCCAAAGACCAATTGATTTAGGAGCTGATATTGTGATGCATTCTGCTACAAAATATTTAGGAGGACATTCTGACGTAATTGCAGGTGCACTGATTGCTAAAGATGCTGAATTGGGAGAAAAACTTCACTTTATTCAGTTTGCAAGCGGCGGTATTTTAGGACCTCATGATTCTTATCTTGTATTGAGAGGGATTAAGACTTTAGCATTAAGAATGCAGAGACATTCTGACAACGGGCTTGCCGTAGCAAAATACCTTGAAACCCATCCTGCTGTAGATAAAGTAATCTACCCTGGATTAGAATCTCACCCACAGTATGAGCTTGCAAAATCTCAGATGAAAGAATCGGGAGGAATGGTATCATTTACTTTCAAATCCGGAAAAAAAGAAGATGCCATCAAGTTTTTAGAGAAAGTAAGAGTATTTACATTAGCTGAATCTTTAGGTGGTGTAGAATCTTTAGCCAATCACCCGGCTTTAATGACTCACGCTTCTATTCCGGCAGAAAAACGTGCTGAATTAGGAATTACAGATGACTTAGTTCGTTTAAGCGTTGGTATTGAAGATGCTGAAGACCTTATTGCAGATCTGGAGAAAGCTTTTTCTTAATATACAATAGTAAAAAGGAGTGTTTATCATTTAAATACTCCTTTTTATTTCACCTATGATCACCAAATATCTATGAAAAATATAAGAAAAGCGGTCGTTAACGACCTCATTCAATTAGCGGCATTATTTGACCAGTACCGGATTTTTTATCATAAAGAATCAGATATTCCTTCAGCCGAAAAATTTCTTCAGGAAAGACTTGAAAATAAAGATTCTGAAATTTTTGTTGCAGAAGAGAATGAAGAACTGACAGGTTTTGTACAATTATATCCCCTATTTTCATCCACCAGAATGCAGCGTTACTGGCTGCTGAATGACTTATACGTCAATGAAAATCACAGAGGAAAAGGATATTCTAAAGCACTGATAGAAGCATCTAAAGATGTATGCAAATCATCAAAAGCCCGTGGTATATTACTGGAAACGGGTAAAAGCAATGATATCGGAAATCAATTATACCCTGCCTGCGGTTTTGAATTGTATGACTCCGTCAATTTCTATGAGTGGAGCAATTCATGATTTTTTGTATAATGTACGATGTATAGCGTGCGACCTCACAGCATTACAAAATCTATCTAACGTAAAAAAATTAAAAATATGACAGATTTTCAGAAATATATTCAAAGATATTTAGATCAGGTGCCAACAGGAAACTGGTTGGCAGAATTAAAAATATCAGAAGAGAAAACAATAGGAATTTATTCCAATCTTACGGAAGAACAATCCAGATTTGCCTATGCTGAAGGGAAATGGACATTGAAAGGGCTTCTATTACATCTATCAGATACCGAAAGAGTTTTTCAATACCGAATATTGGCTTTTGCAAGAGGTGACAAAAATAATCTTCCGGGATTTGATGAAAATGAATATGCCAATAACTCTTTTGCAGATGAAAGAACATTAGAGTCTCTGCTGGAAGAATATAAACTGGTAAGAAAATCTTCTCAGATCTTATTAGAAAGTCTCAGTCCCTCCGTTTTACAAAACAAAGGGATTGCTAATGGCAACGAAATTTCAGTAGAAACCATTGGAAAATTGATCGTTGGACACAACTATCACCATTTGAATATTATTGAGGAAAGATATTTATCTAAATTGGGATGGATGTAATGATACATTAGAGTTCTACTGTCGAAGATATAAGTTTGGGCTAAAGCCAATGCATATATCCTTTGTTAAATGGGCTAAAGCCCATTTCTATTGAATTAAGAACATAACGCATAATTATTCATTCATCTTGTTTTCTCTACAAAAAATAGAGATCCTTCTCTTAAAACTATATCCGTATTGTTGGTTGAATATTGTCTATATAAACCAGATTAATCTTCTATAGCAATAAAATCTATTTCTATTAAATTTAACAAATGACGTATAATAATTTTTGAAAATACATATTTGTATAATTCAATCTTACATTATTAATTAAAACGCATAGATCATCAATAGGAACGGGGCTTTAGCCCGTTTTTTATTAAAAAATATTCCATTGGCTTTAGCCGAAACTTAATAAAAAAATATTATTTTTGGTTAAAACAACACAAATGTCCTTTATCAAAATTTTCATTCATCTTGTTTTCTCTACAAAAAATAGAGATCCCTTTCTTAATACCTTTGATGTAAGAATAAAAGTATGGAAACATATCAAAGAATATGCTACACAAAAAGGAATATTTTTAGATATGATCAATGGATATTCAGACCATTGTCACTGTCTTATTTCTTTAGGTTCAGATCAAAATATTGAAAAAATAGTCCAATTAATAAAAGGAGAATCTTCTTATTGGATCAATAAAAATAAGTTTACAAAAGATAAGTTTTCATGGCAGGATGAATATTTTGCAGTTTCCATTTCCGAATCAATGGTAGATCAGGTAAGAAATTATATTAAAAATCAGGAAAGACATCATCAGAAAAAGAGTTTTACTGAAGAGTATCTGGAATTCATTGAAAAATATAATTTTAAAAAATAGGTTTGGGCTAAAGCCAAATGCACCTATTCTTTGTTAAAATGGGCTAAAGCCCATTTCTATTGAATTAAGAACATAACGCATAATTATTTTGAAAGCATATATTTACATGTATAATCATACATCATTAATATAAAACATACAATCATCAATAGGAACGGGCTAAAGTCTAGTCGTGCTCGGATTTTCTTCCGACCATCACTAGGCTTTAACCCGTTGTTTCATTAAAAATCTTCCATTGGCTTTAGCCGAAACCTAAAAAAATTAAAATACAATATCATTTATTCCTCAATTCTTTGCCCGAAATTCCCAGATTCTCTACCTTTATAGACTGTTTTGAATTCAATACCATTATGGAACATATTATCGAAATATTAAAATCCGGCGGAACAATTCTTTATCCTACAGATACTATTTGGGGAATTGGTTGTGATGCTACCAATATAGAGGCTGTCAATAAAATTTTTGACATTAAGAAGCGTGAAAAAAATAAATCCATGATCATTCTGGTGGAGTCTGAAAAAAGACTTCAGGACCTGGTGGATGTTCCGGAAATGGCATGGGAAATTATTGATCTTAGTGAAAAACCCGTTACCATTGTTTATGAAAATCCCCGCGGGCTGCCCAAAGAATTACTTGCCGAAGACGGCAGTATTGGTATAAGATTGGTAAAAAATGACTTTTGTAAAAAATTAATTACAAAACTGAATAAACCGTTGGTTTCTACCTCAGCTAATTTTAGTGGTGAGAAAAGTCCGTTGAAGTTTTCAGATATTTCAAATGAGATGATCAGTCTTGTAGATTATGCAGTGGAAGAAGACAGAGATAAAGTTTCAAAATATTCAGGATCTTCGGTGATCAAAATATGGAGTGACAACCGAATCAAAGTTCTTCGTGAATAAAAAGTATTGATGTCTATTTTAGAGTCTTGTCTGTTCATATCGGCAGGATTTCTTTTTTTAGTTCTATCTTTGCAAAATTCCAACTCATTACAATATATGATAAACCATAAAGATTTTGCCCGGGAGTGGATACATGTCTGGAATTCTCATGATTTAGAAGCTATTCTATCCCATTATTCTGAAGATATTGAAATCACAACGCCAATGATTTCTATGGCTACAGGAGGAAAGGAAAGTTCTTTACAGGGAAAACAAGCCGTTCGTGATTACTGGAGGAAGGCCCTGGAAAAGTTTCCTGATCTTCACTTTGAGCTGATACAATCTACTGCAGGAGTTGATTCTGTGGCATTATTCTACAAATCTATTATGGACAAACAGGCTGTTGAAGTCATGTTTTTTAATGAAGAAGGAAAAATTAATAAAATGTATGCTCATTATGATTAATGGGTGATATGAGTACAACTTGACGCTATTTACTAACGATGAAAATTAATCTTACCCAAAATAAAAATTTAAAACTTTTCAAAATAATTTCTGAGGCTGCGGAAAAAAATAATCAGTCCGTATACATTGTCGGAGGCTATGTCCGGGACCTTTTAATGAAAAGAAAAGCTTCTACAGATATAGATTTTGTCACCGAACAAAGTGGTATTGAGCTTGCTCAGACAGTCGCTCAGGATATTGATCCTAACCTAAAAGTTTCTGTTTTTAAAACCTATGGAACGGCTATGATCAAATACAAGGATCTTGATCTGGAATTTGTGGGAGCGAGAAAGGAAAGTTATACTGAAAACAGCCGCAAGCCTGAAGTGGAGGGCGGAACATTGGAGGACGATCAGAAAAGAAGAGATTTTACCATCAACGCCATGGCCATTTCTTTACATAAAGATAATTTCGGAGAACTGATTGATCCATTTCATGGAATTGAGGATCTGGAGAAAGGAATTTTAAGAACTCCGCTAGAGCCTGCACAAACTTATTCTGATGATCCATTGAGGATGATGAGAGCGGTAAGGTTTGCTTCCACATTACACTTTACCATTGAAGAAAATTCTTTGGAGGCCATCAGACAGGAAGCCAAAAGAATTGAAATTGTTTCTATGGAAAGAATCATGGTGGAATTTAACAAAATCATGCTTTCTGAAAAACCTTCTGTAGGATTAAGCCTAATGGAGCAAACAGGCCTTTTAAAACTTATTATTCCTGAGCTTATAGAGCTTAAGGGAGTGGAAGAAGTGGAAGGGCAGACTCACAAAGATAACTTTTACCATACCCTAGAAGTTGTAGACAATATTTCTGTGAATACAGATAATCTTTGGCTGCGTTGGTCAGCACTTCTTCACGATGTGGGAAAAGCTCCTACTAAAAAGTTTGTTGAAGGAACAGGATGGACATTCCACGGACATGAATTCTTAGGTTCAAAAATGGTAAAAGCTCTTTTTCAAAGGCTTAAACTGCCTTTAGGAAGCGATATGAAGTATGTTCAGAAAATGGTAAAGCTTTCCTCCCGACCTATTGCCCTGATCACAGATGATGCCTCTGATTCGGCATTACGAAGACTGCTATTTGATGCCGGTGAAAACCTTGAAGATCTTTTTACCCTTTGTAAAGCGGATATTACTACAAAAAATTCTAAAAAACAGGATAAATTTAAAAAGAACTTCGAATATGTGGCTGTCAAAATCAAAGAAGTAGAGGAAAAGGATCAGGTAAGGAATTTCCAGCCTCCTATTACCGGAGAAGAGATCATGGAAATGTTTCAGCTTAAACCTGGCCGTGAAATCGGTATTTTAAAGGAAAAGGTAAAAGAAGCTATCCTTGAAGGGGTAATTCCTAATGAAAAAGACGAAGCAACAAAATTTGTGATTGCTGAAGCAGAAAAACTAGGACTGAAAATATAAGCTTACATCACAAAAAAACCGGCTGGAAAAGATTTCCAGTCGGTTTTTTATTAAAATGAATCAAAATCGGCCGGTCTCAAAAGAGCCGGCCGAAAAAAAACACAAATGATGAAAAAATAAAATTTATGTATACAGGCCAGAGCCTTGTATCTTAGTTTTTATAGAAACCGTTTGTTCCGATTCCTGCGGTGAAACTTCTCAATAAAGTTCCGTTGTTTGCACTGTAAACATTCACTTTACTGTCTGCTGAAAAACTTGCATCAGAAGCAAAGATTCTGCCGTCAATTACATCAAATCCATATACATTACCTGTAGCTGTCATAATAGGAGCCGTAGGTACAGCAGCACCAATAGTCATTCCGTATATTTTGTTGGTATCTGTAATAAAATAGAATTTGTTATCTTCCGCTCTAAGCTTCTGAACTTTAGGGATAGGAAGAGTTGTTGTTGCTGTAAATGTTCCGTCTGCAGTATTGATCTTATAGATATAAGAGCTGGTATCCCCGGAAACCAATGCATAAGCAGTTCCTTTATAAGAAATAAGATCTTTAATAATTCCGTTGGCAGGAAGAGTTACTGTTTGGCTCACTGTATTTGTAGTCGGATTTACCACAGAGATCGTATATCCTGTTGCAATTGGATTCCAACTGGCGTCATATCCTGTACCATCAGTCTGTACTACAATTTTCCCTTCAGCTTCCACCACTTTTTCAGCAGCATTTGTAAAATCAATACTCTTTACAAAAGAATTGTCGCCTGTATTGTAAACATTCAGCTTTCTTTTATTTGTTGTAAAGTTATTGTTGGTTACATAATATTGGTTTCCTGAGAAAGCAATATATCTTGCTCCATCAAGGTTAGCCGTTACAGTAGCTTGTTTTTTGAAAGTATATCTGTTTACAATGTCAATTTTATTAGGAACATTAGATACTAAATAAGCACGGTCTCCCTGAAAACCTATACTCTGAAGAACTTTTCCAAGAGGTTCACCACTGTTATTAGAAGCATAAATTTTGTCATACAGATTAGCAAGATTACTGCTTACGAAAGAAACTTCAGCAGTAGTGGTTGTAAATCCACCTTCATTGGAAATAAGCACTCCAGCTTCATAAGTAATTGGCTGTTCTACAATGTCGTCGCTATCGCTGCTACATGAAACATTGAAAAGTAACATGGAAGCAAATGCAAGAGGTAAAATTTTTCTGATATTCATATATAATTAATTTATTTTAAAAATTGATAGTAAGGCTTATACTGTAATTTCGTCCGGGTAACGGATAGGAAAGCATCGTATAATAAGTTTCATTTAAAATATTATTTACTTTAAAACCCAGGCTGTAGTTTTTAAGAAATGCAGCGCTGGCTCCGGCATTCATCACAAAATAAGAATCTAAGGCATCACTTCTTTTTTCATTGGAATCTGTATAGGTAAGCCCGTTAAACATTCCCTGTACATATACTTTCACAAAATCATATCGGTAGTCTATACTTCCTGTAAGTTTATGTAAAGGCACATACATAAGTTGTTTCTGAATATCAAGGTCCTTAGATTTCGTATAAGAATACCCAAGATTTGATTTCAACATATGCTTCCCGAATTTTTTTTCAAATTCAAGCTGCGACTCTACTCCATAAGACTCTACCCTACTGGTATTACTAGCTCCATAATACCCGGAAATTGTTGGAAGCCACCGGATCATATCACGGATATTCATATAGTAAGGAGCTATAGATAATTTAAAATTTCCTAATTTAAACTGGTTACTCCATTCAAACTGGTAGGAAGTTTCCGGTTTTAAATTCAGATTTCCTCCCGGTGTCCAGTAGAGGTCATTAAATGAAGGAGCTCTGAAGTTTCTTGAAACACTTAGCCCTACATCATACCATTGGGTGGCATTCCATTTTCCTGAAAAAGAAAATAAGACCGGTGATTTAAAGTCTTCTACAAAATCTTTCTTGATTCCGGCTTCAAACCGTAAGTCTTTGATAGGAAAATAACGAAGTAATCCGGCAATAGACCCGGCATTTCTGCTGATATCACCTATTTTTGAGCTTCCCTCTCCCTTACCTTTATTCACTTGAAATTCTCCGATAATATTGATATTCCATTTTGAATTGAGGAAGTAATTGAAATCATTTTTCAAAATATAATTCTTTCCGGCACCTCCACTGGTTTCCGGTTCTGCAATATCTCCAAAATACTGAAAATTTTCCTCAGTATAGGCTGCTTTAAATGAATTGCTGAAACGCGTGGTATTCCAATCCCAGGCCATCAGGTTTCTGAAATTCTGGGTATGATACTTTGTCTTGGTTTCCAGATCACCAAAACGAACAGGATAATGCTGTTTTCCGTTAAAAGTCTCTGATATCCATGAGATCTGATGATGGGGAGCAATTTTATAAGCTACTGCTATATTGAAATTGGTATTGTAATACTTTCCGTTGTCATTCGTATACTTCTTTCCGCCCGCTTCTTCTACTTCATAATCATTCTGGCTTATAGAATGGCTTCCGGAAACTTTAAAGCTGAACTTATCATTGCTGTAAGAACCTTTAACAACATTATTATAAGTATTAAAAGATGCAAATTCTGAAAACAGAGCAGCATGGAAACCTTTATTAAAATCAAGGCTGCTATTCAAATGAATACTTCCCCCAATGGCGCCACTGCCATAAATAACACTACCTCCACCAGGTTTAATTCCGATCTGGTCATATCCAAACAAAGCCATATTATTGATATCTCCCTGTCCTAAAAAACTGGAGTTAATATTAATTCCATTCCATACAAAAGCAGTCTGCTGGGCGGTAGTTCCCCTGAAAGAAGGTGAAGAAACGGCACCACGCCCATTTTCTTTGATATACACAGGAGATTGAAATCTCAGTAATTCGGAAAGGTTGGCAGAATTTTTTTCAGCATCTTCATTGGTAATATTCGTTACATGATGAAAGAGCTTTACTTTGTTTATCTGGCTGTCGAATACATAAATAGTATCTAAGGCCTTCTCTTGTCCAAAAAGAAAGCAGCCATAAGACGAAAAAAGCAGTACTAAAGATCTTTTTATATCCATACTAATTTACTCTTCCTCCGAAAGCAATATATATTTTGATTATTATTCTGGCAGGTCTCCTGACTTTCGCCTTCTGTACCTTCCCGTTTTTACACAGTGGTTTTTTACAGAAACTTTTGTTGCGATTTACAGTTGCGGGGACAGTCCGGGAGTTCCACCCGATTCCCTTTTCATTCCAATATATTGGAAACCATAATTTTTGCAAAGATAGCTTTTTAAATGTATTAGACAAAAAGTGAAATAACAGGTAAAAAATTACGTCTTATTCATAAGTATTAGAAAATCCTGTACAGCAACCGGCCTTGATGAATACTATAAAAATAAAAGCTGCCTCCAATAGTTGAAAGCAGCCATTTATATATACTGATGTTGTTTGATTATTTCCCCATCACTTCTGTAATCGGATTTCCAACATTTCCACTTGGAAACTGGATTTTCAATAAAGAAGAAACCGTAGGTGCAATATCTGTCATGTGGTATTCTTTATTGCTTTCTCCCTGCTGAACTCCCCAACCCATAAAAATCAATGGAATATGGGAATCATAAGAGTTCCAAACACTGTGTGTAGTTCCTGTTTTAGAATAAGGAGGAAGCATAGAGTCATGAGAAATCAACTGGATATCTCCGCTTCTCTGTCTGTTGATCCCATTGATAATTCTTTGTTTGATAGGCTCCGGAATACTGGCTTCCTGAACTCTGTCTACAGAAACAGCATATAAAACAGTAGGATCTTTTTCAAGTTCTTTTACCGCAAAATTTCTCACATCATCCAGCTCAAGTTTAGTATCTGCCAATACTTTTCTGTCAAAATACACCTGATAATTATCTATAGCATTGATCAGGTTATCAGCACCAAATTTTTCTTTCAGTTTCTGATTAAGATTTTTTTCCATGCCTTCTCCAAAAAAGCCTGTAGTAATTTTATGCTCTTTAAGGAATCCTACAGAATGAGCCCCTCCGTGGTCAGCTGAAAGGAAAACCGTATACTGCCCTTTTCCTACTTTTGAATCCAGGTAGCTGAAAAACTGAGCCAAATCCTGATCCAGTCTGATATAGACATCTTCAACCTCAATAGAGTTCGGTCCGTATTTATGGCCTGCATAATCCGTAGAAGCTAAATTGATTGCTAAGAAATCTGTAATATGGTCTCCCCCTAACTGCTCTCCTTCTACAGAAGCTTCAGCCAGCTTTAATGTCAATGTATTTCCAAAAGGTGTATAACGGATATTATCTTTCTTTGTCTGATAATCTTTCGCCAGATTGGTATATGGGAATGTAGGTGTTTTTGCACTTCCCAATAGACCTTCCCATGAAGAATTGTCAGGTGAACTTTCTGTATACTGATTGATTGGAAGTAAAGTATTCCAGCCGTTGGCTACTAATTTTTCAGGTAAATTCTGAGCATTGAATGATTGTATCCATTGTGGAAGCTCTTTCATATACCATGTACTTGTAATAAAGTTCCCGGTACTGTCGTCAAACCAGAAAGCTCCATTCGGAGTATGACCTGCAGGAAGAATAGAAGCACGGTCTTTAAGAGAAACTCCTATCACTTTACCCTGGAAGTTCGTGGCCAGTCTCAACTCATCGGTTACGGTTGTAGACCAAAGGTTTTTTGGAGAGTGGCTTCCTGTTTTAGTATTGGTAGTTCCTACCGGCTGAACGCTGTCATCTGCCGTACAGTACACCCCTTTACCCGTTTCCTTATCTGTCCAGTCGTTTCCGGCAATTCCGTGGATTGCAGGTACAGACCCGGTATAGATACATGTATGTCCTAAAGCGGTAATCGTAGGAACATAAGGAATATGTACATTATTTAAAGAATATCCTGTATTCAGCAGTCTTTTGAAACCGTCATTTCCATATTTACCATAAAAACGGTATAGATAGTCCCAACGCATTTGGTCTACCACCAAACCTACCACTAATTTCGGTCTTTCCAGTTGAGTATTTTTGTTCTTCTGCGCATTGATTGTAACTACGGACAAAACAGCAGCTGCCGCAATTGAAATTTTCCTAAGCATCCAAGTAAATTTTTATTGACCACAAATTTAAGGGTTTTGAATGTTTTGGAGTGTGAAATTTTATTTAATTTTGATCAATATTCAATTCACCAATCAATTCATCCATGATTTTAGGAGTATACTGGTATTTTAAATTTCCTGAAAATTTATATCATTTTAAATATTTTAAGTTCTTGCAGGGATATGGCGGCCATGCCGACAATCCTGCCGGGCTGGAGACAAAAGTTCAGGTGGATGATATTGAAAATTTCCTCTACAGACTGGAAATTTTAAAAGCAGAATTCCCTTACACCTATTTACAGCTAAAAATCAATGGCAATCAGGTGATGATGACTATTGGAAATGATCAGCTTTTTGACTATTACTTTCAGTTAGCTGCTGAAATTGAAAAACTGTTGACGGATCAAAATGCCGTACTTTTAGATGAGCAGATTCCTTTTGAAATTCAGTACACTAAAAACTATCTTCCGGAGAGGAAAATATTCAGGACTATAGAACACCGGTTTATTCAGATGACAGGTTCAGACTTCAGACAGAATAATGCCGAAAATTTTTCAATAAGAGTTGACTGTAATATTCCGCTGGCATATAAAAAGGATTTCATTAATGATTTGGTTGCAATATGCCATGAAGAAAACCTCAGCGTATTTCACTACCACGATTTCGACTTTGGTGATCAATGTAACCTTATGCTCTTCTTTACTAATGGAAGGCAATATAAAGATCAGGTTATAGATATTGATATCAACACCTTTGGAGCTAAAGTAAGAGATCTTAGTCAAAAATATCCGCTTCATTTCGGTCATTTTGGAGGTATGAAATATTATCCGCTTAATGGGCCTCATATCGAACTGATGGTAGACGAAGACTATATTATCAAGAAAAAATAATATAATCCAATAATATGATTAAATTTAAATATGTTATCCTGTATGTAGAAGAGGTAGAAAAATCAATGAATTTCTACAAAAACACTTTTGATACAGAAATAAAATTCATTACTCCTGCAAAAGATTACGGAGAGCTTCTTACCGGAGAAACTACTATTTCTTTTGCATCGATCAGCCTGGCCAGCTCCAATTTAAAAAAGGGATTTTTAACCTCGAAATCAGAAGTCCAACCTTTCGGAATAGAATTGGGCTTTACTACGGATGACGTGGAAACACTGGCAGAAAAAGCAGTTAAAAATGGTGCCGTTCTGTATGAAAACATCACGGTAAAACCCTGGGGACAAAAAACAGCGTATATTAAAGACCTTGATAATTATCTGGTAGAAATCTGTACTGAAATATCATAAACTTCCTATTAACATCATCTTATGGAAATAAAAAAACTGGAAAAGCTTACCAACAATCCTACCACAGACTGGGGGCACAACGGCTATACTACGGATACCATATATTCCGTATCTTCCATAGAATATGGCGGCGTTTTCGAATTTACGGTAAAAGAAAAAGCTTTATCCTATACCAAACTATGGGAAACTGATTCTGATGAGCTTGAAACCTTTAATACAATCATTAAAAAAGGAAATTCCTTCGGAGCTTATATTGATCATGAGCTGGTAGGCTGGATTATTGGTGAGCAAAGAACCTGGAACAACAGTTTTTATATCGAAAACATCCTGATCCATGAGAAACACCGAAGACAGGGTGCCGGCATACAACTGATCAAAAATACCATTAAAGAAGCCCGAAGATTAAACTGCCGGGTTATTGAACTTGAAACCCAGAATACCAATTACCCTGCGATACAATTTTACAGAAGAATGGGCTTCAATATTACCGGCATGAACACAAGATTGTATAATAATTCTGACGAGATTGCCCTTTTTATGACGTTGGATCTGGAATAGTTTTTTCCTTTTTAAATTAAAAAAATGCATTTTTGTAATAAACTAATACCTGAAAGTTAATGTTACGTACTACCCTTTTTCTGGTCACCTTAAGCTTTTTTCAACTGACGAATGCTCAAAAAAAGACATTTAAATGTAAAGAAGTTCATGACGCAATAAAATTAATTGATGCAGAAAAATATGATGAAGGAATCTCCATTTTGAAAGACTGTGAAAAAATAGACCCAAAGGACTATACTTACCCCTATGAAATTGCCTTAGCATATATCAAAAAAAAGGATTACACTTTGGCTATTTCAGAACTTAACAAGGCAAAAGATCACTCTAATATTGACGACTATTACTACGCATTGCTTGGCAGCGCTTACGATCTTTCCAATAATCCTGAAAAAGCAATAAGCGTCTATAATGAAGGGCTTAAAAAATTTCCGGCTTCAGGAAAACTATATCTTGAAAAAGGAGTGGTTTTGGAATTTGAAGGAAAATTCAATGAAGCTATTAAAACGTATGAGAAAGGCATAAAAGCAGAACCTTCATATCCATCAAATTATTATAGGGTCTCACAAATTTATTTAAATTCTAATGATCTTCTGTCTGGGCTTATTTATGGGGAAATATTTGTAAATCTGGAACGTACGACATCGCGTACCAAAGAAATAAGTATGCTTTTATACGAAAATTATAAAAAGGCAGTAAAGTTTGATAATGAAGGGATAAAAACAAACTTATGTCCAGCTGTAATAGATGCCCAACAATATGATAAAAATAAAAAATTCCCATTCTGCATTGTTTTTGCTAAAAACTTTGCCCTTTCTATAATTAATCAAAAAGAAATTAATCTCAATACCTTATCTGAAATCAGAAGACAGTTTCTGAAAGAATATTATACAAAAGATTATATAGATAATCCTAATGTACTCCTTAGTTATCATAAAACAATGGAAGATCATAATGTATTTAACGCATACAATCATTATATTTTCCAAATTGGTGATCAGAAAGCATTTAAAAACTGGCAGGAAAATAATAAAGCTGAATATGATCAATTTGTTCACTGGTATACTACAAACGAAAATATTCTAAATATCAACAAGAATAATCTCTTCGTGTCTGACCAGATTAAAGAATAATAGCTGACATATGACAAATCTTCTGACCTATCTCCGTTCCCTCACTCCTTTTTCTGATGAAAGCTGGTCTTTGCTCCAGCCTGCCCTGTCTGAAAAAAGTTTTAAAAAAAATGAACTTATGCTGCAGGAGGGAGAGATCTGCCATTCTCTATTTTTTATTGATAAAGGATTTTGTAAAACGTATTATGAGATAGACGGAGTGATAAAAAATACCGGCTTTTTCTTTGAAAATGAAATCGCCACCAATATCAGCAGCTTTGGCAGCGGACAACCATCTGAGTTCAATATGGCAGCATGTGAAGAAGTATATACGGTTATTCTCAATAAAGAAAAATTGTTTACAATGGCTAAAGAATCTCATGAAATTGAAAGCCTGGGACGTCATTGTATCCGTCAGTTTGCCACAAAACAGGAAGAGTTTTCCAATCTTTTCAAACTTTATTCTGCCTGGGAAAGATTAGAATATCTTGAAAACAGATACCCCGAAATGCTGCAGCGGGTATCACTTACCCAACTGGCTTCTTTCTTAGGCGTAGCAAGGGAAACATTAAGCAGGATCAGGAAACGAAGAATTTCCCATTAATCAATATTCCATTCAATATACTCTAACACTGACATTACATTAAACCGAAACAAAATGAAAACATTAATATGGCAAGGAATAATTTATCAGTCTCTCGAATATGTTAACATACAAGAAAATGGTAAAAACTATACTGTACTGTCAAAAATCATTGGCTGTTATCATGATAAAATTTATGCTGTAGATTATAAACTCATCATTGATAAAGACTGGACAATGCTGGAATTTTTAATTGAATCTGAGATCAATACCATAAAGACCAAAATAACAGGAAAAAAACAACAGGATCATTGGGAGATCAATAATATGATACATCCTGAATTGAAAGGATTCAAATATATTGATATCTCTTTAACCCCATTTACCAATACATTGCCGATCAATAATTTGATTCTAACTGAAAACCACTCGCAGAAGATCAAGGTTATTTATATTGATATTTTAAACAATCATATTAAACCAGCCAAGCAACAGTATACCAAAACAAGCACCGCCGGATATCTGTACAAAAATATTGAAACCGATTTTAAAGCTGACATTGTAGTGGATGAAAATGGATTGGTCATCCATTATCCCGGACTCTTTAAAAAAATCGCTGAGCTCACTTAAAGCAACCTGAAATTTCATCCGGTTCCTTAACTGTCTGAGATCTCTCTATCACATATTTTTTGACAGAATTAATCAGGTTTAACAGGAAACCCCGAATGCTTAGATGTATGAAAAAATAATACATAGAAGAAGTAATAAACAGGTTCTCCCAACTGTTATTAGTATATGAAAACCATCTCGCTACTTATCTGTTTCTGCTTATCTATAATTTCTGTTTCTGCTCAGAACAACAGTTCTGAAGGCTTTTTTGAAACCGCTGACCATATCAGACTCAAATATAAAGTCTCCGGAAAAGGGGAAGCCTGTATCTATGTTCCCGGAGGTCCCGGACAGGGATATCCTTCATTTGAACTGATGGGCGGAAACAACCTTGAAAAAAATATGAAAATGATCTATATGGATCAACGTGGTTCCGGTGAATCAGGTCAGGCAGAGAATTATCATCTTGACAAAATGATCCAGGATATTGAAGAACTGAGACAACATATGAAACTGAACAAGGTTTTCTTACTGGCACATTCTTTTGGAGGAATTATTGCAGTTAATTATGCTAAAAAATACCCTCAATACACAAAAGGACTTATCCTCGCCAATATCACGTTACATTTCCTCAATGATGAATCGGTAAGAGAACAGATAGAGTATGGAAATGAACTCCTTCACTCCCCTGCCAAAGACATTTCCAAAGACAGCCTTCAGTCAGAAATTTCAAAAGTAAGCAGCTTAATGAGAAAAAAGCGTATCGGGTATAAATTTCTTACGGATGATATCGAAACCATTAAACAAATGGACAAAATAGATTCTCTTCATCCAAGGATCATCGATTTTGGAATGGCAGTGATCACAAAGCCCAAAGAATATCCTGAATATTACACTGACTACACACCTCTTACAAAAGACATTAAAGTCCCTGTATTAATTATTACAGGAAAAAAAGACAAAGCCGTAGGAACCAAGCATTATCAAACATTCCAATTTCCAAATCAAAAAGTGGTTTCCATTGATGGTGGACATCTTTTGTATTATGAAAAAAACAGTGAGTTTATCAATTCCGTATGGAACTTTGTGAATCCCCACAGGTGAAAATTTATTTTTCCCAAAAACTGTTCATGAATATTAATGTGAAGATGCTCTTGCTTCAAAGCTAAAACAATCAGCCTGTTGTATTTATATTACCCTTTTCAGTTAAAATTTTCTTAGAACATATCAAAACATCAAATTAATTATCCGAAGTTAAAAAAAATCGTAGCAAAGTGTGATTTCACCTATAAATCATACAGATAATTATGTCTTCATTTTGACTTGATATTTATGCAAAGATTGCTGATAATACGACAAGTTTTGTCGCATTAATGAATAATCTTTGCAGATATAAAAACAATAAAGTATTGTACTGTAATAGATTTCATAATCAATATGATAAAATAAATCTTTCCACAGTGAGCTAAAAGTAATATTTTTGCAGCAAATTAAACTAAGAATAACTTAAACTAAATAATGGCATGAAAAAACTCTACATGGGTGCATGTACTCTATGTACCATTTTGGGCCTCTCTGCCCAAGAAGTGATCTGGCAGAAAGACATCAAATCTTCCACTCAGGATTTTCTCAATCAGGTAATCACCACTATTGATCAGCAATATCTTATCACCGGAAGCTCTATTCAGGCTAAAAGCCAGTCGCCAGCTGTTAATGGTCAAAAAACAAACAACGGCTACGATTTCCATTTGGTAAAACTCAACCAGCAGGGAGAACAGGTTTGGGAGAAATATATTGCCGGACAAAACCACGATTATTTATCAGGAACGGTGACCACCCAGGATGGTGGATTTCTGGTTTCAGGTACCACATATTCAAGCAAAGGACTGGATAAAAAAGAAGATTCCAAAGGCGGATCGGATATCTGGCTGATCAGGCTGAATGAATTTGGTGATGAACTGTGGCAGAAAACCTTGGGAACATCTTCAGATGAAGAAGCCAAAGCTGTCATTCAGACCACCGACTTAGGATTTTTTGTAGCGGGAAATATACAGAGTTCATCCAAAGGCTACGGTTCAAAAGACGTCTGGGTCACCAGATTGGATAAAGAGGGAAAAGAACTGTCTCAGCTTATTCTAGGGGGAAGAGGACTAGATGAAGTAGAGAAAATGATCCCAACAAAAGACGGTGGAGCATTACTGGGAATCTATTCGAGGAGTTCCGAGGTTCGGGGTTCAGGTTCCGGGGTTGGGAATCCTGAGATTACACCTTCGACTGAAAGGCCTGCTGCCTCAACAGCCATTAGCCAAATGCCAAAAGCCAACAGCAATTTCGGTGAAGGCGATTACTGGATTGTCAAACTGGATAAAAACGGAAAACTAGAATGGGAAAAGAACTTTGGTGGAAAAGGAGATGACCATATCAGAACCCTGGCTTTAACTTCAAACGGTTTCATCATTGGTGGAGAATCCAGATCCGAAAGATCCGGAAATAAATCAGTAGGTATTGAAGAAGGAACAGACCTTTGGCTGATCTCACTGAATGAAAGAGGTGAAGAAATCTGGCAGAAATCCTACAATTTCAAGAACAGAGATATTTTAATGGGAATGAATGTGATACAGAGTCAAGAATCAAGAATCAAGAACCAAGAGCCGAGAGCCAAGAATCAAGATGCCACCAAAGGAATATTGTTGGGTGGTTATACCCAGGCGGAAGGAAGAATAGAAAAGGACGATGAAACCTTTTGGATGCTCTATCTTGATGGCAACGGCAATGAACAGTGGAGAAAACATGTGAGTGGAGACTCGAGAAAAAAGGAGGAGAGACTTTCTGACCTGAAATTAAACAGGGATGGCTCTATTGTTCTGGCCGGAACGAGTGCTGAGGAATTAGGAAAAGAGAACTGGAAGATCGTAAAGCTGGGAGACAAACAGGTAGATCAGCTGATAGAAAAGCATGATATCAAGATCTATCCGAACCCGGTTTCAGATTATGCTTATGTAGAAATAGGCTTTGATTTTAAGGAAGCTGACATTATGCTGTACGACATGAGCGGAAGACAGCTTCAGAATATAAAAACTAAAAATAATGTTACCAAAATCAATACACAAGCGCTTGTTCAGGGTGCTTATCTGGTGACCATAAAAACGGATACAAATAAAACAGCGAATGCTAAATTGATTAAAAAATAAACACGATGAAAAAAGTAATTGCAGCTTCTCTGATCATCTGTGGATGTGCCCTGGGCTATGCACAATCAGTAGATGCGAAAGACAGTAAATATAACCTCACTATAAAATCTCCAGACGCAAGTCAGCTATCCAAACATATTGATATACCCACTTCTACCCATACCGGAGCGGTAGGTATTGATATTCCTTTGTATACCATCAAAGTAGGTGATTTTAGTTTACCGGTTTCCTTAAAATATCATGCTTCAGGAGTGAAAGTAAAAGAAACAGCCTCAAAAGTTGGTCTTGGATGGTCATTATCTATTGGAGGCCTTTCATTATCCAAACAGATTTTAGGAAGAGAGGATAAGGGAAAAATACAATATATTAATCCTGATAATTTTAATCCTGTCCAAGGGAATCCAAATGATTATACCCTTGCTATGACCCTCAAAAATGGACTTGGAGCACCGGATACCCAGCCTGATATCTATTCTTATGCTATTGGTGGCAGCTCAGGAGAGTTTTATTATGACAGTGCCGGGAAAATCATTCAAATCCCCTATAGCACGGTAAAGATTGAAGACTCATTTGTTTTTACAGATAACCAAGGGATAAAATATTATTTCAAGCCGGGAAATCAGACCCAAAATGTTGGAGGTGGTAATGCACCTGATCCACAAGATTTTAATACGACAGACTTTGTCATTACAAGAATTCTTTTACCAACAGGAAAGGAAATAAAATTCAATTACCTGACTAGCAACTATGATTATCTGAGCAGTTTCTATAAAGGACTTAGAGTAGGCAGGGCATGTAATGTTGAAAATGGGACTATTAATGAAGAATTCGTTACAAGAACAAGAGTTCTTTTAGAAAATGTACTGCAGAGTATTGAATTTGAAGGAAACGAAATGAAGTTCCTATATAATGGCCGTGAAGATATCAATAATGGACTTTCTTTAAGTAAAGTAGAGATTAGAAACCCTCAGAAAGCGGTGGTATCAGATTATAGTTTGGTTAAAGATTACTTTATAAGTACAGATTCACCGGTAGTTCCCGGTTTTGAAGCTGATTTCCCTTACCTGACTAAAAGACTCAAATTAAAAGAGGTTGTGAACCTGAAAGATAATTCAAAATACAAACTTCAGTATTATGAAAATTATCCTTTACCGAACAGACTTTCTGAACAGACTGATTATGTAGGATTCTATAACGGGAAGACCTTTAACCAGGGAATTCCCTATATAACATATGATGATAAAACTTATGGCTATGGGGATGATAAGAGGCCTGATATTAATTATGCCGTATCTGGAAGTTTAAAAGAGATTCAATATCCTACCGGAGGAACAATGAACCTGGAATATGGATTAGACGATTTCTATTTTAGTGGAGTAGAAACTCAAATTGAAAAGAAGGAATTCCTTATTTCAAATCTGGAACCCTTGGGTGGTGTTTTCAATGTGAGCAGCAATGCAAACAAAGTAGATTTTAAAATTACTTTTCAAAGTACTACCAGCCCGGATGAAGGTTCTGAAGGAAGTCTTCCGGAAGGACCACATTTTGTTGGAGAATTATTGGACAATAACAATACAGTTCTTCAAACATTCCTGATCAACAAGCAATATGAAGTGATTGCAGACAAGAAGCCTTCTTATAAAATAAGGATCAGAAAAATAGGAAACGTAAACAGCAGCCAGTATGCTACTTTGAATGTGGAATGGGTTGACATTATATCTGAAAATAAAGAATACAATAAATCTGTAGGGGGAATCCGGGTAGAAAAAATAAAGAACAGCGATGGCAATACGCTGGCTCAAGAAACAGAGTTCATTTATAAAGATGAAAACGGTAAATCCACCGGAAAATATATGGGGGATGATATAGACTATTCTTACATCCAGGAAGTGGCAGAGGATAAGGTGGCAGGATACAGCTGTGAACAGATGGTGATCAGCAATACCGGAAACTTCAATATTACAACCATCAATGGAAAACCTACAGTGTATGATAAAGTGACAACCAGAGTCAAAAATATCAGTAATGCAGCAGAAAGTTACGAAACTACAGATGAATACATGAATCTTAGTCATACCAATGCTAAAAATGCCAGAAGCCCCATATTCACTTATGCCAACAATCAGTTTGCCCGTGGGATTTTAATCGGACGAAATTATTATGATTCTCAGAAAAAGCTGCTGAAAAAAGATGTTATCACCTATGATTTTGATAATCATTTCAATAGTCTTTCCAACGATTATAGTGCAGGATTTCCAACTCTGCCGATAAGACCTTATGTGATTGGAATCAAAGCGATTGCTGCCAATTTTACAACGTTTACGGTTAACCGATATGAAATATCATCTGCCTGGGTAAAGAAGAAAATGATGAAAACCACTAATTATTTAGCCAATAATAGTAATGGTATTGATGAGATTACCAATTATACTTATGATACCAATTATAAACATACCAATCCGATTATGATAGATGTTGAAACTTCTGGTTCCAGCCAACAAACTTTGTATCAGTATGCTTATGAAAAAGGCAATCAAAAGTTGATCAATGCCAATATGATTGGTATTCCTTTGCAAACCATTGTTACAAAGAAGCAGAATGCAAGTGATCCTGCCGGAAAAATGTTTTCAAAAACAGAGACCAAATATGATGATCCAGCAACTTTGTTTCCTACTTCAGTAGTTTCTTATGGAATTAATACCGGAGCACAATCAACAGAAGTTACCTACGATAAATATGACTCAAACGGAAACTTACAACAGTATACCACAAAAGACGGTATTCCAACAGTCATTATCTGGGGATATAACAATACAAAACCTATTGCTAAAATTGAAGGCGTGACTTATGCCCAGGTTTCACCTAGTATCAGTGCTATTGTCAATACTTCTGATATTGATGGAGCAGCAGGGTCCAATAATGATGAAACCGCCTTATTAAGTGCATTGAAGACATTCAGAACTCAGTTTCCTAATTCTCCGGTCACTACTTATACCTATGATCCGCTGGTAGGAGTCAGAAGTATTACTCCGCCAACAGGGATCACAGAGTTTTACACTTATGATACAGCAGGAAGGCTGATAAAAGTAGCTGATGCGAATGGAAAAGTAGTAAAGGAAATGAAGTACAACTATAAAAACTAATACCGATGAAAAAGATAATAATCCCTATAGGAGTACTGCTGGTAACAGGAAGTTTACAGGCACAGCTCACTCCACTTCCTAATACAGAAAACTATATCCAGGCTAAAACCTATCTCGATTACAATGGAGCTACGGCTACAAAATCTGCCGAGACGGTTCAATATTTTGACGGATTAGGAAGGGCCAAACAAATAGTTAATGTAAAAGCATCTCCATTAGGACGAGATGTTGTTACTCATATTGAATATGACGGCTTTGGAAGACAGGTCAAAGATTATCTTCCTGTTCCACAATCCCAAACCTTGAATGGAGCTATTGTTCCTAATCCTTTATCGAATGCGGCCAATACACCTTATGGTTCAGAAAAAATATTTTCAGAGAAAGTATTGGAGAACTCACCTTTGAACAGAATCCAGCAGCAGATCCAGGTGGGAAATGACTGGGCTGGTAAGCCTGTAAAGTTTGATTATGAAGCCAATACAGCCGCTGATGCTGTAAAAATGTTTACCACTACTACGACGTGGGAAAATGCAGCTACCAAAAGTGAACTTCCACCGTCAACAGGAATCTACTCCGAATCTAAGCTCTATAAAAATACGGTGACTGATGAAGACGGAAACAAAACCATAGAATTTAAAAATGGGAAAGGACAGGTCATTCTGGTAAGAAAACTAATTAATGCTTCAGGCAATGCAGACACCTATTATGTATACAATGAATATGACCAGTTAGCTTTTGTGATTCCTCCCACAGCCTCCACTCTTACAGATGTGAACCCAGCACTCAGTGACTTGTGTTATCAATACCGTTATGATGAGAAAAACCGTCTGGTAGAAAAGAAACTTCCCGGAAAAGGCTGGGAATATATGGTATATGATAAAGCAGACAGACTGATTATGACACAGGATGCCAATATGCGTGAGAAAGGCAAATGGATGATTACTAAATATGATCCATTCGGGAGATCGGCCTATACAGGGATCATTACAGCAGGAAGCAGAACCAGTATGCAGTCTCAGGCAGAAAATCTTGTAATAACAGAGGCTAGAAGCAGTACGGGATTTACTAAAAGTGGGATGCAGGTTCTGTACACCAATGGATATTTTATTGATATTGAAACTATTTTAAGTGTCAATTATTATGATACTTATCCCGTAGGATCTCCAACCGTTACCAATGTGTTTTCTCAGCCTCTTCTAACGGATAATGCTACCCAGGAACGCTCTACCAAAGGACTTCCCTTGGCCACTTATGTAAAGAATATAGAGGATGACCAATGGACTAAAATCTTTACCTGGTATGATACCAAAGGAAGGGTAATAGGAACAAGAAGCAACAACCATCTTGGAGGATATACGGTGCTAAACCATAAACTTGATTTTGCAGGAACAATCCTTCAAGCTAATACTTACCATAGAAGGATTCCTGCCGATATAGAAAGGATTACACGGGAAGTATTTACGTATGACTCTCAAAACAGAGTGCTAAAACTAACTCATCAGGTCAATGGTAATCCTATAGAGATCCTGGCACAGAATACCTTCAATGAACTGTCTCAGCTACAAAGTAAAAAAGTAGGAGGAGTACTCGCCACAGCACCTTTACAGCAGATTGATTATAAGTATAACATCAGAGGCTGGATGACAAAGATCAATGATCCTGCTAATTTAGGAAATGATCTGTTTGGATACCAAATTAATTATAATACAGTCGAAGGGCTGGAGATCCCCAATTCCGATTATCCTACGTTAAAAGTAAGTCCAAAATTTAATGGAAATATTGCGGAGGTTGCATGGAAAACTTTAACAGAAGATAATGGGCCTTTAAAAAGGTATGGTTATTCTTATGATGCATTGAACAGGCTTTCTGCCGGTTTTTATCAAAAATCAGGAAATGAATCAGCCAGAGAATATTTTGAACAAGTTGAATATGATTTAAATGGAAATATTACAAGACTCAAAAGGTCAGAGGGAGCTCTAGCTGGGAGCACTCTTGCAAAAGTAATTGATAATTTAAGATATGATTACTCGGGTAACAGCTTAACAACAATTACTGATGAACAGCAAAATCCGTCTGGTTATCCTTATATTGTAAGCCCTTATGCCTTTTTATATGATAATAATGGAAATATGACCCGTCATAGAGATAAGGCACTAGACCTCATAGAATACAATTTTCTAAACCTTCCCTCCAAAATAAAAGGAGCTGCCGGTAAAAATCAAAAATTCTATGATTATTTGTATAGAGCCGATGGAGTAAAACTCACAAAAATATACAAACAAGGAGCAGAGACATTTACTACAGATTATTTAGATGGTTTCCAATATAATTTTTATACAGGGAGCAACCCTCCTGCACCATCTTCAGATTTAAAATTTGTTCCAACGTCTGAAGGATACTATGATTTTACAAAAAATAAGTATATTTACAATTATATCGATCACTTAGGAAATATAAGGTTAAGTTATATGAATAACGGATCAGCAGTTCAGATCATTGAGGAAAATAATTATTATCCATTTGGATTGAAACATGATGAAGGAAATACAGCGATTAATAGTACCTACAACTATAAATACAATGGAAAGGAATTGCAGGAGACAGGAATGTATGATTATGGAGCCAGGATGTATATGCCGGATATTGGTAGATGGGGCGTGGTGGATCCATTGGCAGAGAAAATGACAAGGTATAGTCCTTATAACTATGCATTTAATAATCCTATTAATTTTATCGATCCGGACGGTAGAGAAGGCACTGGGTGGATTAAGTCAGTTGTTGACGGACAAACATCTTGGACTTATGATAAAGATGTTCATTCATTACAGGATGCTAAGGATAAAAAATATACCGGAGCTCAGGAATATAATGATGCTTTAACAATAACAGGGACAGATAATAAGGGTAATCAAAGCTATCAATATACCTTAAATGAATCAGGAGTTGCCACTGATTCCAGTGGTAAAGTAATGACAGAATCTTTTACAACTGGAGCAGGAACTCAAATTGGAGTTAATCCTGATAGCCAAATGCTAGCTTCTATTGGAAGCATTCAAGGAGGTACAGGGTTCTATGCTGGATTCACTGGTAGTGCTTTTATTGGAGGAGGATTTACAGTTTCATTGGGTCTTGTACAAGACGGTAATGGTCATGTAGAATCATATTTTACATTAGGTGGGGGCCTAGGTTTGGGTCTTTCAGGAGGTATTGAAGGAGGTGCAATCATTCCGACAGATCCAAATCATACATTTGTAACTTCTGAATTTAGAGGTACAAGTATTACATATTCTGGAGGAGAAGGACTTGTTAATGGCTCTTTTGGAGGTACATTTAGTGATAAATATAAAGGGTTTAAGAATATAGATAATTTTGATATGTCTCATTTTGGAGTACACACTCCAGACGGATATAGAACTAAAGGTTTTGGAATTATTAAAGGAAGTGCAGGACTTCCTATTTCTTGGGCAAAAACAAATACTTGGGTAAGTGGAAAATAAAATTATTCAAATAGATAGTAAGATCAAAAACTATATAAAATATTGTTTCCTTGCTGCATTTTTTATTATTCTCTATTTAGTTTTTTTTCATGAAAAAACAGTTAAAAATAGTTTAATTGATTATGAAATGTATGCAAAAGTCACTAATATTTATAGAGATAAAAATGAACATAACTTTTTATTTGTAAGATACTCTAATGGTTCAGTTGAATTATTAGAGTACCCGTATAAAATAGGTGATTCTATATCTAAAAAGAAAGGTGATTCTATAGAATACATATTTAGGAATGACACTATTCTAAAAAATAACTTGATTCAACAAGCTAGAAAAAACAAATTAGTAAATTAAACAAAAAAACAGACTGTTCCTCCCGGAACAGTCTGTTTATATTTTCAAACCAGCTAAAAGCCGGGTAATGATTAAAATTTCAAATCACCATTCACTTCTCTTACTGCATTGGCAGCTTCAGCGAATTTCAATTGCTCTTCAGCAGTTAAAGTAACGTTTACGATTTTTTCTACTCCGTTTGCCCCGATAATAGCAGGAACTCCTAAGCAAATATCGTTTTGACCGTACTCACCTTCAAGCATTAAAGAACAAGGGATCATTTTCTTTTGGTCACATGCAATAGCCTGAACCATTACAGAAACAGCCGCACCCGGTGCATACCAGGCTGAAGTTCCTAATAGTTTAGTAAGCGTAGCCCCCCCCACTTTAGTTTCTTCAATTACATATTTTTGTTGCTCTTCGTCTAAGAATTCAGTTACAGGAACTCCGTTTCTTGTTGCTTTGCTCAATAATGGAAGCATACCTGTATCACTGTGAGCAGCGATTACCATTCCGTCCACATCAGAAATAGGGCTTTCTAATGCTTCAGCCAATCTGTATTTGAATCTTGCAGAATCCAAAGCACCACCCATTCCGATGATTTTGTGCTTAGGAAGACCTGAAGTTTTATGCACTAAATAAGCCATCGTATCCATTGGGTTAGAAACTACGATGATGATTACTTCCGGAGAATGTTTCACTAAATTTTCAGTAACATCTTTTACAATTCCTGCGTTGATACCAATCAACTCTTCTCTTGTCATTCCAGGTTTTCTGGGAATACCTGAAGTGATTACTGCTACATGAGAACCTGCAGTTTTGCTGTAATCTCCTGTTGTTCCGGTAATTTTTGTATCGAATCCGTTCAGCGACGCTGTCTGCATCAAATCCATTGCTTTACCTTCAGCAAAACCTTCTTTAATATCTACTAAAACTACTTCTGAACAGAAGTTCTTCATTGCGATGTATTCTGCACAGCTTGCTCCTACAGCGCCTGCACCTACTACAGTTACTTTCATATGGTATACTTTTTAAATTATTTATTTTTTAAGTTAAGTTTAAAATTGAAACTCCCCAAATTTAACAATTCCTGAAAAAGTGGGCAATTTTTCAGGAATTTTATTAGGTATTAAAAGAAATTAATTGACGTTCAGTAAAAACGAGTATAATTTTTTCGCGCCGGACAGCACTTCATTGTAGTTTTCTTCATGAACTTCAGTATCCAGCACCTCCTTAAAATTCTTCCACATAGGGCCTGTATTTTCCTGGTAGCATCCAAAGAAATTGAAAGTAACCTCATCAAAACCTTCCGTCTTTGAAAGCTGCTTAGCGATTACGTTTCCTCCCAATGTAGAACCTTCAATTACATACATCGCTCCTAAGGCTTCATGTTCATTATTAAATTCCAGATCATGAGAAACTTCCTGGTTGTTCAGGGAAAGGCTTTTCAGATCTTTTTCAATAAGAGACAGTTTTTTTCTCTCGTTAAGCTGAAGCTTTTGCGAATATTTATCAGAAAGACTGTTGAATATTTTATCCTCACTGTGAAGAAGCATCAGATAATTGGTATGAATGATCTTTTTATAATCTTCTAACGTGAATGTTTTATTAAAAATTTTTTCAGAATTAAAAAGCTTTTCCGCTGCATCGTGATAATTGGCTGTATTCTGTTTTAAATATTCTGATACCATAATAACGTTTTAAAAGTTTCTCAAATTTAAGGCTTTTTAAACGTTAAAATGAAAGAAGTCCCCTCTTTATTGCTCTCAAAATCCACATTTCCACCAATTCTTTTCATAATCCGATGAACAATAGACAGCCCTATTCCATTTCCTTTAAATTTTTTCGCATTTTCCATCCTGTTGAAAATCTTAAACATTTTATGCTTCTCTTCCTCAGGAATTCCGATGCCGTTATCTGAAATCCGGTATACAATAACAGAGCCATCCTCTACCCCTTCAATCTCCACTTTCGGCTGATCTTTATGGGAAGAGTATTTTACGGCATTGTTGATAATATTTAAAAATACCTGATGAAGCATGGTTTTGTCTCCCATCACATCAGGGCAATTTTTAATGATGATTTCACTTTTCGAGCTGCCATACGTCATCTTGGCATTTTCAGAAATCTTATGAATGGTATGGCCTATTTTCAGGCTTTCAAGCTGAATTTCACTGTGCTTGGCACGGCTAAGCTGCAATACATCATGCATCATCTCCGCCATAGTATCAATTTCCTCGATAATCGTATTGATCTTCCCTTTACTTTTTTCAGAATCATCAGCTAAACTTCCCAAAAGCATCTGTGCATTAAGCTTCATGACAGTAAGAGGAGTTCCTAAATCATGAGAAATGGTATAAGAAAAACTGTCCAGCTCTTCATTTACTTTTTTAAGCTCATCATTCAGTCTTTTGATCGCAATATAATTTTTATGGGAGCTTTCCAGGATCAGATCACGGATTGCATGAACAGAACTTACATTTCGGGAATTCCATCTTTTAGAATGGCCTTTTATATTTTCTGTAAAAATCTGGAATGATGTTCTGGGAGAAACAATTCGTTTTTCTTCTCCATTTTGGGAAATAATATCAATATTCTTTTCCGGATTTCCAGCCCAGTTAATATGCTCATCAAACTCTTTCCGGAACCAGATCAGCATTTCTTTTTTTTCCCTGTCAATAAAATAGATAATCACACCTGCCACATTCTCAGACAAGCCTAAATTTTCACCTTGATCCTTAAGAAAGCTTCTGTTTACATAAATCGTGTTTTCGCAGTTTTCAAAAGCCCAATCAACGATTTTGTTAATCGTATCATAATCCGGAGTAATTCCGTCTGTTACTATATTTTCATCTGAAATCACAACAAGGCCGTCGGCTTCAGGTAAATCCCTTATTTCCGTTTTATTTTCGGACAATGAGTCCAGTAAATTATGATGTTTTAAAAAATCCGTTTTCAGATGGGATAGCTTCTCATTCAGTTCCAGTCGGTAATTCAGTTCATTTTTAGATTTAAATGATGAATAGGCATTTGCCGCCAGAGCCGTAAAAATACCGGCCTGTACCCTATCTTCAAGATCAATATGCTTAGCCTCAACATTCTGACAGGTAACCAATCCCCAAAGGTGATCATCAATGATAATGGAAATACTGAAACTGGAAGATACCCCCGAGTTTTTAAGATACTGCCCATGGATAGGAGACATACCCCTTGACGCAGAAAGGCTGAGATCGATATGTTTCTCTGTTTTACTTAAAAGCGGAACCGTTTCAGCATTAATATTACTGAATATCCTTTTCCTTTTTTTAAGATAAAGCGCCCGGGCCTGCTTGGGTATATCCGATTCCGGATAATGGAGTCCCAGAAAACTTTCCATACCGTCCCCTTTCTTTTCAGCAATCACTTTTCCAGAGCCATCCATCATAAATTTATATACCATTATCCGGTCATAATTCACAACCTTGGAAAGTGTTTCCAACAGATGGTTCCAAAGATCCTGCTGGTTATCTATGGTATAAAAATTGTCATATTTATTGGAAATCCGCTTATTGGGATTAATCAGGACTTCTTCAAATTCTAAGAAGATATACCTTCCGCTTTTAAAAACAGAAAAGTGATATTCTTTATCATTAATAAAAATTTTGTCGAAGTAGGTTTCATTCTCCCTCCTGGTAAATGTATTCAGCGAAGTATAAATATCTGAATCGATAATACTTTGAAAGCTTTCAGGAAAGTCCGTAAGCTTTCTGTCGAAAAGTTCATCTGAACTCTCAATAGTAAATATATTCAGAATATTCCTGCTGAAAAAAGTAATGGAATGGGATTCCGCATCAATGCCAATCAAATAGCCAAAACTCTGTATATAGCCTGGAATATGGATAGGCTCCTCATGGCACTCTACAAAATTCATAATATGTCAGTCAATCTATCAAAGATAAGTCTTTTTTTCTACAGGGTGGTCGGTGTGGTACCTATTTTCCTTTGTTTCAAACAATAATCTCTGTATATTTTGCTCTTCTACCGGCTAAAAACCGCGTTGAAACATTCTTTATTTTACCCCTGTTTTAATAAGATATCTCTAAAATATACAAAAAAAAATCCAGTAATAATGTTTTTAATCTATAGTTCATGATTCATAACATGAATTACACATTATCAGTTGAAATAATTATGACATTTAAACAATTTTAACTAAATTTATATCACCAAATAATGAATATGATGGAAAATTCATTGAATTATTCACAATAAATTCAATATAAAATTTAAATTCAAATAATACTATTATGAAAAAGTTCCCATTAATTTTATTTTCTCTTGTCCTCTCAATAGGATTATGGAATCCGTCTGAAGCCTGCACCCGTGTAGTTTACAAAGGGCCGCAAAACACCATCCTGACTGCCCGTTCTATGGACTGGCGTGATGAAATCCCGGCCAATCTGTGGGTTTTTCCAAAAGGAATAGAACATACAGGACAAACAGGGCCAAAATCTGTAAAATGGACTTCAAAATACGGAAGTATCATCAGCTCCAGCTGGGATATTGCCTCAGCAGACGGAATGAATGAAAAAGGACTGGTTGCCAATATGTTATGGCTAGGTGAATCCCAGTACCCAAAATTCGATCCTAAAGGAAATAAAAAGGGACTTGCCATTTCTTTATGGGCACAATATTATCTCGATAATTTTGCCACTGTAAAAGAAGCTGTAGAATTTTCAAAAAAAGAACCTTTCGTTATTGTAAGCGATTATATTCCCGGCACCGAAAAATTCACCACTATACACCTTTCCATTTCTGATGCTTCAGGAGACAACGCGGTATTTGAGTATATCAATGGAAAACTGGTGATTCATCATGATCCTTCTTATACGGTAATGACCAACTCTCCTATCTTTGAAGAACAGCTGGCCCTTAATAATTACTGGAAAGGAATTCCCGGTAACGTTATGCTTCCGGGTACCAACCGCGCTGCAGACAGATTTGTAAGAGCTTCTTATTATATCAACGCTATTCCAAGAAGTGCTGATACCCGTACAGCAGTAGCCAGCGTTTTCAGTGTGATCAGAAACTGTTCCGTACCATATGGAATTACCTCAGAAAAGGAGCCTAATATATCTTCCACAAGATGGCGTTCTGTCTCAGACCAAAAGAATCTGGTTTACTATTTTGAAACCGTTTTTACCCCCAATACTTTTTGGGTAGACCTTAATGACTTTGACCTCAGTCCAAAAGGAAAAGTGATGAAACTGGATCTGGGCAGCTTTCATACCTATAATGGCAAATCCAATACAGATTTCAAAGAATCGCTGCCATTCAAATTTCTGGGATTAGAATAAAAATACCCTTAAAAAACCATAAAAAAAAACACTTAAGTCATTTAAGTGCTCACCTCAACACATCAAAAATACACCCTTTCTTAGGATTGTCATAAAGACTTTCTCTTACTATGTGCCCGTTTCCCTCCTCCGGAGAAGTGGCACACTGAAGATTTAACGGGATGATTTAAACAAAAAACAAACAAAAAAAATATGGCCTTTTTTTCACTCAAAAAGAAAAGCCTGTTATTCTGCATGCTTGCCTGCTGGTTTTCAGCCCATGCGCAGATACAGGATTCTTTACAGACCAAACCACAACCGGAAGAAGATCAGGTGAAATATCCACAGCTTCAGATCAAAGGCCTTTTCCAGGCACGTTACCTGGTAGGCATGAGCAAAGATGTGGATGTAAACGGACTTCATCATTCCGACGGCTCCGGAACCAGCAATAATTTTATGCTCAAATACATGAGAGTTCAGGTCCGGGCGCAAATCAGTAAACGGACAGAAGTTGTTGTTTTGGCCAACCTGGCAGATTTTAAAAATGATCCTAAAAGCAGGGTCCTCGAAAACGCTTATCTGAAGTATACCTTTAATCCTAAATTAACGATTACTGTGGGACAGTTCAGACCTTGGTTCGGAATTGAGGAAACCTATCCTATCGATATTATTAAATCTTTGGACTGGTCCAATCAGTATTCTGAATTTGGAAAGCTGGGCTGGACCAGTTTCCAGATCGGGATGTCTGCTACAGGACAGCTTCAGCTTGGAAAAGTTCCCTTCCAATACGCAGTTTCCGTAGTGAATGGAAACGGAAAAAACCAGGTCAATGACAATGACAACGGAAAGCAGTATTCTACCCGTCTGGTCTTTGGACTGTCTAAAAAATACAATTTCAACGTAGGCCTTAATGGAGGTATTGGTGAAGTATTCAGTAAAAAAGTATATGCGTTGGGAGTTGACCTGAGCTCTTTGGTACAATTTGATCCAAGATGGAGCCTTGATATGCAACTGGAAGCCAAACAAGCTACCAATCACGTTTTATACAATTCTATAGCCCCTGAAGTAAGACCTGAAAACCCGGATCAGTACCTGGTTCGCGGGGTTTACTTTCTTCCTAATCTAAGATATGAGATTAACCATAAAAACCTCAGCGCTTTTGAACTCTCATGCCGCTATGAATATCTGGATACCAATTTCAGACTGGCTTCCAACCCAAGACAGACGGTCACCCCAATGGTTGGCCTGGAGTTCCTGAAAAATTACGGAGCAAGAATCCAACTGGGCGTACAGTTTGACCGTTACAAATATCAGGTGGCAAACACCTCACAATACAACAACAATCTATTCATTGTTCAGGTACAGAGTAGATTCTAACCCTTTAAATAGTTATTATCATGAAAGAAATTAATATCAAAAATGTAGCGATTACATTTATCGTGGCATTGATTATATGGTTCATTCCTGTACCCGAAGGTGTTACTCAGGATGCATGGCACCTGTTCGCTATCTTTGCCGCAACCATTTTAGGAATTATCCTTAAAGCAGCTCCCATGGGCACAATGTGTATGATGGCCATCGCATTTACAGCTCTTACCCAGGTGGTGGCTCCGGGAGATGCCGGAAAATCTATCACAAAAGCCCTTTCAGGATTTGGAGATAAAGTAATCTGGCTGATTGGGATTTCATTCTTTATTGCCAGAGGATTTATCAAAACAGGTCTTGGAAACCGTATTGCCTTTTTATTCATCAGGGTCTTCGGAAAAAGCTCATTGGGATTAGCATACGGACTGGGACTTGCAGATGTTTGTCTGGCACCGGCTATTCCGAGTAATACGGCAAGAGGTGGCGGAATTATCTACCCTATTATGAAATCTATGGCCATAAGCTTCGATTCCGTTCCTGAAAAACCCGAAACCCATAGAAAACTAGGTTCTTTTTTAACGTTGAACAGCTACTATATGAACCTCATCGCTTCTTCCATGTTCCTGACAGGAACAGCCAGTAACCCGATGTGTCAGAAATTTGCAGCCAACCTGGGCATTGATATCACCTGGATGTCCTGGGCAGCAGCCGGTTTCTTACCCGGTGCCGTGGCATTCTTTGTTGTTCCTTTGGTTTTATACAAACTATATCCGCCGGAATTGAAAAAAACAGGAGATGCCCCGAAAATGGCTGCTCAGAAATTAAAAGAAATGGGACCTATTTCCCGAAACGAATGGCTGATGCTGCTGGCATTTTTCATCCTTTTAGCGCTTTGGATATTTGGGGGAACATTATCTATTGATGCTACCACAACGGCCTTCATTGGATTAACACTCTTGCTGTTAACCTCAGTGCTGACATGGGAAGATGTAAAAAGTGAAAAAGGAGCCTGGGATACTATTGTCTGGTTTGCTGTGCTGGTAATGATGGCGAGTTCCTTGAATGAATTGGGCTTCATCGGATGGTTCAGTGATCTTATCAAAGTGAAAATAGGAGGGCTCAGCTGGCAGGTAGCCTTTCCTGTCATTATCATTGTGTATTTTTTCAGTCACTATATTTTTGCCAGTGCCACAGCTCACGTTGCAGCGATGTATGCCGCATTACTGGGAGTAGGTGTTTCGTTGGGAATTCCACCTATGTTACTGGCCATGATGCTTGGTTTCTTAGGCTCCATCTACGGGGTACTTACCCATTACGGCCACGGCCCTGCCCCAGTATTCTTCGGAAGCGGATATGTAGACCTGAAAGTCTGGTGGCTCAGAGGTCTCGAAATAGGAATTGTATTATTAATTATCTACATGGTGGTAGGAGGATTATGGATGAAAGTTTTAGGATATTATTAATTATAAAATCAAATGTATGTTATCAACATTGTTAAGAAAAATGCTGATGTGTCTCACGGGGCTGTTTCTGGGGTTCTTTCTGCTGATTCATTTTCTTGGAAATCTCCAACTGTTCCTTCCTCAGGAGCAGGCACATCTTCAGTTTAATGCCTATTCCCATTTTTTATCCGGAAATATCATTATCAAAATAGTGTCTTATGTTTTATATGCCAGTATTATTCTGCATGCCGCAGACGGATTGGTGATCACTCTAAAGAATAGAAAATCAGGAGGAGACTACCGGAATGACAGACGTGGAAGAGCCAGCCAATGGGCTTCCCGGAATATGGGAATCCTGGGAACATTGATTTTAATCTTCCTGGTGATTCATTTTCAAAACTTCTGGTATGTTTACAAATTCGGAAATCCACCTTTGGACGAGAATGGAAATAAAGACCTGTATATCCTGGTGGTTACTGTGTTTAAAGAATGGTGGTATGTGCTCATTTATGTAGTATCCATGATGGCACTCTGCTATCACCTGATCCATGGAATACACAGTGCGGTAAGAACTCTGGGATTATATCACCCTAAATTTGTAAAATGGTTCAAAACCATTGGAATTGCTTATTCAATCATTATCAGCTTAGGTTTTGCCCTGATGCCGGTTTATGTATTCTTTACTTATCATTAAAAACCCTGTTATGATTTTAGATTCAAAAATACCACAAGGCCCATTAGAACAAAAATGGGATTACTATAAAAAGAAAGCCAGACTCGTCAACCCTGCCAACCGTAAAAAGCTGGACGTGATTGTTGTGGGAACAGGACTGGCAGGAAGTTCTATTGCTGCCTCTTTGGGTGAAATGGGCTATAATGTCAAGTCATTCTGTTTTCAGGACAGCCCCAGACGAGCGCACTCCGTTGCTGCACAGGGAGGTGTAAATGCCGCTAAAAATTATAAAAATGACGGCGACAGTGTTTACAGAATGTTTGTAGACACCCTGAAAGGAGGAGACTTCAGGGCCCGCGAGGCCAATGTTTACCGTATGGCTGAATGTTCTTTAAACCTCATCGATCAGGCCGTAGCACAAGGTGTTCCTTTTGGACGTGAATATGGAGGTTACCTCAATAACCGTTCATTTGGCGGTGTTCAGGTAAGCCGGACATTCTATGCGAGAGGACAAACCGGACAGCAATTACTTTTAGGCGCTTACCAGGCTTTGATGAGACAGGTAGGAAAAGGTTCTGTAGAGCTATTCTCAAGACACGAAATGCTCGATTTAGTTGTTATTGACGGAAAGGCAAGAGGAATTATTGTAAGGAACCTGGATACCGGAGCAATTGAAAGACATGCAGCTCATGCTGTAGTACTGGCAACAGGAGGTTACGGGAAGATCTATTATCTTTCTACATTAGCTATGGGATGCAATGGTTCTGCCATCTGGAGGGCCCATAAAAAAGGAGCATTAATGGCTTCTCCTAGCTGGATTCAGGTGCACCCTACTTCTCTTCCGCAATCCGGAGATTACCAGTCTAAATTAACCCTGATGTCCGAGTCTCTGCGTAATGACGGAAGAATCTGGGTTCCAGCAAAACAGGATGAAAACAGACTGCCTAACGATATTCCTGAAAACGAAAGGGATTATTATCTGGAAAGAAGATATCCTGCGTTTGGAAATTTGGCACCAAGAGATATTTCCTCCCGTGCTGCCAAAGAAAGAATCGATGCCGGATTTGGGATAGGGCCGTTAAAGAATGCTGTTTATCTTGATTTTTCAAAGGCCATTAGGGAACAAGGAAAAGATAAGATTAAAGAGAAATACGGAAATTTATTCGATATGTATCTTAAAATAACAGGATACGACGCGTATAAAGAACCAATGATGATTTCCCCATCTGCCCACTTTTCAATGGGTGGGCTTTGGGTAGATTATGAGCTGATGACTACCGTTCCTGGACTTTTTGCTTTGGGAGAGGCCAATTTTGCAGATCATGGTGCCAATCGCTTAGGAGCGAACTCACTTTTACAGGCTTCTGTAGATGGATATTTTATTGCTCCTTATACCATTGCCAATTACCTGGCGGATGAGATCCATACCGGAAAAATTTCCCCGGATGCGCCTGAATTTGAACAGGCAGAAAATGCAGTTAAAAATCAGATTCAGAATCTGATCAATATCAAAGGAACCAAAACCGTCGACCATTTCCATAAAACATTAGGAAAACTGCTCTACGATTATTGCGGACTGGCCAGAAATGAGGAAGGCCTGAAATATGCCATCCGGGAGATCAGAAAACTAAAACAGGAATTCTATAAAGAAGTGAGGGTTTCCGGACAGAGTGATCAAATGAATTCCGAACTTGAAAAAGCAGGCCGTGTGGCCGATTATTTTGAGATTGGCGAGCTGATGTGTTATGATGCATTAACCCGTAATGAATCCTGTGGTGCTCATTTTCGGGAAGAATTTCAAACACCGGATGGTGAAGCACTGAGAAATGATTCAGAATATCAGTTTATCTCTGCATGGGCATGGGCAGGCGAAAACAAAGAGCCTGCACTGATCAAAGAACCCCTGGTATTCGAAGAAATACAGCCAACGGTAAGAAGCTACAAATAAAAAACAAAAAATTATGGATGTACACCTTAAGATATGGAGACAGAAAGACAGACAAAGTGAAGGAAAACTGGTTAATTATGACCTGAAAGGATTAAATTCTCACATGTCTTTCTTAGAAATGCTTGATACATTAAATGAAAAACTGATCACCGAAGGAGATGAACCCGTAGAATTCGATCACGACTGTCGTGAAGGAATCTGCGGACAGTGTGGGATGATGATTAATGGTATTGCCCATGGCCCTTTGAAACATACAACCACCTGTCAGCTTCATTTAAGATCTTTTAAAGATGGGGAAACAATTTTGATAGAGCCATTCCGTGCAGGCGCTTTTCCTGTAAAAAAAGACTTAAAAGTAGACCGCTCCGCTTTCGACAGAGTTATTTCTTCAGGAGGTTTCGTATCTGTAAATACCGGGCAGGCTCCTGATGCTACTGCCATTCCCGTTACCCATCAGACTGCTGAAGAATCTTTTGACGCTGCCGCCTGTATCGGATGTGGCGCTTGTGTAGCCACCTGTAAAAATGGAAGTGCCGCTTTATTTACCTCAGCAAAAATCACCCATATGGCCCTGCTTCCTCAGGGGAAAGAGGAAAGAAGCAAACGGGTATTGGATATGGTAACTCAGATGGACAGCGAATTATTCGGGCACTGCTCCAACACAGAGGCCTGTGAAGTGGAATGTCCACAAGGAATTTCTGTACTCAATATCGCCAGAATGAATTTTGAATACAACAGGGCCCTGTTTTTCAGGAAAAAGTAACTAAACGAATAACGTATAGATGATAAAAAGAGCGGATTTGCAATGAACAAATTCGCTCTTTTTTATCTTTAGTTGAATATTGATTTTCGGGATTAATTGATTTAAATTCCCGGGATCGTAATTTTATCCGGATCATCTTCATCATACATAATCTCTATCGTTCCTGTTTTGGGTACTGAAGAAAGATCCAGAAGTCTGACCATCTTTTTATAGACGGCAATGTGCTCTTTGCCCCTGAAATCCTTAAAGCTGACCTGAAACATAATCTGCGGCTGGTCATTTATCGTCAGTCCCGTCTGGTTGACACTGATAATCTGTGCTTCGGCACTTCTTCCAACAAAGAGGATACGTTCTTCTTTTTTATTCTTAAAAAATTTCCCTACAATCATCTGAAAAACCAATACATAAATAAGGGTCATCACTCCACTGAAAATAATAGGATGCATAAAAGTGAGAAACTGCCAGCCAAAATCAAAAGATTCCCGCCTATAGAAATAAGAGTACAGACCAATAATATAAGCGATTAACAATATGATAAATACTATTCTTACAATCATTCCCGATGCATTGAAACCAACCTTTTGGTCGCTTAAAATAAAGTAAGGTTCCTGCGAAACATTAGGATTCAACAATACCTTCACACGATTTCCTACATCAAACCTTTTTTCCTGTGGCCTGGAATCATGAAACATCATCTCATGTTCAATTATGGTATTCCTAAGGTTGGGAAATGAAAGAACAATCTGAATGGCATTCATATTGGTTTTCGGAAAGTATTTTAAAAGCTGGTAACGCATCACTTTAGCCTCTCTGGGAATACCATTTCTCAGAATGGAATGAATGGTGTTCCTCTGCTTAAAGGTTTTAATGAAAAGAATATTAATGAAGAATACGAGAATATATCCCCATATTAATAAAGAAAGACCGAGATATCCATAGCTCACCGCTAATGAATTTCTCGGTCCTGTTGCGCCTTCCTCAGTCATCATATAAATGAAAATCGGAAAAGGTACGCAGAAGAAAAAGAGGAAAGCTCCCCAGAAAACAATCATAAACTTCATAACTGCTATTTTGTAATCAGCAATAAAGTTATGATATTTATTTAATGAATTGATTTCTATTATACCTCTTTTTCAAAATAAAGTCTGTAGTATTTTCCTTTATCATCCTCTCCTGTTTCAATTTTCTGTCTGTCTCCATGGATATAGATGTGGAAATTTTTATCAAGTTTAATGATGCTTTTAAAATGCCTCTGGGTTTTCTTTACCGCTGCTTCACTGATCGGGAATTCCTCAGCAATATTCACCTGCATGTCCTGCTCATAATCTGTTTTAAAATTCACAAAACTTTCAATGACGTGCTCGTCTCCCAATACTTCACTGGCAAACTCATCCAGTTTAAATTCTTCTTTCTCCTTGAAGAAATTGATAGACTTATTAAGGAAATCTGCCTGATCAGCTTTAGAAACTTCAAATTCCTGAGGAAGCTGCTTGGTGATATAATCTTTGTAAACCATTAATGCTTCCTGAGTATGGAAATATTCATCATCGCGCTGTTTTACTTTCAGGAAATCTTCAAACCAGTAGTACATATCTCCGTTTTTGTTGTTGTCAACTACAGAAAGTACATAGCCGGTGTTTTTATCATTATTATAGATTAAAGCTGCCTTATCAATTTTGGATAAGCCGATTCCCTGATCTTTTTCAATATCAAATGTTTCTTCTGTAGGATTAATTTTCAGGAAAGATTCTCTTTTTTCGGTTTTAAAGATCCCTATCTTATCCACTCTGTCCGGACGGTCACTTTCATCTTCAAAAAGTACAATGAACAGTTCTCCACTTTGAACTCTAGGGTTCTCCGCTGCTTCGAAAAGGTGTTTTGCAATATTTTCAGATTCCCATATAAATTTGGCCTTATCTTCAAAAATTTCAGAAACCGCACTGTAAACCGGATTATTCACCAGATAGGTGTCACTGTAAAAATGAAAAGTTTCTTCTGATTTGAATGATCCTAAAAAGTAATCTTCAAGCAATTCTGCCATTCCTTCCTCCAGCTTCAATTCCTCCTGGGAAAGCGTTAAGGAATCTCCATTGATTTTATTGCCTACTCTGTGTACTATTATTTTGTTCATTCCCATTATTGTTTTTTTTTGTAATTATAAAATAAAATTCTAAGATAGCATTTACTAAAAGTAAGATCATTAATGTTATTAATACTAGATCTACCAATAAGTAAAACTTTAAACCATCCTTGTTGAAATTAAATATGGGAGATATAAAATTTATTATCAATAAAAAGCCTTGTAAAATGATTAAAAATGCAAAATTAATGACTAATGAATCGTATAATGTAAATTCTCTATTATAAAATCTCCCCTCTAATATTTTTCTTTTAGATTCTTTTATAACATCATTATCAATAGTCAAGATAACTGTAAATATAGATGCTGTAAATCCAAGTAAAACTCCAAGCAAATTTATTGAATTAGAAGTTAATTTTTCAAATAAACTATTATCAAATTTTACATTAGTAAACAACACTAATGAACACAACACTATAGATAAAATAATATTACCTAATAAAGCTTTCCATTTTAAGTATACAAACTCAAATATTAAAATAAGATTATTTAAAAGCATTTTAAAAATTTTCTATTATAGCTTTCATTTTGTCTAATAAATCATCTGATTCGGATTCTCCTGTCTCAACATTTCTTATCGTATCAACAAAATCATGTTTACCCATAAAACTCGTGTCCACAAATGTTTCATTTCCGTTTCTATCAATACCTTTAATTCTAATTCTGTTTATACCTTTGTTTCTTTTCCCTTTAAAAGTATTAAATAAATCTATTCCAAAATTAGTAATACTAGCTTTTGTATCAGCAGATACCACAAGTTTTATATCTTGTTTTATTTCGAAAATTCTTTGTGAAAATTCTAATGCTTCATTTCCTAGTAACTGTTTATCTATATAAATTTCTGCAACTTTAGCTCTTTCAAAATTTTCAAGCTCAGTTAAGAAATTATTTTTAGGAATCATCCCAAATGTAATTTTATATCTTGTAGAAATTTGATTTTCATTATCTATTTTTTTTGAAAACTTTTGAATATAATTTATAAAGTTATTTATACTTAGTCCAAAATGATTATGCTCTAATAATATGATAACTTCATTTGTATGTTCATCAATTTTAATAACAAAGTGAGTTTTTTCTATATCCCCTTCGGTTTTTTCTTTAGGATTTCTTCTTTCTGTAAGTGTTCTCCTATCTAATAGATTTGGCCGAAACTCATCCCTTGCACTTTTAAAGTACCCTTGCCCTATGTTATCTTTTATTTCAAAAGCTGCAAGAAAACAAAATTTATTGTCTTTTAAATCATATGATCTTTTTCTTTTAGACATTCTAATTATCTTCGAAAAATGACTTATTGCATCTGTAAATGCTAAATCTGTAAAATCATCATTTCTTGACTCTCTATAAAGCCTCTTAAACAAACACAAGTATTGCACTCTTGTATCTTTATTTCTCATGGTTATTTATTTTCATTAAATATAATAAAACTGATAGGATTTGATTTACGCTTTCCCATAATTCATAAAAATGAAAAATTTCCATTTTGATAAAACCCTTATCATTTTGACATGCTTTTTCAATATTAGAAGCTCAATAAAACCAACATAAATAACTGTATTACAAATAATTAAATATAATTAAATTTCAAAGGAACAGTCTTGGCATCATTAGTTTCAAAACATACAAAAATGGACTTAAAAACATTAAACAGAATAGACAAGCTGAGAAGACTGAAAAGCAGAGGACCGAAAACTCCGAAATGGCTGAAACCTTATCACATGCTTTTCTTTGCTTTTTTAAGCATTTTTATTTTTGGTTTTATCATCAAAATGCTGGAACAAAACAATTAAAATCATAATAATATGAACTATTTACAGGCTGCACAGGAAATCACAGAACTCGTTCCCGACTTTGAAAATGAACTGAAAGAGGAAAAAAATCAAAATCCCTACGCTTTAGTCCGGGCTTTTACCGAACGTATTAAAAATATGATCCGTCAGAATGACAGAAATCTGTTGTGGAGGAGCTTACAGAAGATGGATACCATGTACAGCAATGGAGATAAAGCCCTAAAAAATGCTATTGAGAATACTTTTATCTATTCTCTGGACAATTTTACTGCATTCTGCAGTGAGGAATATAAAAAAATGATCTTTAGTCATATTTCCACAGACCTTCAAAAGATCTATTCGAGACAAATTTACAGTCACGGGATATAAGTTTATTACATTTTTGACCCGTTTCATTACAAAGTGTTTAAATTAAACAAAAATTAAAATAACTCACAATCAATAGATTATGAAAAATAAAATCAGAAAAATTTCAGATTGGAAAACCTGGAAAACCACCACTAACAGGCATAATTCCGAGATATTACTCACTCACATTGCGGTGCTTGTAAGTGTTTTTATTTTTGCAGCATGTTTATAAATTTTGGTATACATTTCGCTACAATACAAAGTGTTTGAAAAATTCTAAATTATGATGAAAGTACAAATGCAAACTATTAATCAAAAAATAGCTGTTGAATACTTAAAATTTTTCTATCCGCCCCTTCGCAGGGAAATCACACAGTTATCTGTTCAGGATAATTTTGCTGGGATCATGCAGGCTACCGTTAATTACCTGAAAGGTCTTTTGCAGGAATCGAAAATCAACATTATCGCCCATCACATCAAACTCATGGACGGGATTTACAGGAATGGAAATTCCTATGTAAGAACAATGATCGAAAATATCTTTATCAGGTCTTTTGAGAGCTTTAAAAAGCATGCTAAAATCCAGCATTGGAAGCTTCTCTACCGTTATATGCCTGTAAGTTTCCAGATCATCTATACTGAACAGCAAAAGCAGGATAAGATCTACTTTGGTAAATAAAATAGTTTAATTTGAAAAGACTCCCCGGGCAATTTTTGTTGTTCGGGGAGTTATATTTTTATAGGTATTAGGGTAAGACAGTAAAAAAAGACCCAGTCTCAAAAGTTATGGACTAAGCAAATTGGATTAAGTCTAAAACTTTTTGTTTGGATGACATTCAGAAATCTATGTTAAAAAAAATATGTGATTTTTATATTTTAACTTGAAAACAGGATGGAAATATCCTTTTATTTATGCAAAGGAATAATAATCGGATGTTCTATTGTAAGAAAGTAAAGAAAGACGACTTTGTCGCTGAATAAGCATTAGCTTCATCAAAATCGATTTTTAATCGATTCATTCTTGGCTCACTTAAAAACAAGCGTAATAAAAATAGAACTTTGCGTCAAAGAGAAGCTGTATTGAGGTAAGCTTATATCACCCCACAACTTTTACACCTGATCCAAAAAAACGACTTTGTCACTGAATAAGCCATATAAAAAGTCCCGAGCGCCTGACCCGGGATTTCTTTCTATTTATCTTTTTTAGTAAAAACATTTTCGATGACCTGAAGTTCTTCTTTACTCAGTTTTGAACTTTTCTTCAGCTTCGCAGCAAAAACAGCAACTTCCTCAGGTGTAGAGGGTGATCCCAGATTTTGTTTCTTATCATCAAAAGAATCGGCAAGTACTTCCCCTTTTGGATTTAGAATCAGCCAGAAAGGGAGTCCGGCATTCTCCCCCTTGTATTTGTTCATCAGCTCCTGTCCGCCGGGATTTTCCAACGACTTCTTATCTCCTCTTTCCTGAACATCAACATATGCGGTAACAAACTTCTTTTCAAAAATAGGTTTGGTTTCCGGAAGATTCATGTTTGCCTCCATCACTTTACACCATTTGCACCATGAAGCATGAAATACCAGCAACACATTTTTATGGCTTACTTTAGCTTCTGTAAGCGCTTTGTTTAATACTGTACCTGCCTTCTCCTGTGCCATTCCTAACTGAAACAACACTAAGGCTGCCACCACAATAATTTTAGAATATCTCATTACTATTTTTGTTTTTTATCTATACGAATGTAGGTATTTTACAAGGAATATAGTGATCCGGTTAATGTATTTCTTGTAAAAGTTAATATCCAGTGAGATATCCCTTTTTTCTGAAACCCCATTAAATCTTCAGTATTATTTCAAAGCCGTTTCATCCATCGAAGCTCTTCTAAAGAGAACTAATGTTTTCTTCTTTCTTAGTATATCCAATGAGATCTGAACTGCAAAGGTAAGAACAATATAAAACAGGATCAGTACAAGTACGTACCCAATTCCATGTTGTCTATATCCGAAGATACCTTTACCCCAGGAAATTAATATCCACTGTATCATATACATTGAGGTCAGGTTTTTACTGCAGTATTTTAAAATTCTGACCGCATTATTTTCTTTCATCTTTAGGGTGATCCTAAAAATAAGCCATAGAAAAACTAATGTCCATCCTGCAAAATAAATAACACCTCCCGGTCCCATGTGATAAAAACCATTATAATGGTATTCACCATAAAAGAAAACCAAAGGAGCACCAATGGCTATAAACAGCAGTCCTACATATAACATATTTTTAAACAGTTGTTTGCTGTTATAATTAAGCTCCAGAAACCATTTACCAAAAAACATCCCGATAATAATAAAAGACATCCATGGGAAAACCGGAAAATAGACATAGGCGGGATAGTCATTATTAAAAAGAAGGTCTAAGACATAATTAATAACAGGATAATCTATATTGATTCCGCTCACTTCTCTGGAAACCAGTGCTACCAGTAATCCTATAGCCAGAATAATGTATTTGTTGTGTACATATTTCCGAATAAAACCAACAAAGACTAAAGACATTCCTGCCAATTGTAAAATATCTCCCAACAGCACCAGATATACATATTGCTGTTCTATTGGAGCATGCCATCCGTACTTCTGGATAAAATTATCCGGAGCAAAACCAAACAGCACAGGAATCATAAATTTCATGAAATTCATGAAAAGAGCGGCTAATAAAAGCAGGCCACCCCGTTGTATTGAACTTTTAAGACTTTGATGGGTTGATGTCATAAACGTTACTCCCATACAGATCAGAAAAATGGAAGTTCCTCTTCCCAAAAACACAATAAAACTTCCAATAACCGACTCCGATTGCGATTTTACATTCGCAAATATGAGTAAGGTATGTATGATGACCATTCCTATAACACTCATTCCTTTTATTAAATCCAGTGCCAGGATTCTTTTACTTTGCTGTTCCATAATTTTTTTAGTTTTTAAAGCGAACGCTGCACATCGCATGGGGAATTACACTTTTGAAGTTACCCGCAGCCATTTTTGTAGTGATGTAAACCTTTCGTTCGTTTATTTTTTTGATAACAACCCATCCACTTGCTCACGAATTCCTTATTTTACATGGATTGTCTGTATTTTTATTTTTTATAATATTTTTTATTTATTCTAAATAAAAACAAATATATAAATTAAAAGTAAATAATTGATTTTATTAATATTATTTTCATCAAAACCAACAACATACTGAATACTAGACAATTAAATACTTTAACAAAATTACCAGTGAGTATTTTATAGCTTTAATGAAAGCTTTAATTGTTTTCAAGATTACCTATCAATTTCATAAAGGTTCTTATCTTCTTCATAAAAAAGTTTAAAAAATAATTTATACCTAATATTTTTATATTAGCGATTTTGTAATTTGGACTAAGCTAAACCAAAGGCAGAAAATCAGAATTTATCTATATACCCACATTCATATTATGATTGAAATAAAAAGATATTCACATCAGGCAGGCCATCCGGAGCCAAGACGGGTTATAAAATATACACTCTTCTGGTGTGAAAGCGGAAATGCAGAAATTCTGATTGATGAAAACACCTTTATCCTGAAAGCCGGTCAAACCATCACCATTACTTCAGGACAGTTCCATCAGCTAATCATGGTAGAAGGAGAACTGACTGCCCTGGAATTTACCCTGGATTTTTTCAGTAAAAGTGACCGTGATATTGAACTTATTTTCCACAACGGTCTTTTTTGCCATTTCGGAATGAATGAAATGATTAGTATTCAGCATCCATCATTTTTTACAGAAACACTCAGCCGGATTGAAAAAGAAATTGAAGAAAAACCCTACCAATATCTGATCTCCACCCATTCTTTAATTGAATTATTATTGGTGGAAATCAACCGCAGTAAAATGGCAAACGGAGATGAAATATGGAAACCCAACGCTCTGTTTTTAAAATTTCTCGAAAGCGTACGGAGTCATTTTGCTGACAATTATCCGGTAGCCCGTTTTGCAGATATATTGGGAACTACCGAAGCTAAACTGAATGAAGTTTCAAAACTCCATACCCATAAAACAGCACAAAATGTCATCTATAGCCTTATCGTTTCCGAAGCGAAAAGATTATTACTTTATGAAAAGCTGAGCGTAAAAGAAATTGCTTACCAGCTTGGGTTTAATGATCCTTTTTATTTTTCTAATTTCTTTAAGAAGCATACTTCCCACTCTCCAAAAGATTATCAGAAGGCAGTAAAAAACTAAGATATTATATGCTTTTCCTGGAATTGTCTATTCTTTAGGAGGTCTCTTTCCCTGAACTTTGTACTTATAATTAAGACCTCAAATAAGTATGAAAATTCAACAGGACATAGCCGTTTTTCTATTAAGAATAGCATTATCAGCAGGATTTTTATCGGCCACAGCAAGCAGATTGAATCTTTGGGGTTCTCAATCTTCCGGCTGGAAAAACTTTGTACACTATACCGCGGAAACCAATTCTTTTTTGCCTCAGTATCTGGCACCAGCAATTGCAGTATTATCAACAGTTGCCGAGCTATCTATCGGGATCTTACTTCTTGTAGGATACCGTATAAACAAAGTTTCCCTTTGTGCATCCATACTCACCCTATTATTTGCTGTTGCCATGAGTATTTCTTTTGGGGTTAAAGAACCTCTGGATTATTCGGTTTTTGTATTCAGCGCCGGAGCATTCCTGCTGAGTACTTTCTCCCATTACAAATGGACCTTGGAACAACTTTTACAGTAATAACAATTTAAAATATATTATAATGAACACAAACATTCACGATTATATCGTAAAAACAGAACAGAAAGAATGGCAGCCTCTCATTGAAAAAGGAATTCACTACGAGGGCATTTTTGTGAAATCTCTGAAATTTGATTCGGAGAAAAACCGCTCTACAACTATTGTATTAAAATTTGAACCCGGAGCAAGCTACCCTTACCACAATCATCCTGCCGGGGAAGAACTTTACATCTTAGAAGGGAGTGCCCATATTGCAGGTACCCCATTGGAAAAAGGGGATTATCTGTATACACCGCCCACTTTTAAGCATTCCGTTACCTCTGAAAATGGCTGTACTATTCTCTTTATCGTTCCTGAAGAAGTGGAAATACTTTAATTGAGCTATCTTCTCTAGTGGAAGGAGTTCATATGACAATTGCTACAATTAACTCGCTAACAAAAAAAAATCCGAAGTACAAAAAAAACCTTCTACTTCAGATTTGATATAATTAAATGGTAATCTTTATTATTTTACTTCTTCGAAGCCTATCTCCAATTTGAAATAAAAAATAATACCGAAAAAGCTAGGATATAAATAAGTTCTACTTATAATAACAACTAAGCATGTTTATTTTAAAACAAAATTATAATAAAACACAACATACTGTAAACAAACAATTTAACTTAATTTATTTTTCAAATGAATGAGAATTATATACTACATTTGTAAGTATAAAATGCAGGTATTATAAAAATCCATACTGATTTTATTTTGTAAGGTAAGTATGATTCTAAAATAAGCTTTATTATAACAAGTTAATTTCTTTTATTTTCCTCTTTTATACTATAAACACAATTTAAAAGGGGTTGCTACCTCATAGCTAAAATACTATGAAAAAAAATTATTTAAGATCTCTATATATAGGGGTCACAGTATTATCTATTGTTTCCTGTTCGCGAACTGACAGTACTGGCATGTTAGAAAATGAAAAACCTATTAGCTCTAAAAATGCTGGAAATAAAACAGAAAAGGAATTGCTAGCTAGAGGTTGGACATTGGTAAAAGAAATTGATTTGATGCCTGACCTCAAAAAAAGTCTTAAAATTTCCACATCCGCAAAATCTATGGAACAATCGGACATCAAAATTCCTTTTACAGAAAAATTCTTATCACAAATGGGGTGGGATTTGAGCGATACTAACAATGGCAGGGCTGAGATACAAGAAATCATAAAACAGCTGAAATCTTTAACCCCCGGAGGTGAAAATCCTAATCCTGATGCCGTACTTTTTACCCGTGATTTTGCTTTGAATCGTAAGAATATTAAAGAAGAAAAAAACTGGTGGAAAGCAGACACTTATGTAAAGTTAGGAAAACCGGAACTTGTAGCTAATCCTAATCAGTTGGAATTACCTGATGAAGTTTTTTCAACAGAAGTAATGAATAGCAGTAATGAAGACAGTGAAATTACGGTAACCTATTCTTATAAAACAGGTTATAAATACACTTGGAATACAAAATATTCAGGTAGCCTGAAAACCTCTGTAACTTATAAAGCAGGTGTTCCATTAGTTCTTGAAGGGCAAGTTACTGTAGAATGGATAGTGGGTGGAGAGAAGTCTTGGGGAGAAGATACTACAAACGAAAAAACCTTAACCAGCTCCTATAAAACAAAGATACCTGCTAATAGTAAAAAAAGCATTAAAGTATTTACAAAGATGCAAAGCTCGGAAGTGAATTACACAGTTCCAATAACTGTAAATGGTACTTATGTTTTATGTACACCGGGCTATAGGTATGAAATAAATAACAGTGATATCACCAAAGGTTTACTAAGAGATAGTTCTATTCCAATGGATGAGAAAGGAATCATAAAAACTATCGCCAATTCAACTGTTAAAATATTAGAATCACCTGCTGTAAAATTATAAATTCCGAATAAAGAATTGGTGATCTCTATTAGTTGATCACTCTTCCGGAATAGAGACATTCTGAAACTAAAAACCCCCAAGTAAAAACTGGGGGTTTATTATATATTTAAAAAATTATTTTACTTCTTCGAAGTCTGCATCCTGTACATCTTCACCTCCTGCATTGTTACCTCCAGGATTTTGAGCTCCTGCTCCTGCATCAGCACCCGGCTGTTGACCTGCGGCATACAATTCTTCAGAAGCTGCCATCCATGCTGCATCTAAAGCTTCAGTTTTAGCTTTTACATCATCAACATTTTTAGCTTCAAAAGCTGTTTTCAATTCTGTGTGAGCTGCTTCGATAGCTGCCTTTTTATCAGCAGAAAGCTTTTCACCGAATTCTTTCAATTGCTTTTCAGTCTGGAAGATCAATCCGTCTGCTTTGTTGAAGATTTCAACTTCCTCTTTTTTCTTGGCATCCGCTGCAGAGTTCTCCTGAGCTTCTTTTTTCATTCTTTCAATTTCCTCATCAGAAAGACCTGAAGAAGCCTGAATTTTGATAGTCTGCTCTTTACCTGTTCCTTTATCTTTAGCAGATACACTTAAGATACCGTTGGCATCAATATCGAAAGTTACTTCAATTTGAGGAACTCCTCTTGGTGCTGGTGGAATATCTGTAAGATCAAATCTACCGATTTCTTTGTTGTCGTTGAACATAGATCTTTCTCCCTGTCCTACTCTGATGCTTACCGCTGGCTGATTGTCAGAAGCTGTAGAGAACACCTCAGATTTTTTAGTTGGGATTGTAGTATTCGCTTCAATTAATTTAGTGAATACAGAACCCATAGTTTCAATACCTAAAGAAAGTGGTGTAACGTCAAGAAGTAATACGTCTTTTACGTCTCCCGTCAATACACCTCCCTGGATAGCTGCACCAATAGCAACAACCTCATCCGGGTTAACACCTTTAGATGGTTTTTTACCGAAGAATTTTTCTACTTCTTCCTGGATAATAGGGATTCTTGTAGAACCTCCTACCAAGATTACTTCGTCAATATCAGAAGTTGATAAACCTGCATCTTTTAATGCTTTAGCAACCGGCTCCATAGATCTTCTTACTAAATCAGCAGATAACTGCTCAAATTTAGCTTTAGTTAAAGACTTCACTAAGTGTTTAGGACCTGTAGCTGTAGCTGTGATGTATGGTAAGTTGATTTCAGTCTGAGCAGAAGAAGATAACTCAACTTTTGCTTTTTCAGCAGCTTCTTTCAATCTTTGAAGAGCAATAGCATCAGTTTTTAAATCTACACCTTCCTCAGCTTTGAACTCATCAGCCATCCAGTTGATGATCACATCATCAAAGTCATCACCTCCTAAGTGAGTATCTCCGTTTGTAGACAATACTTCAAATACACCGTCTCCCAAATCAAGGATAGAGATATCGAAAGTACCACCACCAAGATCATATACTGCGATTTTCTGATCTTTATGGTTTTTATCAAGACCATAAGCTAACGCTGCAGCTGTAGGCTCATTGATAATTCTTTCTACTTTAAGACCTGCAATTTCACCAGCCTCTTTAGTAGCCTGTCTTTGCGCGTCATTGAAGTAGGCAGGAACAGTAATTACCGCTCTTGTTACTTCTTGTCCAAGGTAATCTTCAGCAGTTTTCTTCATTTTCTGAAGCGTCATTGCAGAAATTTCCTGTGGAGTATATTCTCTATCGTCAATTTTTACTTTTACCGTATCGTTTGGTCCGCTTACTACTTCATAGGGTACTCTTGAAATTTCTTTAGCATCTTCTTTAAAATGAGTTCCGATAAATCTTTTGATAGAGTATACAGTTTTCTTTGGATTCGTTACAGCCTGTCTTTTTGCAGGATCACCTACTTTTCTTTCACCATCTTCTGTAAATGCTACAATAGAAGGTGTTGTTCTTTTACCTTCTGCATTTGGGATAACAACAGGGTCTTTACCCTCCATAACAGCAACACAAGAGTTGGTTGTACCTAAGTCAATTCCAATTATTTTACTCATAATATTTTATTTTTTCTAATTTTTAAGTTTAATTTATACTCTCAATTTCTCAATATCTGTACCATTCAAAGAATTATGACAAAATGACACAATAAAAATAAAAACCCCGGTATATCGAGGTTTTCTATAGATTAATATGGAAATTTTTTCAGCTAAACAGCAGCCAATCTCCCCGGATCTGTGAAGGAAAATTTAAAATATAACCTATTATATTCATGAAATTTAATTATTATAAAATAAAAATATATTGATTCACGATCATCTACAGATAATTATTATCAACCAAAAAGCAATAATTCACTCTTCTTTAAAAATTAATCAAAGTTTAACCTTATAAATAGAGCCAGAAACTTTACGAATTATTATTTTTGATAAATTATATACATTTAAGAATGTCATTACACTTTAATCCGCGAGATATTACATGGCTTGCCTTCAATGAAAGAGTTTTACAGGAAGCTATGGATGAGAAAGTTCCTCTTCATTTAAGAATACGTTTCCTCGGAATTTTTTCCAACAACCTGGATGAATTCTTCAGAGTACGTGTTGCCGGATTAAAGCGTGCCATGGATTTTAAGGAAAAAGTGATCGCTGAATCTTTCTATCAGCCCCCTTCCAAAATTCTTCAGCACATTAATGATATTGTAATGAGGCATCAGTTGAATTTTGACAAAACCTGGAAAAAAATTCAGGCAGAGATGGCTGATCATAAAGTTTTCATTAAAAATTCTAAAAATCTGACCGCAAAGCAAAAAGAATTTGTCAGAAACTATTTTGATGAAGTGGTAGAATCTAATGTAATTCCTATTTTGCTTCATGAAAACACTCCCATGCCTTATTTGAGGGACAAAAGCCTTTATCTGGGTGTTGCCATGAGAAAAAAAGACTGGCAGTATTCCAGCAATTATGCCATTATTGAAATACCTTCCCGCTTTGTCGGAAGATTTGTACTCCTTCCTACCGAAGATCCTGAAGAGAAAAATGTAATGCTGCTGGAAGATGTCATCACGTTCAATCTACCTCACATTTTCTCTTATTTTGGCTATGATGAATTTGCAGCCAATGCCTTTAAAGTTACAAAAGATGCTGAATTGGACCTGGATAATGACATCCGTACCAACTTTGCAGAAAAAATAGAAAAAGGTCTCAAAAACAGAAGAAAAGGAAAACCCACCCGTTTTGTTTTTGATAAAGATATGGATAAGGCCCTGCTGGAGCTCCTGATCAGAAAGCTTAACCTTACTAAAAAAGACAGTATTATTCCGGGAGGAAAAATCCATAACTTCAAGCATTTCATGGACTTTCCTGATGTTTTTGAAACCTATGAAAGACCGGTAGAAAGAACTTCTTTTACCCATCAGGCTTTTGAACATGGAGAACGAGTGACAGATGTTATTTTAAAAGACGATGTCCTTCTCAGCTTCCCTTATCATAAATACAATCCGGTAATCGATCTTCTGCGTGAAGCCGCAATGGACCCGGATGTAAAATCTATACAGATCACCGCCTACCGCATGGCAAGCAGCTCCAAAATCATTAATGCCCTGATCTATGCTGCAAGAAATGGCAAAGAAGTAACGGTCATGCTGGAGCTTCAGGCAAGATTTGATGAAGAATCCAATCTGAAATGGAAGGATATGCTGGAACCTGAAGGAATTACAGTACTGGTAGGACTTCCGAACAAAAAGGTTCATGCCAAGCTTTGTGTCATCAAAAAAAGAGCCCACAATAAAACCATCCAATATGGATTTGTCAGCACTGGAAATTTCAATGAAAAAACAGCAAAAATCTACGGAGACCATTTATTGCTGACCGCTGACCGTGGCATTATGGCAGACATTAATAAAGTATTCAGTGTATTGAAAAAACCAAAAGATGATTATCTCCCGGTACTGAAAACCTGCAAAAATTTATTGGTTTGCCCACAATTTATGCGTGAAAAGATTGTTCATCATATTGATAAAGAAATTGAAGAAGCTAAAGCAGGAAGAAGAGCCGAAATTATTGTTAAAGCCAATTCTCTCAGCGACAGATCCCTGATCGAAAAACTGTATGATGCCGCAAAGGCAGGAGTGGTTACAAGGCTCATCGTAAGAGGAATCTACTGCGCCGTTAACCAAAAAGATTTTAAAGAAAAAATAAAAGCGATAAGTATCGTTGATGAATATCTGGAACATGCCAGAGTAATGTATTTCTATAATAAAGGGAGTGAAGATATATATATTTCCTCTGCAGACTGGATGACCAGAAATCTTGATTACAGAATTGAGGCTGCAGCCAGAATTACAGACAAAAACCTTAAAAAAGAATTAAAAGACATATTGAATATTCAGCTTAGTGACAATGTAAAGGCAAGGATTTTAGATAAGAAACTGAGCAATGAATATGTAAGAAATGACAAGAAAGAATGCCGTTCTCAAATAGAAACCTATAAATATTTAAAAGCTAAAACCAATAAAAAATGAAGATCGCAGCGATAGACATAGGAAGTAATGCAGCCCGACTTCTTATTAATGAAGTAAAAATAAATAATAGAAAACCTGAATTCATTAAGCTCAACCTTTTGAGAATCCCTCTGAGATTGGGGATGGATGTTTTCACTATTGGAAAAATAGGCAGCGAAAGAGAGAAAATGGTCATTGATGCCATGAAGATTTTTAGCGACCTTATGAATATCTATAAAGTAGACCATTACAGGGCCTGTGCTACAAGTGCCATGCGTGATGCAGCAAACGGTAATGAAATCATCAGACAGGTTCAGGAAACATCAGGAATCAATATAGAAATTATTTCCGGAGATGAAGAAGCTACCCTGATTTATGAGAACCATGTAGCTGAAGGGCTTGATAAAGATTTTGCCTATCTATACATTGATGTAGGCGGAGGTTCTACAGAACTTACCTTCTACGAAAACGGTAAAATGCTCTATGAAAGATCCTTCAATATCGGGACAATCCGCCTGCTCAATAATCTGGTCACCGCAGACAACTGGAAAGAGATGAAAGAGGAGATCAAAAAAAATATTATCAGTAAAAAGCCGATTGTGGCTATAGGTTCAGGAGGAAATATCAACAAGATTTTCTCCATGAGCAAAACAAAAGAAGGCAAACCAATGTCTTTATCTCATCTTAAAAAGGTATATAAGGAATTTAATGAACTTTCAGTAGATGAAAGGATGACAAACTACAGCCTGAGAGAAGACAGAGCAGATGTTTTAGTTCCTGCCCTGCGTATTTTCAATAATATAATGTCCTGGTCAGATATCAATAGGATTTTCGTTCCTAAGATTTCTGTGGCCGATGGATTGATCCAGAATATATACAGCCAGTTACAGCATAAAAAATAATTTCACAGCATAATATTTGAAAACCGGGCTCTATTGGTCCGGTTTTTCTTTTTTCAGAAGCTATTTCCTGCTTTCCGCTGTATCTTTTTCTGCAGCCACTTTACAGCCATTCCGGAAAAAGGATGCCGCTGCAATCAGGGCTGGGAATGTTTATTTATTATCTAAAATTAAGTTTTGGCTGAAGCCAGAGGAGATATGTTTCCAGATGAAAGCGGACTAAAGTCCGCTCCTATTGAATTTTAACAACAATATCTTTACTCTTTACTCTTTACTCTTTACTCTTTATTACTTATTTTTTATTCTTTAAATTAAAATCCCTAACTTTAAAGTAATTCCTATCTCTCATTCGTCTTACAACTATCAATAGCAATACAATGACTCCGATCAAAATAATTCTTACAGGAGCTACCGGAATGGTAGGTGAAGGTGTTTTAATGGAATGCCTGGAAAACCCGAACGTTTCTGAAATATTGAGCATAAGCAGAAAACCTTCAGGAAAGCAGCATTCAAAACTAAAGGAATATCTTGTTTCTGACTTTTTGTCAATAGATATCAATGATGAAAAACTGAAAGGCTATGACGCCTGTTTTTTCTGTGCCGGTATCAGCAGCGTTGGAATGAGCGAGGAAGATTATACTAAAATTACCTACGATACCACCCTGCATATAGCAAAAGCTGTCCTGAATCAAAATCCGGAAATGGTCTTTAATTATGTTTCAGGAGCTCAGACTGATAATACGGAAAGTGGAAAAATGATGTGGGCAAGAGTGAAAGGGAAAACAGAAAATGCTTTAAAAAAGATGAATTTTAAAGATGCCTACAACTTTCGTCCCGGTTTTATGAAACCTGTTGAAGGCCAATTGAATGTAAAATGGTTTTTCAAACCTTTTATTTGGTTTTTTCCTGTTTTTTTACCGTCAAAATCATTATCTTTACACGAAGTGGGAAGAGCAATGATCAATGTTGTACAAAAAGGATACCCAACTTCCACTTTAGAGATTAGAGATATTAAAAATTTAGCGATATGAGAGACATGTTAAAAAGAATTGTTCTGGTTATTTTTGTACTCTTACTCCTGACTGCAGTTTCAGGATTTTTCTATATGCAGCAACACCCTCTGGAAGGAAGTAAATCCGGAAGTATTCTCAATTTTTCCGGTCAGTCTGTCAATAAATAATTCCATGATTTATTAACCTCTATCATATATTCAATATTTTACAAACCTATTTTTTAAACATTTCTTAAAATTCCCTTAAGATAGTTGACAAACATAAAGTTCATTTTTGCATTTATCTAATAAAAGTAAAAAATGATCAACAACTACTTATTAAAAGGATCTGTCATTGCCGCATTCTTCTTTCAAAGCGGGCTTTTCGGACAGACCCTTATTCATTACTGGAATTTTAATAACAATGCTTCTGCAGCTTCCATCACTACACCTTCTTCCACACTGGCTAACGGCTCACTGAATGCTTTGGCGGGTGGCAGCAGTGTCATAGATTTTGCAAATGGTACAGGACAAAACTTCGATATTGGTAATCTGAATGCCAGAAATGGGGATCTCTCCGGAACTCATTTAAGATTTAATAACCCTATTGGGGGTGCATTACAATTTAACCTTCCTACAACAGGGTATGACAATGTGAATATAAAATTCACGACAAGAAGATCAGGCCAGGGAGCAGGAACACAGGCATGGTCTTATTCTACAGATGGAACTATCTTTACCCCCTATCAGACTGTAAATCCTCAGGATGCCAATCCACAGCTCATTAGTTTTGATTTCTCAGCGGTAGCAGGTGTTTCCAATAACCCGAATTTTAAATTAAAAGTTGAATTCTCTGCAACAGGAGGAGGAACAGGCGGAAACAACCGTTTTGATAATTTTACTGTAGATGCAACTTCAACAGGAGGTGTTGACACTACTCCTCCCACAGTCACGTATTTCCCTACAAACAACACAAATAATGCTTCTACAACTGTTCACCCTACTATTTCTTTTAATGAAAATGTAAGACTGGCAGATAATTCCGCGATTAACGATTCTAATGCACAAAACCTGGTAGAGCTTCGTCTGGGAAACTCTACTGGTACACAAGTTCCCTTTAGTACAGCTTTCAGCAACAATATCATCACCATCATCCCAACTTCCGGCTTAGTGCCGGGGCAGACTTATTATGCAGCGCTTACACCTAATACCATTGAAGATTTCAGTGATAATGGAGTTACATCAGCGACTTCCAGCACCTTTACAGCTGCCGGAACTACAATTTCATTGGATAAGAATTTCATAAAAGTCAATGAAAATACAGGAAACCTGGCGTTCAAAATTAACGTAGCCAACCCCTCAACGGCGACAGTTAATTTAGTTGTTAAGCCTGCCCCATTCAGCACAGCTGACAGCAATGATTTTAGTTTAGCCAACCAGACCATCACTATTACACCTTCCACAACAAGTTATACTGTCAATATTCCTATTATTGATGATGCAACGGAAGAACAGCAGGCAGAATATTTTGTTGTAAGCCTCGAAAATCCAACCGGAGCAACCATTTCGGGAGATCATTCTGCAACAGTTTATATTATAGACAATGATAAACCGGCCCCGGCTCCGTCTAATCAGATACAGCTGAATTATATCGGAAGTTTTGATCCTTCAGGAAATAATAACAGTTCCACAGAAATTGTAGTTCACGATCCTTCCACACAGCGTTTATTTACAATCAGCTCTATTACAGATGTGTTTGATATTATTGATTTCAGTAATCCTTCCACTCCCTCGGTTATCAAAACAGTCAATATGGCTCCCTATGGCGGAATTACAAGTATCGCCGTGAAAAACGGAATCATAGCTGCATCATCTCCAAATACCAATCCGCAACAGAACGGTTCCGTAGTGTTTTTTGATAATAACGGAAATTTCCTGAAGCAAGTTACTGTAGGAGCTTTACCAGATATGATTACCTTCACTCCCGACGGAACAAAGGTGATTACGGCTAATGAAGGAGAGCCAAATGATGCTTACACCATAGATCCTGAGGGCACCATAAGCATCATTGATATTTCAGGAGGAATTGGTAACCTTACGCAAACTCAAGTGGCTACTCTTAATTTCAACAGTTTTGATGCTCAGGTTTCAGCCTTAGCAGCAACCGGATTAAGAAAAGTAAGAACCAACAATACCCTTTCTCAGGATTTAGAGCCTGAATATGTCACCGTAAGTGCAGACAGTCAAAAAGCCTGGGTAACGCTTCAGGAAAACAATGCCATTGCAGAAATTGACCTTACCACCCAATCTATTACAGGGATTTGGGGATTGGGCAAAAAAGATATGAGCCTCCCGGGTAATGGCTTTGATGCCTCCGATAATAATGGAGAAGTATTAATTGCCAACTGGCCCGTAAAAGCTTATTACACTCCTGATGCTGTACAGAACTATAAAGTAGGAAATACCCATTATATTGTAACAGCCAACGAAGGGGATGAAAAAGATCTTTCAGGATACAGCGAAAGAACTACTGTAGGTGCTAATAATTATACTTTAGATCCTGCTATTTTTCCTCAGGCCGCTCTATTAAAAGCTACTCATAATTTGGGTAGATTTAGGGTTTCATCGGCTACTGGAAATACAGATGGAGATACAGATTTTGAAGAAATCTCAGCATTAGGGGCACGTTCATTCTCTATTTTCAATACAGATACAAAACAAAGAGCTTATGACAGTGGAGATCAGTTTGAAAGATATATTGCCGCCCATTATCCATTGCTTTTCAATGTTGATAATGAATCCAATGCCGTTAAAAACAGAAGCCGTGCAAAAGGTCCGGAACCGGAAGGGGTAGCCTTAGGAACAATCAACGGACAAACCTTTGCCTTCATTACGCTGGAAAGAACAGGAGGAGTAATGGTTTATAATATTACAGATCCTGACAACCCTACTTTTACAGATTATAAGCATTCCCGTTCTACTTCTGCCTATGGTGGAGATAACGGACCTGAAGGTATTATCTATATCGCTCCTGAAAATATGACAATCCATAAAGGCTATGTTATTGTTGCCAATGAGATCAGTGGTACCTTATCTATCTATGAAGTAGGCCTATCACCCACTCTGGGAACCGGCGAAATAAAATCTGAAACAGCAACATTCAATGTATTCCCCAATCCTGTAAACAAAGGAAATATTCTTTACTTTAACAGAAAACAGGATTATGAGCTGTATGATATGTCAGGAAAGCTGATCGGAAAAGAAAAGAATGCCTTAACCATCAGCACTTCCGGTCTTTCTACAGGAGCTTACCTTGTGAAAACTTCTGAAGGACATCTTAAGAGAATTATTGTAAAGTAATTTACATTTATTATTGAATTCAAAAGCTCCGGAAATACCTGGAGCTTTTACTTTTATACTTAAAAATTAATGTAAATAATTCATATGACAAACCTGCTTTATATCAACCAATAAAAAAGACAGACCTTAAAAAAAGATCTGTCTTAAAAATATCTCCGATGTAGTTTTTACTCTACGTTGATTACTTTTTCAATTTCCGGGGCATGCTGTTTAATGGTATTTTCAACGCCTAATTTAAGGGTTGAAAAATTCAATGAACATCCGGAACAGTTACCTAAAAGTTTCACAAAAACCTGGTTATCTTTCACATCAATAAGCTCAATATCACCTCCGTCCTTATTCAAAAACGGCCTGATGCTTTCCAGAGCTTCCATTACTCGTGTTACTGTATCTTCGTGCGTTATATTTGTTTCCATATTTTTTCAGTTCAATTCGGTTTTTTCAAATGTAATTGAAAGTTATTATTATTTTGCTTTGGGTGAGCATCCTGCCATTGTGGTAATCTTTACCGCTTCAGTAGGAGGAATATTCTTATTTCTTTCTACTAAGCTTTCAACCATTTTTCTTGCCGTTTCTGTATAGATTTCTGCAATTTTAGAGCCCTCCTGAAGCGCTGCAGGTCTTCCTACATCTCCGGCTTCTCTGATACTCTGGATCAAAGGAATTTCTCCCAATACAGGAATTCCAAGATCTTCAGCAAGATACTGTGCTCCCTGGTTTCCAAAGATATAGTATTTATTCTCAGGAAGTTCATCCGGTGTAAAATACGCCATATTTTCTATTAATCCAAGAACAGGAATATTAATACTTTCCATCTGGAACATCGCAATACCTTTTCTTACATCTGCCAGTGCAACATGCTGAGGTGTACTTACAATCACCGCTCCTGTAACAGGAACTTCCTGGATAATTGATAAGTGAATATCACCAGTTCCCGGAGGAAGATCTATTAATAAGAAATCCAATTCTCCCCATGCAGCATCTCTGATCATCTGGTTCAATGCTTTTGAAGCCATAGGACCTCTCCATACAACGGCCTGATTAGCTCCTGAGAAATATCCTATAGAAAGCATTTTCACACCATAATTTTCAATAGGTTTCATCATGCTTTTACCACCTACATCTACAGAAATTGGTTTTGCTCCTTCTGTATCGAACATGGTAGGTACTGATGGCCCATAAATATCAGCATCCAGCAATCCTACCTTAAAGCCCATTTTAGCCAATGTTACTGCCATATTTGCAGCAACAGTAGATTTCCCTACTCCTCCTTTTCCGGAAGCAATAGCGATAATATTTTGAATCCCGGGAATTTGTTTTCCTTTGATCTGACTTTGCTGAATTTCACTAGGCTCCGGAGAAACGATTTTAAGTTTTAAATGAACATTTTCTCCAAACTCACTCGCAAAAGCCTGCTTCATTGCAGCCTCCAGTTTTTTCTTTTCATGCATTGCAGGCGAATGAGCGGTCATGTCAATATAAACATCTTCACCCATAATCTGAAAATTATTCACTAAATCGTCTACTTCTATTTCTTTAAGGAAATTCTGAACCTTTTCTTTCGTCAACATATAAATATAAATTGTTTACAAATTTACGGATTTTTTCGGTAATTTAGAATCAATAAAATCTATAATATCAGGTGATAAATCAGATGATTAAAAATTTGTTTGTCCTTTTTTTTATTCAGACTTTTTATCCTTCACACAAAATAATGTATGAGAAATACTGCTTACCCATCCAAATATGCTTCTCCCAAAGGAATTTTCAACGTTGGAAAGACCAGGTTCAAATGGTATGACCTTGCCGGAAACCTTTCAGAAATTTCTTCTCAAGACATCCGGAATGCCCAGCTCGCGATAGAAAATGCCGAAGAAAATTTTCAGAACATAGATGACCTTGGCTTTGTCATCATGCACCGGTGTGGTGAAAACTACCTTCTTTTGGTCTGCACATGGCGAAGTGAAAATGAATTATGGGAAAGTGTATACCATGACGGCTCAGGAACATTTGAAATCTGGGACAGAAATAAAACCCATCTTCCCACTTACTGTGTCTGGGAAATGGGAATTGTATATTATGAATCCCAGGCATGGAAAAAATATCTGGGAACAGAAAGAAAAGAGAATGATCAGGAGCTATATCTTCAGGATTTCTTTGAGGGAGAAGTCTAAAAATTTACTACGGAATTTTTTGAAAGCTATTTCTGCTAACCTTATGCTAAACCTTATAGGTTTTGGAACCTATAAGGTTTGAATTTAAAAGAATATCCAATAATTTTCAGCCATCAAGTCCAATAATAACTGTCTTTTTCAAGATTTCTTTCCTAATTCGCTCTGTTCTTTTCATCAAAATTCACATTACGGCTGGCTCCTTTTACCTTTTTATTTCCAAAAGTATAGGTAGCCGATACTGTCAGTCTTCTGGCATCGTAATAATTATTATAAGAATGGGTTCCTGTTGTATAATAAATTTTGCCAACACTTTTTCCCTGCTTAAAAATATCGGAAACCATTACATTTATCTGAAGGTTCCTTTCCATAAGGCTCAACTTAAGACCCGACGTAAAATTTCCGGCAAAATCCATATATACATTCCCTGAATTTGAAGGTAACCGGAACCAATAATTGAGAATCAGCTGAATGGTTTTGTTCTTATTAAGTGATAGAGTATTCTGAACATCGAAATCATAGCTGTTTCCTTTTCTGGAAACGGCATCGGTTGCAAAAACATCCGTATTCATATAAGAATAATTAGCTGAATAATTAGCTTCCCATCTTTTGAAAAAAGTATCTGAATAGTTGAGTGAAATTCCCATACTGTTCTGATTGTAGTAGTTTTCAAAAGTACTGATCCTGTTTTCATTTTTCAGGTTGGCCAGCTGACCAAACGCTTCCAGAGTTCTTTGGAAATAAGCAGATGCTGAAAGTTTTCCCTTGTAGACATAGGAAAATTCAAAATTATGATTGATAGAAGGCTTCAGAAAAGGATTTCCGGTAAAGTAAGAATTGATATTGATGTACCAGCGGTATGGATTGATCGCCCGGAATCCAGGCCTGTTGATCCTTTTGGAATAATTAAGATTGAAGGTATGGTTTTCATTACTTTTATAGGTAACATAAGCTGTTGGGAAGAATTTCCCATAAGCATTCCCGGTCTGCTGTCCTGAGGTTAAAGAATTTCCATTAACAACAGAGTATTCATAGCGGAGACCTGCTTTTGCAGACCATTTTTCATTGAATGATTTTTCAAAGCTGATATAGGCTGCATAATTTTTCTCATTATATTCAAACTGATTGCTTTTTAGTGGATCTGTCACATAATTTCCATTGATAAGATTCTGATAAGATATATTGGAATTATTATCAAAATTAGTGAACTTCACTCCTGTTTCGGTTTTTGCAAACTGATAGGGTAAGGTAAGATCAGCCTGCCCGGAATAGATTTTATAATTTACTGTTGAAGGAGATTTTACCACAAAACGGTCTCCCAGACTCTCCGTTGTTGTAAAATCAATGGTCGTTTCAGGAACATTGGAAAAATAATTTCCTGTAATGCTCAGCTTATGATCCTGTTTTCCGAACTTCAGATCATAATAGGCACTTGCTGTATGCTGCTTCCCTGTTGCTCTGTGTTCTGCATAGGTAAGCAGTGTATTCGTATAGTTGTCATTCTGAAAATAGTTCGACGTATTGGTGATATTCATATTGGAGTGGCCGAATCCATAATCATAGATAAAGCCTACATTAGACTTATTACTCAACTGATAATCAACACTTAAGTTAGCGCCTAGCCCGTCACCAAAATCCTTTCTGTTATCATTACTTTTAAGACCATCTGCTCCTTCTATCCAGTAGTTTTCGTATGAATGTTTGTCATATTTATTCTGTCTTAATTTCAATGAAGAACGTAACTTCTCGTTCTGGTAATTGACCGTTACACTATTGGAAGTTCCCGTATAAGTTTGCTGCTGAAGACTTGTTGTAAGGCTCCCACTCCATCCCAGACTTTGATTCTTCTTTAACACAATATTGATCATTCCGCTGTTTCCCTGTGCTTCATATTTTGCAGGCGGCGACGTAATAACTTCTATTTTTTCGATATTTTCAGAACGAAGGCTCTTAAGATAGGTCACAAGCTCAGTAGGTGAAAAATTCAGTATCCTGTCGTTCACCATTACTGACACTCCACTTTTTCCAACAATGGAAACTCCTGTATTATCATCTATTTTAACCAATGGTGTGGTTGCAAGGGCATCTGCCCCATCCATTCCCTGTGAGGCAACGGAATTGGCAACATTGAAAACCAGTCGGTCAGCCTTTCTCTCAATCAGTTTTTTTCTGGCGGTAAGACTAATCCCTTCAATCTGTTTTTCTTTCTTTTTTTCAATAAAAAAATCCTGTTTCAGGTCTCCATTTACCGTAATATCCTTATTGAATACTTCCACACCCTCTTGTATAAGCTGTATGTGGTAATTTCCTTTCTCCAAAAGCTTCAGTGAATAATTTCCTTTTTCATCCGAAATGACAGTCTGTTTCTTCTCACTTTTGGCAGCTACCACTTCAACGTAGGAAACGTCATTTCCGGTTTGTGTGATCTTCCCGGTTATACTTTGTGAAAAAGCAATTGCCGGAAGCAGGAGTATTCCTGACAGAAATATTTTCTTCATGAATTATTATCGTTTTTTATAGGACAAGCTATACCCTTCTTTTATTACATCTGTTTTACCGTTTTTCAATATATTCGCTATTATAAAATTAGAATATGAAAAAAAGGCTCATCACGTTTTCTTTATTTATGACCCAGCTTATTTCCGCTCAGAACTATTCACAGTATGTCAATCCGTTTATAGGAACGGGAGGTCATGGCCATACTTTCCCGGGCGCTATAGTTCCTTTCGGGATGGTACAGCTTTCTCCGGATACCAGAATAGACGGAAGCTGGGACGGATGCAGCGGATATCATTATTCGGATTCGGTGATCTATGGTTTTTCCCATACTCACCTGAATGGTACAGGAGTTTCTGATTACGGAGATATTATGCTCATGCCTACAATGGGCAATCCGAGTCTGGATAGTAAAGACTATTCTTCAAAATTTTCACATAAGAACGAAAAAGCTACTGCCGGATTCTATACTGTAAAATTAGATAAAAACAACATCAACGTTCGCCTTACCACGACCAAAAGAGTGGGTTATCATGAATATACTTTCAATAATGCCGGAAATGCTAATATTATTCTGGATCTCAACCATAGAGACAAGTTACTGGAAGGTGAAGTAAAAATCATTGACAATAAAACCATTGAAGTTTTCAGGAGAAGTGAAGCCTGGGCAACCAATCAGTATATCTACTCCAGAATTGAATTTTCTAAACCTGTGAAAATCTCTAAGAAGGAAGTTAACGGAAAACAGGAAGCCAACCTTTATACCGGAACAAAACTGGCTCTGGCCTTTTCTGCTGATGTTAAAAAAGGAGAAAAAATCAGTATAAAAGTTTCCATTTCCCCTACAGGCTATAAAGGGGCAGAAAAAAACATGCTGGCAGAAGGACAGACGAATGATTTTGAAACAGTAAAAAAACAAGCCGAAACGGATTGGGACAAAGAGCTTTCAAAAATAGAGGTTAAGTCTGATGATAAAAACAAACTCTCTGTTTTTTATACAGCACTGTACCATGTTTTTACACAGCCTAATATCAATATGGATGCGGACGGAAAATACAGAGGCCGTGATAATAAGCTTTATACAGCCAAAGACTTCGATTATTACACCGTATTTTCGCTTTGGGATACCTTCAGGGGAGCACATCCTCTGATGACTTTAATCGACAGAAAGAGAACTGCCGATTTCGTCAATACCTTCGTCAAACAATATGAACAGGGAGGAAAACTTCCTGTATGGGAACTGGCTTCCAATGAAACGGAATGCATGATCGGTTATCATGCTGTTTCTGTAATTGCTGATGCGATGGCTAAAGGAATCCAGGGGTTTGATTACGAAAAAGCCTTTCAGGCGTCTAAAAATTCTGCCATGCTGGATATTTTTGGGTTGAATGCCTACAAGCATAATAATTACATCAGCATCGATGATGAGTCGGAAAGTGTTTCCAAAACGGTAGAATATGCCTATGATGACTGGTGTATTGCTCAAATGGCTAAAATTTTGGGTAAGAAAGAAGATTATCAGTATTTCATGAAACGTTCTCAAAACTGGAAAAACCTTTATAATCCTGCGAACGGATTTATGCAGCCCAGAAAGAATGGAAAATGGTATGAGCCTTTCGATCCGAGAGAGGTCAACAATAATTATACAGAAGGAAATTCATGGCATTATTCTTATTCCGTGCAGCAGGATATTCCGGGTCTTATAGCAGCTCATGGCGGAAAGGAGAAATTTGAAAAGTTCATTGATGCCATATTTGCCGCTCCGGATAAAACAACAGGCAGAGAGCAGGTAGATATTACAGGGTTAATGGGTCAGTATGCTCAGGGAAATGAACCGAGTCATCATATTGCTTATCTCTACAATTTTGTAGATAAACCTGAAAAAACAGATGCTAAAATTAAATACATCCTTGATAATTTCTATAAAAATACACCGGACGGACTTATTGGAAACGAAGACTGCGGTCAGATGAGTGCCTGGTATGTTTTAAGCTCAATGGGAATTTACGCTGTAACCCCGGGATTATCCGAATGGGAAGCCACTACTCCTTATTTTGATGAGGTTACCATTCATCTTGAAGACGGAACTACGAAAAACATTACTAAAAATACAGGTAAGGCAGCACTTAAAAAACTGGGATTTGAAAATGTAAAATCATTTAAAGATTTTAAATATGATCAGATTACAGCTTCCCCGATCATTTCAGCTGACCGTATTTTTGACTTTTCCACAAAGGTTGAGATTACTCCATTACACCCCGGTGATAAAGTGTATTATATGACTATGGATGAAAGTGATGCCAATAAAAGGAAAACATTCATCCCTTATAAAGGACCTTTCTCTATCACGAAGACGACTCAGGTTCTCGCTTATGTCGAGAAAAATGGTGAGAAAAGCTCTGCTACAGTAGCCAATTTTAACAGAAGACCGAATTATTGGGATATCAACATCCTTTCAAAAGCCACTCCTCAGTATACAGCTAATGGAAAACTGGCATTAATTGACGGAATAAGAGGGGATATCAACTGGCGAAAAGGGGAATGGCATGGATATCAGGGGCAGAATTTTGAAGCAATTATTGACTTCCAATCTCCTCAGCAGATCACAAAGCTATCTTCTACCTATCTTCAGGACAGTAAAGCCTGGATCCTGATGCCCAAAAAAGTGGAATATTATGTTTCTATGAATGGTAAAGATTTTATTCTTTTGAAAACAATAGATAATACGATCGATCCTAAAGACGAAAAGATTCAGATACAAGACTTTGCAACGGAAATACTTCCTACCGAAGCCAGATATCTCAAAGTAAAAGCTTATTATTTCGGGAAGCTTCCGGAATGGCATCAGGGAGCCAGTGAAGATGCTTATATCTTTATTGATGAAATCTCTGCAAAATAAAACTATAAAAAGAATTTCTGCTGTTTTTCTGTTACTGAAGACCCTGACAGCGAAGTAGTATACAGTGATTAGAGCTAAAGTAAACCCCTCTCAAGAATTTGAAGAGGGGTTGTTTTTATCAATTCATTCTTTCAGACCATTGCAGGACTTCCGGAAGTTCTATGTCAGAAAATTCTATGTGTATCACTCTTCTTTTCCTTCCGTTGGTTGTCCTGTTGGAACCGTGAAGGGTAAGAGGTTTCATAATCATAATCCCCCCTTTTTCCACATTGCCTATTTCTTCAGTTTCTACATTCCAATCAATTGTTTCAGGTCTGTAAATTCCTTTGGAATGGGATTTTGGAACCACTTTTAGGGCTCCGTTATTTTCATCCGTATCATCCAGATGAATCCTGAGGGTATAGATATTTTCTAAAATATTCAACGGAGGCTGAACGGCAAACTGATTTTGTTTTGTAGTCCAGGGTCCAAACCCCTGTAATTCCAGTTTTTTATCCACAGAAATAGTAAGGTCCTGATGATAGGCTACGTACCAGTTGGAGGTTTCAGGTTTATCAAAATAAATGCTTTTTACCACAAAGTATTTTCCGCCAAAGATTTCCTTAATTACTCTTTTAATATTGTCATTAAAGATGAGGTCTTTAATTTCCGGAAGTTCCTTTAAAAACTGTCTTATGGCAAACAGGTCTTCAGATTTTCTGAAGTTCTCTCTTGAGGTGTCTATGTTGTTGAGAACATTGATTATTTCGCCAACTTCCTCCTCTGAAAAAACAGTGTTGATAACAGTAAAGCCATATTCAAGAATATGGCTTTTATATATTTCTAAGTTTTTTAAACTCATTGATCAGCTTTTAAATTTTATCTAACGGCTCAGTTAGCTGTCCTTCCCACTTAGAGACTGCAGAAGTAGCCAATGTATTTCCTAATACGTTTGTCATACTTCTTCCCATATCACAAAAGTGATCAATTGGCAGAATTAGGGCAATCCCTTCCGGTGGGATACCAAACATGGAGCAGGTAGCCACAATAATCACCAGTGAAGCTCTTGGAACACCGGCAATTCCTTTTGAAGTAAGCATTAATACCAACAGCATCGTGATCTGCTGTCCCAGTGTCATTTCGATTCCATAGATCTGTGCAATGAAGATAGAGGCAAATGTCATATACATCATACTTCCATCCAGATTAAAAGAATATCCTAAAGGCAGAATAAAAGATACTACTCTGCTGTTACATCCGAATTTTTCAAGCTCTTCCACCAATTTTGGAAATACAGCTTCTGAACTTGTGGTAGAAAACGCGATCAATAAAGGCTCTTTAATTCTTTTCAACAAATCGAAAAGACGGTTTCCTAAGATCAGATATCCTACCAGTAAAAGAACCAGCCATAGAACTCCTAATGCAAAGAAGAAGTCTCTTAAGTAAATAGCATAGACTTTAAATATTTCAAATCCATTGGTAGCCACTACTGCTGCAATAGCTCCTAATACTCCAAAAGGAGCAAACCACATGATATATCCTACCATTTTAAGGATAGCGTGGGCAATAATATCGAAAAGTTTAACTACAGGCTGAGCATATTCTTCGCCCAGATTGGCCAAAGCCACTCCAAACATAATAGCAAATACTACAATCTGCAATACTTCATTGGTTGCAAAAGCTTCGAATAAACTTTTAGGAATCATATGTTTCACAAAGTCTTCCATAGAAAAACTTTTACTGCTTTTCAGAAGGTCTTCAGCAGAAGCAACGTCCTGGATAGGCAGCTTTGTAACATGCCCCGGTTCCAGCCAGTTTACCAGCATCAACCCTATAAAAAGGGAAACCAGAGAAGCAGAAATAAACCAAAGCATGGCTTTTGTTCCTACCCTTCCAATCATTTTGATATCACTCATTTTGGCTATCCCAACAACCAGAGTGGTAAATACCAGTGGTGCAATGATCATCTGTACCAATCTGATAAAAACAGTTCCCAATAATTTTATATTCTTGGAAAAAGGCTCCGCACTTTCCGGATATTTTACATGTACTATTCCTCCAATTCCTACTCCCAGGATAAGTGCAATGATAATTGCTATAAAAAGTTTATTCTGTCCTTTCATATATAGTTCAATTTGCGCAAATATAATGGTTTTTCAGTTGGCATAAGATTTTCTTCAAAACGGATTAATTTTTGGCTAGGATTTTAATAACCTGCCGGGTATTCAGAAAATAAAAAAATGAAAAGATGACTGACCATGTATTCTATTAATTATCAATAAATTAAAAAGAACTTTACTTGCAGCACTTAAATCTATCAGCGTCTCGAAATATATCGATTCGCTATTTTTTGATTGACTGCAAAAAATCATCAGTTTTGCATAAAATCTATTATAAAACAATTAGAACCCAACGTTTGCATTGATAAGATTCTAAAAACACATTAATTTATAAGAAATTAAATTTATTATGATGAGTATCATATCTGACTTTAAGAGTATGCTGTACAATTAATTTTTAACCTTTAAACTTTGCGTATTCCCTCTAATGCAATAGTTTAAAGGTACTGCATCAATTAAATCAAAATATTATTCATCAGATTTAATGTACATTTTTTGATTTTAAAACCAGTTTATAAAATTTTTAAAATAAACTGGTTTATAAGTAATGATTAACAACCTATTAAATTTAATTAATTACTTCAAATTTTACACAAGAATATGGAAAAAAAAACACGCAAAATATTGCTACTTCCCTTTTGTTTTTTTATAAATGTGTTTAATGCACAAATTGGTATAGGAACAAATAACCCACAAGGAATTTTTCATGTAGACGGAGCCAAGGATAATCCAACTTCAGGAATACCAACACCCACACAGCTTTCTAATGATATTATCATAAATAAAGCAACAGGTTTTATTGGAGCTGGAGTTCTTACTCCTCAGGTTCAACTAGATATGAGATCAGCGGCAAATGAAAATTCTCTGGGTATAGGTACTACCACTATGCTGGCAAGCGCAGCAGGTGCAGGTGCCGTACGCTATGATGTAAATAATACACCAGTAGGAGCCAAAATTGAAGTGTCTGATGGTACGGTGTGGCATAAAGCTTATGTAGCTCCTCAAAAGGCAGTGATAGTGGTTCGTAAGATTGCAAGCCAATCAATACCAACAGCTTCGGCAACCACTATCATTAACTGGAATGAGGTACGTGACATGAGTAATAGCTTTAATCCCAGTTCAGGAGAATTTACTGCTCCCCGTAGTGGAACCTATACTTTTTTACTAACATTTAATTTTAACGGTACTGTTATTACTGATGGTTCCAGAGTAGAATCCCAGTTTTATAATCCTGCTACAAGCACCGTTCTGGCGAGTGTCTATAAAACTTTCGGTCAATCTATGACCGGTTCATCTGATGATGCTAATGCTACACGCTCCACACAGGCTGGAGGATCAAGTACTGTTACTCTTACGTTGGATGCAGGGACCAGGGTGAGTGTCAGATTATATCAAAACCTTTCCTCAAGTGCGATTCCCCTTAGAGTAACAACTGACTCTTCAAATCCCGCAAATCCAGATGATGGGTTTAATAATTTAACAATAATAGAACATTAAGATATAGAGTATGAAAATCAATATAATATATAAATTATTCACTTGTGCTTTACTTTTCTCTATAATTAAAATAAGTGCACAGGTAGGTTTTTTTATTCCGAATCCTACACAACCGTTACATATTGACGCAGGAAAAGATGATGGCTCTGCACCTGATGCCACAAAAATATCTAATGACATCGTTGTTACATCAACAGGGCAGTTAGGTGTTGGCCTTTTAAATCCGGTTACTAAAGTTGATCTTCGATCTGCGGGTAACGAGAGAATTATTGGCCTGGGCACTAATACCCAAAGCCCTGCTGCAGCAGGTGGTGGGGCCATACGTTACAATACTGGTGGATTTTTAGAGTATTCTGATGGTGAGCAATGGATAGCATTACCACTTACTCCTCCCACTAAGGCCCTTGTAAATGCTAATAAAAGCACTACCCAGAGCATTCCAACTTCTACATCAACAGTGATTACCGGTTGGGCAGAAACAGTTGATCTAGGTGCTGGTACCGGTGGAGATTTCGATCCTTCCAGCGGAATTTTCAAAGCTCCACGCGATGGGTTCTATTTGGTTTCTTTTAGCATCACATTGGCTAATGGGAATATCCCTAAAAATACATTTATAGAAACGGCAATAGAAAGCAGCCAAAGCTCTAATAATATTCCGGTATTTAAAACAATAAATTCTTATCCTGCTTTTCAGGCTGGTGCAGTAAGTAATTATATAAGTGGAAATTGTAATGCTATTTTCAATCTTAAGAAAGATGATACTATAAAGTTTAGCGTAAGGCATACTATTGGCAGCGCGCGAAACACACTAAATGACAGCAAATTGAATAATTTAAGCATCAGCGAATTATAAAAACAGGTAATGATGGTATCAAAAAATAAAATAAAAAGATGTATTAGTACTTTACTTACTGTATCACTTACAGTAACCTGTATCAATGCTCAAATAGGAATTGGAATACCCAATCCGGCAAATCCTGTAGAAATTAAAACAAATGCAGGCAATATTGTAGTTGATAATTCCGGAAGAATGGGGGTACTCGTTGCCAATCCAAAAGTAGCCATGGATCTACGCAGTGGCACCAACGGTTCTGTGGCTATCGGGAATACAACGAAAACAGCTGCCGAGGCAGGCGCAGGCACATTACGATATGTTGCAAGTCCTGCCATTGGGGTAAAAGGCTATTTAGAATTTTCCGACGGTTCCAGTTGGGTTAGTTTTTTTCCTAAAGGAAAACCCCGTATCATCGTAATGGCAAGTAAGATTACTCAGGATACCTATGTATTTGAAAGTGCGGTACCTTCGGAAATAGGGACTAAATCCGGGGTGGTTCAAAGAAGATCTTCCTATTTAACTAATTGGGCTGAAAAATTAGATTCTGATTCGGGGGTACCAACGGCAAATTTTACCCCGGCTACAGGTGAATTTATAGCACCGCGTGATGGTGTATACTTTGCTACTTTTACTTACGCACTACAATCCAGTCAGGTGAATACAGGGGCCAACAATCAAACAGAAGCCATTTGGGAAGTTAGAAATCCGGCGGGTACTATCACTCAAAGAGTAAAAACCAATAACGGATATGCTTCCGATACGGGAGGAAGTCCTAATGCAGTACCTGTAGGCTCGGCTTGTACAGTAAGTGTATATTTAAATAAAGGAGATAAATTAAGACCTTTTGTTTGGATTACAGTAGCATTTGACGGAACAGTCAGCCAGTTTGATATTTCAGGAAACGGAGCCTATAATTCTCTTACCATAGTTGAACAGTAAAAACATTCTGTAATAAACCGGAAGTACCTTAGAAAAGATTTATACATTTAAAATTAAATCCCTGATATATAAAATATTGTAAAAAATTTAAGAAACATTTATTGATTTTTTATTCTTTTGGTACAAATTTTATTATTACATTTGATTGTATAACAACATTAATAAATATACAATATGAAAAAAACTATCGCAATGGCTGCATTAGCTGTAGCTGTATCTTTCGGAGCAGTTTCTTGTAAAAAGAAAGTATCTGATGCCGATCTTCAGACTCAGGCTACAACTGTAGTAACTTCTAATCCCAATGCTTCTGTTGAAGTAAAAGAAGGTGTAGCTCACTTAAGCGGAACTTTTGCAGATCAGCAGTCTAAGGATGCAATGATCACACAATTAAAAGCGATCAGCGGAGTAAAAGACGTAATGGATATGTCTACTATAGCAGCACCTGCGCCTGCCGCACCAGTGGAAACTACATCAGCTGTAGACCCTGCTGTTCAGAAAAAAGTTCAGGATGCTGTAAAAGATTTTCCAACTGTAAAAGTAGAAGTTGTAAACGGACAGCTTACTCTTACAGGAAATGTTTCAGGTTTACAGGCAAGAAAGATCAAAGAATCTGTAGATGCCCTGAAAATTGGAAAATATAACAATAACCTAACTGTAAAATAATTAAGATGAGCGAATTACAAAATAAATATTCAAGTGTAGTTTCAGCAGCTCAGTCTGCAGGAATTTCAAACCTTCAGGTTCAGGAGCAGGACGGAATACTTTATGTTTCCGGAAATGCTTCAAGCACCGCTGCAAAAGATGCAGTATGGAATGCTTTAGGTGCCATTGATTCTACCTATTCTTCTTCAGATATCAATATTGATGTACAGGTAGCAGGACTTGCTGCAGGTGCTTCTCTGACAATAGCAACAGAGGACTCTAACCTGAATATCAGACAAGAGCCTTCTACGGAAGCTGCTGTTGTAGGAAAAGCAGCCAAAGGTTCTTCAGTAACTTTAATTGAGCAGACTTCTGACGACTGGTGGAAAGTGAAAACTGCTGACGGTCAGGAAGGATATGCGTATTCAAGATATTTGAGAGCATAATTTAATTTTACGAAAATTAATTTCAGAAATATACTGAGAAACATCCCTATATTGGGATGTTTTTCTATTTTTACCCTTTGAAAAAGCTAAATGAAGAAAATCTTACTGTTATTGCTTTTCGTATGCAATATCGTGATTGTACATGCCCAGAAACTGCATATTGACGGAATAGTATCGGACCTGGAAAAAAAACCTGTAGAAAATCTAACGGTATATCTGCTGAAGACAAAAGATTCATCTATTGTCAATTATACTGCTACCAATAAGGAGGGAAAATTTTCATTAAAAATTGATGAGGCAAAAGAACCGTCTGTTCTCAGAATTGACGCTGGAAACCTTTCCTATTTCAGGAAATTTGAAAAAATTGACCAGTCTATATCTTTGGGTACTATACAACTTGAGAAAAAGGCCGTGATCAATATTGATGAGGTCAAAATTACAGTCTCTCCCGTAAAAATAAAAAATGACACCATAGAATTCAATGCATCAGCGATTAAGGTACGCCCTGACAGCAAAATTCTGGAGCTTTTAAAACAGATTCCCGGTGTGGAAGTCGGTAATGACGATAAAATTACAGTTAATGGGAAAGATGTAGATCAGGTTATGGTCAATGGCAAACCATTTTTTGATAAAGATGGTAAAATGGCTTTACAGAATCTTCCGGCAGATATTATTAAAAATATTCAGTTTACCACTACAAAAACAAAAGAAGAAGAGCTTAGTGGGAAACATCCAAAATCTCAGAATACTACGATCAACTTTACTATTGATGAAAAGAAGAACAAAGGATTTCTTTCAAGAATTACCCTAGGCTACGGCTCTGATAAGCGGTATGAAGGCAGTACGCTTCTAAGTTATTTCAAAGGAGACACTAAAATCAGTCTTTTAGCTTCTTCCAACAATATCAATTCTAAAAGTGTTTCTGCTGATGATGTTTTTGATAATATGGGCCGTATCAGAGGCTCCGGTACTCAAACAGGTGGCAATGGGATTCAAAGATCTACCACTATTGGACTTAACTACAATGATAAGCTCGGAAAAGATGCAGATCTGGATAATCTCAGTCTAAAATACTCCAATTCTACTATGGAAACCCGGTCTAAAGTTTCAAGAACGACCCTTCTTCCCAGCTATACACTTAAAACCAATTCTGAAAGCAATGGTGACACTGAATCCAGAGCATATAATTTTGACAGTTCAGCGCGAATAAAACTGGACTCTCTGACCAATATTTATATATCTCCATCTTTTTCAAAATCTGAAAATTTCAGCTTCAGCAGATCTCAGTCATCCACTTTAAGGGATGATAAGCTGCTTAATGAAAGTACATCTTCCAGCAGTACCCGTGGAGAAAGTAATGCTTTTAGTCCTACTATTTATTTTTCGAAAAATTTAAGAAAAAAAGGAAGGTCAATTTCGGCCACCATCAACACCAGTATTTCTGAGTCCAACAGTGATAATATCAATCAGTCGCAAAATACATTCTACAATGAATCCGGCCTTACCACAGACAACCGGGATCAGCTACAGAAGAATACATCACAAAGTAATAATTACAGTTTCAGTGCAGGCTATACAGAACCTATTTCAGATTCTGCAATACTAAGCCTTCAATTGGAATACAGTTCAAAATTATCCCGAGATTCGAGAGATTTCAGTGATTTTGATCCTGTTACGGGACAATATTCCAAATACAATACACTGCTTTCAAACAGTATGAACCAAAGAATCAACCAGGTTTCTCCTGAGCTTTCTTTTTCTCTCTTCAAAAAGAAGTATAATATCTGGAGCGGTGTAAATCTTGATATCTCAGATATGAAGGTAAATTCTGTTTTCAAGGGACAGGTATATGATCTTCAGAAAAGTTTTGTGCTTCCAAGGTATACAGTGAATTTTCAGTATACTTTTTCAGAACGTACAAACCTAACCTTATACAATTCTTCCAGCTTCAATATTCCTGGGGCAGAACAACTGACTCCTTATAAAGATGAGTCTGATCCGCTGATATCCTACACAGGAAATCCTGATTTGAAAAACACCTGGATGACTAACACTAACCTTTCCTTTAACAGGTATAATATCATCAAAAATTTCAACTACTATATCAATATAGGCTTTACCTACAGAAATAATGACGTCATCAATTACACCAAATATGATGAGGCCGGAAAACAGATTGTTACTTATGATAATGTAAGCGGAAATAAAAATGTTACCATTGGTACAGGTTTAACCAAGATTTTCAAGTGGCAGGACAAAAAATTCACCATTAGCCCAAGATTCAATATGAATTATACTTACAATAATGGTTTTATCAATGGACAGGCTTTTAAAAGCAACTCATATAGTATGAATCCGGGATTGAATCTGAGCTTTGAAATTAAGGAAAAGTTCAGTATTAAACCCTCCTATAAAATTGGATATAATTTCTCAAAATATTCCAATTATAATATAGACCAGGTAAATACGATGAATCAGTCTTTAAAGCTGGAACTTACCAACTACCTCTTTCAAAACAGGCTTGTTTTCGGAAATGACTTCGAGTACAATACCAGTTCCAATATTGCTCCCGGATTCAAAAAGGATTTCTATTTCTGGAATACCAGTCTGGGATATTCTTTTTTCAAAAAGCAGCTGACGGCAAAAGTAAAAATTTATGATGTCTTAAATCAAAATCAAAGTGTAAGGAGAACCATTACAGATTCTTATTTTGAAGACCGTGAAGATCTGATTCTAAAACGCTATATTATGTTTTCGCTGAGTATGAAACTCAATAAATTTGCAGGTAAAAAACCGAAAAATAAATAATATTGTATTTTTTTAAAAATATGATTTTATGAGTATTTCACTTGAAAAACTGAGTTTCTCCTCCATAAACACAACAAATATCTGATTTGATGGGTGTTTTTCAGGAAGATTCTTGAGATAAAACAGGGTGGCTTTATTTTTATTTTTAAATTAGCCGTAAATTTTTTTTATGAAAATCCATATTTCAGTGTTATGTATTCTTTTTTTCCTTCTTGGGAAAGCTCAAAAAACGGAACAGAAAGACAATTTCGTTAAAGATAATTTCACCAAGAAAGAATTTTATATTCCTATGCGTGACGGGGTGAAACTTTTCACATCTGTCTATATTCCGAAAGATATCTCAAATAAAAACAAATATCCTTTCCTGATGCAGAGAACCTGCTACAGCGTAGCTCCTTATGGAGAAAATGAATATAAAACAAAGGTAGGCCCGAACTCCTATCTGATGAAAGACAAATACATCTTCGTCTATCAGGATGTCCGTGGAAGATATATGAGCGAAGGTACTTTTACCAATATGACCCCTCAGGTAGAACGTAAAACAAAAAAAGATGTGGATGAAAGTACAGATACCTATGATACGATAGAATGGCTTTTGAAAAACGTTAAAGATAACAATGGTAAAGCAGGACAGTTTGGAACTTCGTATCCGGGCTTTTATACTGCTGTAGGTACATTGGCACAACATCCGGCTTTGGTAGCCTCTTCTCCTCAGGCTCCGATTTCTGATTTCTGGAATGACGATTTCCTTCATAACGGAAGATTTATGCTGGGATATTTCAGAACATTCCCTGTTTTTGGAGTCCAAAAGACAAAAGCAGAGAATAAAGCCTGGTATATGGATTCTTTCGTTAAGCAAACCTCTGAAGACGGATTAAAGTTCTACAGAGAGCTTGGTACCCTGAAAGATGCCTATGAAAAGTATTACAAAGACAATTTCTTCATGACCGAAATTATGAATCATACCAATTATGATGAATTCTGGCAGAAGAGAAACCTTCTTCCTCACCTGAAAAATATCAACCATGCTGTAATGACCGTAGGAGGATGGTTTGATGCTGAAGACCTTTCCGGTCCTCTGAATATTTACAAAACAATTGAAAAGACAAGTCCAAAAGCGAAAAATACCATTGTAATGGGACCTTTCTCTCATGGCGGCTGGTCTCAGGAACAGGGAAAACATTTCCACAGTGAAACCTATTTCGGAGACAGCATTGCCACGTATTATCAGAAAAATATTGAGACCAAATTCTTTAACCACTATCTGAAAGGAAATACAAAAGAAGATGCAGGACTTCCTGAAGCCTTAATGTATGATACCGGAGCCAAAGAATGGAAAGAATTTGCTTCTTATCCTCCTAAAAATGCACAGAAAGTTAATTTCTATTTATCGAACAAAACCTTAAAGAAAACTTCCGGCTCAGGATATTCAGAATATTACAGTGATCCTGAAAACCCGGTTTTAAGTTCCGATCACTTAAAAGATTTTAACGGCTTTACGCCTAAAAATTATATGTCGGAAGATCAGAGATTTGCAGTAGGAAGACCCGATGTACTGACGTTCACTACAGATGTTCTGACAGAAGATATTGCATTTGCCGGAGAGATTATGGCCAAACTGAATATTGCATCCACTTCTACAGATGCTGATTTTGCGGTAAAACTGATTGATGTATATCCTGAAGATTTCAAACCTGCTGAAAAGAAAGACGGCGTAATCTATGGAAACTACCATCAGATGGTAAGAAGTGAAATTATGCCGGCAAGATTCAGAAATACAAGAGAAAAAGGTGAAGCTTTAGTTCCGAATCAGAAAACAGCGGTCAACTTCAGGCTTCAGGATGTGGTTCATACTTTCAAAAAAGGACATAAGATCCAGATCCAGATCAGCAGTACCTGGTTTCCTCTGTTTGCTGTTAATCCGCAGAAGTTCCTGGATAATCCTAATTTTGCTACTAAGGAAGATTATACTAAGGCATTAATTAAAATTTATGATGACAGCTCTATTGAAGCTGAGGTTTTAAAATAAAGAGAAAAAGCTGTTCGTCCGAACAGCTTTTATTTTTTATCACCTGCAGATTGAGCTGATATTGTGCATCTGATCAATAGGTGTGATTTTTTCTAATCTTCAATGGTTCTGAAGGTAAGATTCACCCTGGGTGTTTTTACTTTTGTACTTGGAGGAAGCCTGTGAAGCCAGTAATCCTGAGTTGTTCCTTTCATAACCAGCAGACTTCCCTGTTCAAGGAAGATTTCCACCTTTTCTTTTGTTGTTTTATGTTTAAATAAAAACTTTCTCTCCGCTCCAAAAGTAAGAGAAGCAATAGCGCCATGTTTCTTAAGGTCGGTTTCTCCATCACTGTGATAAGCCATTCCCTCGTTTCCGTCATGGTATAAATTAAGAAGGCATGAATTGTACGTTTCACCTGTCACTTCTTCACACTTCTTTTTTAATTCCAATAGCTCAGGAGTCCAGTACTTTGCATATTTTGTTCTCTTTGAATAGGTGTATTCAAAAGCTTTTTCGCCAAACCATGCTACCTTTCTCTTAGTTAAAATCAGTTTTCCGAAGATCATCGCTTCATCATGTTCCCAGGGAATCTGATGGAACAAATAGTCGTAGTAAAAGTCAGATTCCTGTTTTGAGAAAACTTTTCCATAGTAAAGAGCAGTTCCATCGTGTGGAAGGAGACTTAAGGGATAATCCGGTGTTTCGTCGAAGAGACTGAGCATTGATTTTTGTTTTTGTTAATACAAATTACATAATGTTTTTGTAAATAGGTTATGGTGGCTAAAACACTTAGGAGTAAAGTTGTGAGCTCTCCCAGCCTACAATCATCTGTTTTCTCTCACTACCCCATCGGTAACCGCCAAGATGTCCGGTAGACTGAATAACACGGTGACATGGAATAAGAAATGCTACCGGGTTACTTCCGATGGCAGTTCCTACAGCTCTGGAAGCCTTTGGGTTTCCAATCTTTTCAGCCAAAGTACCGTATGTAGACAGTTTCCCCATCGGAATAGTCAATAAGCTTTCCCAAACTTTAAGCTGAAAATCGGTTCCTTTTAAATGAAGTTTGATGGTATTGAGCTTTGTCCAGTCTTTATCAAATATGGACAATGCATTCTTCTGAAGTGTATCCTGTTTTTCAAGAAAAGAAGCATTAGGAAATTTATGTTTCAAATTCCCTAATACTGATTCTTTATCGTTTTCAAAAGCCATATAGCAGATTCCCTTTTCTGTGGAAGCCACTCCTATATTCCCGAATGGGCTTTCTGAAAAGCTATAATTAATGACAAGACTTTTCCCTCCGTTTTTATACTCCGCAGGGGACATTCCTTCTATTTTCACAAACAGATCATGAAGCCTGCTGGTACTGGAAAGCCCTGTTTCATACGCGGTGTCAAATAAGCTTGCCTTTTCTTCCTTCAATAAATTTTTAGCATGTTCAAGACTGATGAACTGCAAAAATTTTTTCGGACTTGTTCCTGCCCAATCTGTAAAGATCTTTTGAAAATGGGCCGGACTCAAGTGAATATTCTCTGCCACTTCCTCCAAACTTGGCTGAAGCCTGAAATTGCTCTGGATATATTCTATCGCTTTGGCAATTCTGTTATAATCTATTTGATTTTGTGTGGACATTTTTATTCTGTTTTACCTCACAAATTTCCTAAGAATATACGGCAGAAAAAATCCGATTCTTGTGGAATTTAGTTGTTGTTATAAATATTGTTGTACGCAAGCATCTTATAATATAACTTAGCCGCCAAGAAAGCTGTTGGCTTAGCCATTGGAGAATCCATTAATTCTACAATATCAAAGGCCACTACATTACATTTTTCAAATACTTTTCTTAATAATTCCAATGTTGGATACCATTGTAATCCACCCGGTTCCGGAGTTCCTGTAGACGGTGCAATAGAAGGGTCGAAAGCATCTAAGTCAATGGTGATATACACATTTCCTGATACTTTTTCCAATACATCATTAACCCAGTTTTCATTGTTCGCTATTTCATGAGCAAAGAATACTCTTCCTTCAGGCAGATATTCAGTTTCCTCAGCATCCATAGAGCGGATTCCCACCTGAACTAAGTTGTGTTTCTGATTCGCTTCAAAAACAGCACAAGCATGGTTAGAAGTTGATCCATGAAACTCAGGACGTAAATCCGTATGAGCATCCAACTGAAGAACAGTTAAATTTTCATATTTCTCCCCTACAGCACGGATAGACCCGATAGACACAGAGTGTTCTCCACCGAAAAGGGTAAATACTTTTCCTTCATTTTGCAAAAGCTCTTTTGTTTTTTGATAAACAGCTTCTGTCATGGCTTCAGGGCTGGAGTTTTCAGAAACTTCACCCGCTAAATATACTCCTTCAAGGTAAGGTTCAGTTCCTGTTTCAATATCATAAAGCTCCATATTTTCAGAAGCATCTAAGAATAACTCAGGGCCTTTATCAGCTCCTTTTCCCCATGTTGAAGTTCCATCATAAGGAACAGTTACCAACATTACTTTCGAATTCTCTAACGTTGCGTTTTCTTCGGGAATTCCTGCGTATGTTTTCATATATAATTATTAATTAAAAAATTAAATGATTGAAAAATTAAAAAGATTCTGCAAAGATACAAAATAGTAGTTGAGTTATAAATAATTGGTGATTTGTTATGAATTTTACCCTTATGCCAACTTTTAAATCCTGAAATCATTTAATGTTTAAATTTTAAAAGTTATTTTTGTAAAAACTTTCAAAATATGCCTTTAAAAGCTGTTCTTTTCGATATGGATGGAGTTATTGTAGATACAGAACCATTGCATAGAAAAGCTTATTTCAAAACCTTTGATGAATTGGAAATTGCAGTTTCCGAAGATTTATATACGTCTTTTACCGGAGCTTCTACCAAAAGAGTTTGTGAAGCATTAATTCAGAAATATCATCTTAACCAGACCCATGAAGCTATTTCAGCGATCAAAAGATCCCATTTTAAGGATTATTTCTATAACGATGACGAATTTGATTTAATTCCGGGGATAAGAAAACTGATTGAGCATTACCATGAAAACGGGATAAAGCTGATCTTAGCTTCTTCTGCAACCATGACGACTATCAATATGGTTTTTGATAAATTCGAACTTGAAAATTACTTCAGTGGGAAGATCAGTGGTGCAGATTTAAAAGAATCAAAACCTCATCCTGAAGTTTTCTTATTGGCGGCAGAAATGGCAGGTGAACCGGTAGAAAACTGTATGGTAATTGAAGATTCTACCAATGGAATTCTTGCTGCACACAGGGCTGAAATCTTCTGTGCCGCTTACAGAAGTCCACATTCTAAAAATCAGGATTATACATTAGCGGATACTGTAGTTTCCGATTACGAAGAATTGGAACTGGATAAAATTTCAAAATATTTCTAAAATAAAAAGCTCTCAAAAATTTTGAGAGCTTTTGCTTTATATAGGTTTTAACTGAGCCAATTGTTTTTTGCAAAAGAGCTTAAAGCCTGTTTTTATTGATAACAGATTTATTTGTAACCAAGAAGTTTTAACACATCTTCTGGCTCCTGCTTTTCACGGAAAATTTCATACTGCAGCTCACCGTTCTCATCCTTTTGAATCAGGACGTGCCTCGGCTGAGGCATCAGGCAGTGGTGTACCCCACCGTAACCTCCAATGGTTTCCTGATAAGCTCCGGTATGGAAAAATCCTATGTATAAAGGTTTTATATCACTGAAAACAGGAAGGTAAATGGCATTGGTATGCTGTTCAGAGTTGTAATAATCATCGGAATCACATGTCAGCCCCCCCAGGAATACTCTTTCATAAGAATCTTCCCAACGGTTGAGCGGAAGCATAATGAAGTGCCTTGAAATTGCCCAGGTATCAGGAAGTGTAGTCATGAAAGAAGAGTCGATCATATTCCACTTTTCTCTGTCGTTCTGACGTTTCTGAGAAATAATTTTATAAAGGTTCGCCCCACTTTCTCCAACTGTAAAACTTCCGAATTCAGTATAAATATTAGGTTCTTCCACCCCTTCTTCTTCACAGAATTTCTTGATTTGAGAAACAATTTCCTCTACCATATACTGGTAATCATAATCAAAATTCAAAGAAGTTTTAATAGGAAAACCACCTCCAATATTCAGGGAATCCACTTCAGGAGCAATTTTCTTCAAACGTGCATATACACGAAGACATTTGTACAGTTCGTTCCAGTAGTATGAAGTATCTTTAATCCCCGTATTAATGAAGAAGTGAAGCATTTTCAATCTCGCATTCGGGTGTTCAGCAATTTTCTGGCTGTAATAAGGAATAATATCTTTATATCCTATCCCTAGTCTCGAGGTATAAAATTCAAACTTCGGTTCTTCTTCCGAAGCAATTCTGATCCCTATATTAAAAGTAGAATCTATACTTTCCGTAAGTTTATCCAACTCCCGGTAGTTATCCAGGATCGGAGTAATATTTTCAAAACCATTATTGATCATCTCTGAAATCTTCATCAGGTAATCGTCCGTTTTGAATCCATTACAGATCACTTCAATATTTTTATCTACTTTCTCTTTTTCATAAAGAGCTTTCACAATATCCATATCATAGGCAGAAGAAGTCTCTATAGAAATTTCATTTTTAAGAGCTTCTTCCAGTACAAAGTTAAAATGACTGGATTTTGTGCAGTAGCAGTAGGTGTAATTCTTTTTATATCCGGTTTTTTCAAAAGCTTCTTTAAACCAGCTTTTGGCTTTCTGAATATTTTGAGAAATTCTCGGCAGATAGCTAATCTTTAGCGGAGTGCCAAATTGCTCTACGACATCCATTAATGGAACATCGTGGAACAACAAATTGTTCTCAGAAACATTAAACTCCTCTGTAGGGAAATATAACGTCTGATCAATAAGTTCCGAGTACTTTATTTTCATTTCTAAACAAGTGAATTAAGAAATGCAAAATTGCTAAAAAAGTTTGATTTTTGGGCGTTAAATTTATTATAATTTTCTATAATACCCTGATCGTCTCTTCTAAATATTTTTCTATCTGATAATCAATACGTAAACTTTTCAATATATTCCTTCCTTTTTGCTTCAGAGATCCCTAAGGCCTGCTGAATGTAAACATCCATTGAGCCGTACTTTTTATTAATCTCCCCAAAAGCTGCATCAAGATATCCTTTTTCAACCCAGCTCAGCTTTTCCAGGACTTTTATGTCCATTTTTGGATAAAGAAAATGCAAATTATTGGCCAGGCGGAGTCTTTTCTGAACAAGATCTTTTCTAAAGGTATTGGATAAAAGGTATTCATTGTAAATAGTCTCCTTATCAAATTTCAATATCGTTAAGATCAAAGCTGTAGTAATTCCCGTTCTGTCTTTCCCGGCAGTGCAGTGGTAGAGAACAGGGTCATTAGATTCTAAAATCTCTGTAATAATGGTCTTTATGGTTTCCGGATTTTCTGTGACATATTCCCGATAGAAATCTACCATTCTTTTATCTGCATCAGAACCATTTACTTTTCCTTTTAACACCAGTTTTTTAGCCTGATCCAGCTGATCACCCTGATCTTCAAAGGCAGAATAATTCTTGTACTTAATTTCTGCCGGAAGATGATCCGGTTTCTGAGCAATTTCTTTTGAATTTCTAAGGTCAATAATTTCTTTTATTCCCAGATTTTGAATTTCGTCAAAAGAGCTTTTTTTGAGCTGATGAAGATGCCCGCTTCGGTAAAAAAAGCCCTGTTTTAAGGTACGGCCATCCGTATTTTTAATATTTCCTACTGTCCGGAAGTTAATCACTTTTTTGATCTTGATAACTTTCTCCGTTTCATTTTTCCCATACTCCGGTGTTTCATTATGCAGTGTTTTACAGGAAAAAGCACTGCATAATGAAAGACTGACCAGTGATATTTTGATAAACTTATTCAATAGTTCTTTTTTGTTTCACCACAAAAGTTACAAAAAATTTTTAAACTTTTATACCCAACGCTTTGGAATGGTTATTTACGGGTAAGGGGCTAAAGCCCATTTCCATTATCGGTAAAAAGACTGCTTTACTATATTGAAGGATATTCTATTTCATTACTCCCTACAAAAATGAGCAGATCTCCTGACTCATATTGCACTGAAACTTCATCTTTAACAGCAAAATTCCGGGTTCCTATTCTTGTAGTAATGCTTAAATCTCCATTGGTTAAAGGCCAGTTCAGTCCTGTAGTTGTTATATTACCTGCTGACGGAAAAGGATAAAGAGAAATCATCTTATTTTTCACTCCTTCCAATGTGAAATTTTTAGGGATAAAATAATATTCTGAAAACTCATCGTAAAACCTGAGGCTCATACGGTCTTTAAATGCATAAGCAACACTAAGGTTTCCAAGGAAATGATCCTGTTCTCCTCCACTTGCCCCAAAAACATCTATATCAGAAAATCCTTTTTCTACAATAATTTCCAATGCCTTATGAAAATCTGTTTTATCCTGATCCAATGTGAGAATAAATTTCTCTTCATACATATCTTCATCTGATCCCGAATGCGAATCAAAATCACCGGAAATAAAATCCAGTTTATCTAAGGGAAAACCCATTCTTTTTAAATAATGAAAAGCACCGTCTGTGCAGGCAATTAAACCATAATTTTCAGGATTGGGTAAAGATTTCGGAGCCTCTCCATTGATGAAAAGTAATACTTTATCTCTCATTCGGGTTCCAGTATTCTTCCGGTTCGTTGTTCAATTTTGAGATGTATCTTGCCAATACGAAAAGATAATCTGATAATCTGTTTAAATATTTAATAAGTTCGGGACGTACTTCTTCAGCCTCATTTAAGAATACCAATGAACGTTCTGCTCTTCTGCAGATGGTTCTTGCTGCATGTAAGAAAGTGGCAGATTTTCCTCCACCGGGAAGAATAAAGTACTGAAGCGGTTCCAGTTTTTCATCAAAAGAATCCATCCACTGCTCCAGTTCTTCAATTTCTGTTTCTGAAATAATGATAGGAAGACGTGATTTTCCATTTGCCAGCATCAATTTATCCACTGGTGTTGCAGCTTCAGAACCTACTGTGAATAAATCAAATTGAATTTTTTTCAATTGTCTTAGAACCTCTTCATCCTCAATATGACTTTTTGAAATTCCGATGAATGAATTCAACTCGTCTATATTTCCGTAGCTGTCCACTCTTGCACTCGCTTTGGAAACTCTTGTTCCGCCGTATAGTGCCGTTTGGCCTTTATCTCCTGTTTTTGTATAAATTTTCATACTACTAAAATACTTTTTTTTGTACAATTTGAAAAGTAAAACATAGTAATAAATCTCTATTCTATCTGAAAAAAATATTAACTGACATTAGGAATTAATGTCAGTTAATATTTGCATAGGTAGGTTTTATACCTTTCGATATGGTTTACTCTTTGTTAAGCATGACAAAGCAAATGTTAATTCCCTTATTTATAGATTAAAAAGTATAATTAACATTGAGCTGAAAAATTGTTCCGTTAAATCCAAACTGATTGACCTCCCAAGGATATTTGAACCTTCCTCCAAGATCTGTTACTATATCTCCTTTACTGTCTATTATATCCGGATAAATATTAAATAAATTATTTACTACTCCGGAAACTTTAAGGTCATTCGTGATTTTATATGTTAAAACTATGTCTGTAACGACCTTACCAGAAAATGTCTGATCTTTGGCAGGATCAGCTGCATGCTGCCATGTAACAGAACCAAAATAAGTATTATTAAGATTAAAGTTAAACTTTGAAATGTCATATGAAAGACTAAGAATAGTTTTTGTTTTTGGCCTTGCAGAAGTAATTCTGGATTGTTCTTTTCTATCAAAAAAGTTTTCTGAGTAACCATTTTCAGCCAAGATAAGTGGAACAGCAATATTATCTACTATTTTAGTTTCGTTATAATTGAAAGCAGCAATAATTCCCAATCTTCCTTTACCAATAGCAGAAGTATAATAATTAGCTACAAAATCTACTCCCTGAGTAACTGTATTTACAGCATTGGTGAAAAACTTCAAGGAGGTTATTTTATTATTGTCTAATATTACTTCCACAGGGTTTGTTGTATCCGGACTACCAGGAGCACCGGTTTTGTAACCAATATCTCCTGAGAAAAGTACTCTGTCTTTAATTTTTATTCTATAATAATCTGCTGTAATAGTAAGGTTTTTAAAAGGTTTTACGGCAAATCCTCCAGTAATATTAAAGGCTTTTTCAGCATTTAATTTTGGTACCCCAAGATCAGATCTTACAATTTGAGAGTCATTATTAAAAGTACCCTGATTAGCTACTGTATTCCCTGTAATTTTGGTTTGAACATTAGAATAATAAATTTGGTGTAATGAAGGCGCACGGAATCCTGTAGAAACAGACCCACGGAACACTAATTTATCATCTAACAACTTATATCTTGCATTTCCTTTCCAGGAAACATTATTTCCAAAATCACTGAAATTTTCATACCTCACAGTTCCTCCAAGTAATAAGTTTTTTGTAATATCCCATTCAGCATTCACATAAGCGCCAATATTCTGACGATTTTCATTGACTTCATTCTGTGGCTGCAGCCCTGGAAATGATTCTGCACCAGTTCCTATATAGGATGCTTCCTCTCCTGCCTTCGCCTGATAGTTTTCATTGCGTACTTCAACACCAGCTCCTAAAACAAGCGCACCAAAATCTCGGTTGATATCTATGTTTCCTATAATATTACTAAACTGATGACCACCTGCTTTAAAACGGGTTGGTGAATTTGCACCCAAAGACGTATTAATGGTATTTCCTACAACATAATCTACAGCATTAGAGCCAAAGGTTGCACTACCATCAAAACTCCATTTTCCAAACATGCCTTTCCACCCGGAGGTTAAATTATAATCATAAACATCTGTTTTAAATTCTGGTTGAAATCCATTATAAGGCTGTCCTTTTGGAGTTAATAAACCAAAATCTGAAGTTACCCAATAGGGCGTTCTATACAAACCATAGCTTGTTCCATTCCTGTAAGTTGTCCCTCCAAAAGCATAGAACTTGCCCGTTTCACCTGTTGGCAATTCAAAATTTACAAACATATTGGCAACTTTTGTCTCTGGCTGTCCTATAGTCATTCCTAATCCAGGATTGGCTTGCGTCCAGGCATTCTCTACCCCAAAAAGCTCATCTTTTGTAGTAGATCCTGCACGGTTTGTTTTATTTTGGGAAGAATATCCCAATGTAAGATTCAAACTTCCATTTTTTGCCACTCTGATTCCTGTATTAAAATCTGCTCCGATATTAAAGCCATCTCCTTCTGAAGTAATACCCGAAAAAAGATTGACTGTACTTTTTCCAACGCTGTTCTTAAGAATAATATTGATCACTCCTGCAATAGCATCAGAACCATATTGTGCAGATGCTCCATCTCTCAATACCTCTACATTCTGTAAAGCGGCAGACGGAATACTTTTCAGATCCGTACCTACCTCACCTTTTCCCGGTGTATCATTTACATAAATTAAAGCACTTTGATTTTTTCTTTTCCCATTCACCAAAACTAATGTTCTGGAAGGTCCTAATCCTCTTAAATCTGCAGGATCAAAATGAGCTGTTGCATCAGAAACGGTTTGCTGTGATGAATTAAAAGAGGGTACAGCATACGTCAAAGCTTTATCAAAGGTAACCTGCCCTGTAGATTTTAGCTGTACAGCTGAAATATTATCAATAGGAATTGCAGAGGTAATTATGGTTCTGGGTTTAGTTCTCCCCGTAGTAACCACAACTTCATCTATATTGTTTTCTTTTACAGTTTCCTGAGCGTATGCCATAGTACCAGCTCCGCTTAATACTAATGCATAGATTTTTTTTTTAAAGATTTTCTTTTTCATGTCAAGTATTAATAATTAAATAAATTTATAAAAAAATTAAACACTAAACATAAAAACAAAATAAATAATAAGAATTATATTCAATAATCAATAAAATATTATTGATTTATAAAAACAAAAACTGATTTACAAAGTATAAAATTGCTTATTAATAATCTAAAAAAGAAATATAGCAACAATTTTCTATTTTATATAAAAAATAATTAACTGAAATTACAAATAATAATAATTTTATTCTTTTTGACAATCAATTTAAAATAGGTTAAAATTGCATCAGCTATGGCTCGCAATAACCATAAAAATGGCCGGCAAAAGCCGGCCAATCCAAATTATTTATTTACCTCTACATATTGTATTATGGTCTGATTTTTTGGGTTGTAGATAATAGTACTACTGTTTGGGAATCTTTTTAACTTATAATATTCTATACTTTTGTCATTCTTAATATCTTCTAAAAAACCTGTATCAAAAGTATTTTCAGGAAGAAATTTCGAAATAAAACTTATTTTATCAATAAGGCTTTGTCCATCAATTTTGCGGGCTGCTTTATCTGACTTACTTTCATCCGATGTAGGCTGCCCTTCCAAAAGAGGTAATAAGGCGGCAATGTCTGCCTTATATTTAAAAATATAACCTTCAGTACCGTTGGGAAATTTGAATCTTTTCCCTTTTTCCTCGGAAACGATACCCGCTCCTGCATTCGGAAAAACTTCACTGAACTTCACATCCTGAGAGTTTGTAAATGAGTTGATAGATTCGCTGACTGTTTTTTTGACTGTTTCTTCTACTGCCTGCTGGGCTTTTTGCTGTACCGTTTCCGTTGTTTTTTGGACGGTCTGGTCTATTTTTTCTTCAATTTTATTACATGAAACTAATGAAAGAACAGTAATAACTGGCAAAATATACTTCTTCATAATTCTAATGATCAATTTCTTTTTTTATTACTATACTTTTCCTTTAACGGAAAGTAGGTAAAGATATTTCAACAAAGGAATAATTTTTTTTTCGGGATCAAAAATCCTGCTGACAAACTGTTGTCATAACCCGGTCTTACCTTTGTATCAATAATAACAAACAAAAACCATACAATTATGACAACTACAACAACAGCAACAAAACAATTCATGACAACTGAGCAATTATTAAAGCACTGGCAGGGCCACAGAAATCTTACAAGAAGAGTTATTGAAGCTTTCCCTGAGAAAGAATTATTTGAATTTTCAGTAGGTGGTATGAGACCCTTCGCAAAACTGGCCGTAGAGCTGATCAGTATTGGCGGAGTTGCTTTAAAAGGAATTGTTGAAAAAAATATGGAAGCTTATAACGAAGAGGGCTTTGTTCCAACAACTAAAGAAGACATCTTAAAGAAATGGGATGAAGAGACAGAAGTAATCAATCATTATTTCGGCCAGATTTCAGAAGAACGTTTCCAGGAGACTTTCAACTTATTCGGACAATATGAATTCCCGGTATATGAAAACATCCTTTATTTTGTAGACAATGAAATTCACCACCGTGGCCAGGGATATGTTTATCTGAGAGCTTTAGGAATAGAACCTCCTTTCTTCTGGGAAAGATTTTAATATGCCAGGATACTATTTTATTTTTAAGCCTGTTTAAACTAATTAAAAATTGAGTCACCAAAGCTGAGTGAAACGCTATAAACACTTTAGTTATTTTAAGTTTAAAACTGATTGAAAATAAAAGCACACGTAAGCAAGAAATCTTTGATTTTTTAAAAACTTATGCGAGCTTTAGTGAGCTTATTCTCACAGCTTCATTAAACTTAAGTGTTCAAGAAACTTTGTGACGTTGACTACGTCGAATCTTTGATTTGTGGTTAAAATAAAAAGTTTAAACGAGTTCTTTAATAAAAATATTAGTTTCATTTTATAACCATTTCATCTTTTTGCCTATATTAAACCTCAGCAGTCATGTTGAGGTTTATTGATGTCTTTCAGTCATTTTCACCAGCAACTCATTGAGTCTTATCCGAAGACTTTCGGGTTCTAAAATGGTAGCATAATCGGCAAAAGTAATTAGCCATCGGGGAAAGCCGTCATTGATCCATTCTGTTTCAAAAGTCAGCTCGACACCTCTGTCAGTTTCCACCTCTTCAATCAGACCGTAATATTTTTTTGAATTGACCAGATGGGACATTATTTTTTTATCTACTAATAGTTTAGCAATAGATTTATTTACATTTGATTTTTTACGGTAATCATTCACCTGCCCATACTCCTGCAAAAAAGGAGTTTCTGTCTTGGTAATCTGCAAAATCCTATCTACCCGAAACTGCCTGAAATCTTTTCTCAAGGTACAGAATGCCATGATATACCAGAAATTGAATTCAAAGAAGACTCCTACTGTTTCAATGGTTCTGTGGCTCACTTTTGCATCTACCGTTTTATACTCTATAATGAGCTGAGTTTTCTCTGCAATGCTTTCTAGAATGATCGGAATAACATTTTTCAGAGAATCTTCCGGATGGGCATGAAAATTAAATACATCAATCTGCTTTTCAATATTCTGAATCAAATTCTTATCTGAATTTCTCAATACAGAACGCAGCTTCTCCATTGCTTTCTGGTAATGATTTCCCAAGCTCTGATGAGAAAATTTCTGCATCAGTTTTTCAGCAGTAATAAAACTTAAAACTTCTTCTTTGGTAAACATCACAGGCGGAAGTTTATAACCGTCCATCAGGGAATATCCGTTTCCGGCTTCTCCTATAATAGGAATTCCGGCATTTTCCAGTGTCTTTACATCACGGTAAATTGTTCTGATGCTGACATCAAATTTTGCTGCCAGGTCCTGCGCCCTTACAATAGGTTTAGACTGAAGCTGGGTGAGAATAGCGGTTACCCGGTCTAGTTTTTTAAGATAATGGTCGTTCATATTGCTTCAACAAAGCTAAAATTCTTTTTTGAGGTATCCCATAAATTATAAGTGCTTTTTTACTAATTTTATTTTTTTCAAACAGACTATTTCTTATGCCCTATACCCAGTTCATCCAGACCATTGAGAAGATTTTAAAACCCGAAGAGGAAGTTATGAACGGACTTGTTTCCGGTTTGGAATACAAAATGTACAGAAAAGGGGATTTTCTGTTAAAAGCAGATGAAACCTGCAGGTATTTTTATTTTATAGAAAAAGGCCTTGTCAAATTATTTTTTGACAATGGTGACAAAGATTTTATCATGACTTTTTTTGCAGAACATGCTTTTTTTGCAGAATTAAGCGGCTTTCTTACCAGGCAGCCTTCAAAATACATGGTTGTAGCTTTAGAAGATACTGAAATCCTTCGTATACATAAAGATATCATTGAGAAATTATGCAAAAAATACCACAGTGCAGAAACATTGTTCAGTAAATTGTATTCCAAAGCTCCGGTGAATATGATGGGAAGGATCAGTGAAATGCTGGAAGACGACGGCAAAAAGCGTTATCATAATTTTCTGAAACAGAGACCTGACCTTATTCAGCGCATCAGCCTTGGAGATATGGCAGATTATATTGGGATTACCCAGGTTTCTCTAAGCAGGATCAGAGCCCAAAAATAGATAACAACATTTGGAAATCAATTGTTTTCTTTCCTTACATTATTTATCATTTGTAAAAAAAATCCGGGAAATTCAGTTCTACATTTGTCACATCATTAATCAAAAAACAAATAGTATGTCACAAAGAATCAACGCTTTTGCAATGGGAAACAAAGCGATAAATGCACTTCACAACATGGGATTTCAGGTACAAAACTCATCATTGGACAACACATTTTTAGAACTCCTTTACTTCAGGGTTTCTCAAATGAACGGATGTGCTTTCTGCCTGGATATGCATTCCAAAGAATTAAGAGCAAAGGGTGAAACTGAACAGAGAATATTTCTGGTAAGTGCCTGGAGAGAATGTTCATTTTATACAGAAAAAGAAAAAGCCGGGCTACTTTGGGCCGAGTCTTTAACAGCTTTACAGGGTAAAGAAGTTCCTGATGAGGTATTTTCACAAGTAAGTCATTATTTTTCTGAAACAGAAATGGTGGATTTAACAATGGCTGTCATTGCCATCAACAGTTACAACAGAATCAATATTGCCTTTGGTGCAGAGGTGGGCACTTATCAGGTTCCTGAAAAAGCTCATTAAAAAATGGGTATTGAATAGAAAACTTAGCTGTCCGGCTGAGTTTTCTATTTAATTTTCTTTATAAGTATTCACCAGTTTGTCCAGGTTTAAACTCCTTGCTGAAGCATCAAAAATCTCCCGATAGGTACCATCTTTACTATAAAGTTCATCATGGGTTCCGTTTTCAACCACCCTCCCCTTTTTCATCACATAAATAGTATCCGAATCTAAAATCTGGGATAAAGAATGCGAAATAATAATCACTGTTCTTCCTTCTTTAATGGCATCTAAGGAATTCTTAATCTGTTCTGTGGCTATTGCATCCAAACTTGCCGTAGGCTCATCCAGAAAGATAATGGGTGGATTTTTAAGAAACAATCTGGCAATAGCAATTCTCTGTTGCTGTCCTCCTGAAAGCTGGGTGGCATCATGATTATACTGATCCGGAAGATCCATAATCTGCTCATGCAGGTAAGCCTTTTTGGCAGCTTCCTGAATTTCTTTAAGATCAGCATTCATATCTCCATAGCGGATGTTGTCTTCAATACTTCCCTGGAAGATATGATTTTTCTGAAGGACCAATCCGAGATCACTTCTCAGAAAAGTATTATCAAATTCATTAAGGTTTATAGTATCCAGCAGGATTTCCCCGGAATCCGGGAGGTAAAATTTACACAGAAGATTAATCACTGTAGATTTTCCGGCTCCGCTTAACCCAACCAAAGCGGTTGTTTTTCCATTCTCAATTTTCATGGATACGTTATGCAAAGCTTTTGTCCCGTTGGGATAGGTAAAATCAACATTTTTCAATTCAAAAACTCCCTTAATCTTTTTTTCTACAAAATTTCCGTTGGGCTCGGCTTCATGATCGGCATTAAGAATATCAAAATATCCTTCGGCATAGATCATGGCATCATTCATATCATCATAAATCCTGTGTAACTGACGGATAGGTGCTGAAACATTATTAAAAAGCATAATATGAAGCATAATAGCCCCAATAGTCATCTGCTGATCCAGCACAAGATAAACCGTTAAAAGAATAATCAGAACAACTCCAAACTGCTCAATAAAAGTTTTCATCCCATCATAAATAAAGTTGATCTTTCTGGTGAACATCTGGCTTTCCATGAGCTGCATCTGCAGATCATACTGCTTTTTACCTTCAAATTTTTCACGGACAAAACTTTTAATCACCATAATGGAATTAATCAGATTCAAAAGTCCTGAAGTTTTCTTTTCTCTCTGGTTTCTGAGCTGGCGACGCACTCCACCCAGCTTTTTGGCTTGTAGTGAGCTTATATAAAAATAAATGGGAACAATGATCGTAGAAACCATTCCCACATATATATTCTGCATGTACATAATAATCAAAGCGATAATAGCATTGGAAAAAAGCGGCAAAATATCTATGAAAAAATTCTGGACCAGCTTTGTTAAACTTTCAATACCGCGGTCAATTCTGATCTGTAATTTTCCGGAATCATGGTTTTCGTCATTAAAATAAGCAACTTTATAGGTCAAAATCTTATCTATAGCTGACTGTGCGAGAACAGAACTCACATTAATTCTGATCTTTTCCCCATAAAACTTCTGTCCGAAATTGATAAAAATATTCAGTAATTCCTTTCCAAGCAAAATAATGGAGATAATGATCAGGATATGAATCCCCTCTGTCATAGGATGGGGAAGATGGGTAAGCTTAGTCACCTCATCCACTGTATATTTCAGAACGATTGGGTTAACCTGTGCCGCCAGGGCTCCCAGAAAAGTAAGAAACAATGTTCCATAAATCATGGGGCGATAAGGCCTGATAAATGGAACCAGCTGTCTATAGATCCCAAATAAAGTAACTGTTCTGTTAAAAGGTTTTGCCATAGAAATTATTTAAACTGAAAAACGTACCGTTTCAAGAGAAAAGGTACGTTTTATTATAATTTACAGCAAATAATTCTTTCTTATTCTGAGGTTTCCCGGATTCATTACCCAGGAAAACTTTGCTTCCAGTTTTAATATTTTCAACAAATTCCAGGATCTTATCCTTCATACATATACGTAGTCAGATAATGAAGTTCTGATTTACTTGCCTCTTTAGACTCTGCCTGTGCCTGTTCTAAAGAGTAGTTGGAATTGATTTCTTTTTTCTGGAAAACAAATGAGTTGTTTGCATTTTTATCTACCACTTCATTAAAGATATGCTCAATCTCAGAATTGGCCAGTGAAGCAAAGCTGATATCTTCAAAACCATACATCATTCTCAGGTCATCAAACTGTTTAAAGTTTTCGTTTACAAATCCCTGGAAATGATTTTTTGAATCAAAATTCCCTGCCCAGATATTGTAGGCATATTTTTTCTTTTTCGGTTTGTCTAAAATACTTTGATAAACGAAGTTTTCTCCAAGGTATGCTTCTCTTACCTGTGGGTCATTGGCAAGATCTTCAGGGAGTCCTTCCTTAAGAATTTTCCCTTCAAACATGATATAAGTTTTGTTGGTAATTGCCAGCGTCTGCTGTACGTTGTGGTCGGTAATTAAAATTCCGATATTTTTATCAACAAGGCTTCTTACAATTTTCTGAATATCTTCTACTGCAATAGGGTCTACCCCGGCGAAAGGCTCATCCAAAAGAATAAAATTCGGACTGGTGGCAAGACAACGGGCAATTTCCGTTCTACGTCTTTCTCCTCCGGAAAGAAGGTCCCCTCTGTTTTTACGAACATGCTGTAAAGAAAATTCCTCAATCAGCTCATCACATTTGATTTGCTGCTCACGTTTTGAAAGCTTGGTCAATTGCAGTACTCCCATAATGTTTTCTTCCACGGAAAGTTTTCTGAAAACGGAAGCTTCCTGTGCCAGGTAGCCAATCCCTTTCTGAGCTCTGCGATACATAGCATCAGTGGTGATCTCCTGTTTATCAAGAAAAATCTTTCCTGAAGTAGGCTTAACCAACCCTACAATCATATAAAACGAAGTGGTTTTTCCGGCTCCGTTCGGACCCAGCAAACCAACAATTTCTCCCTGTTGAACCTGTACAGAAACGCCTTTTACAACTTTTTTAGGACCGTATTCTTTGATTAAGTTTTCTCCTCGTAAAATCATAGGGCAAATATATCAAAAATATAAACTCCCTTTATAGCAATATAAACTTATTTACTTTCATATCACTGTAACTTTTTATAATTTCAAACTACTTATATTAAAAAAAATCAATCGGTTAAAAACATTAGGAAATGGAAAATTACGGCTATACAAAAACAGGAAACACACAAAATCAGCAGAGCAATATCCCCTATCGTTCGGAAAAGAAACTTCCAGCGGCTATATTGGGTATCCTTGTAGGGTGGCTAGCTCTCAATAAATTTTATCTGGGGTATACCAAAGAAGGTGTTATTCAGCTCATCCTTAATATCGTTACCCTAGGAGCGGCATCTATTATTCCGTTTATAGAAGGTATTTTATATCTTTTTATGAGTGACAAGCAGTTTGATGACACTTACGTATATGGAAAAAAAGGCTGGTTTTAACCGGCTATGACATAAGCAAAAAAAAAACACCTCTAGTTGAGGTGTTTTTCATAGTATCTTTTTCTTATTTATTCAGAATCATTGCTGCTTCTTTTGCAAAATAAGTAAAAATCATATCTGCTCCGGCTCTTTTGAAACAGGTAAGACTTTCAATGATGGTTTTATCATTATCCAGCCAGCCATTCTGAACCGCTGCCTTTACCATGGCATATTCTCCACTTACATTATAAACCGCTATCGGCAAGTCTATAGCTTCACGCACTTTGGAAACAATATCCAGATAAGGAAGTCCCGGTTTGATCATGATAACATCAGCTCCCTCATCAATATCTTTATAGACTTCATTCAATGCTTCACGGGAATTGTGAAAATCCATCTGGTATGTTTTTTTGTCTTTCGGAATCTCCATATCATCTTTCGGAGCACTGTCTAAAGCACTTCTGAAAGGTCCATAAAAAGAACTTGCATATTTTGCAGCATAGCTCACAATTCCTACATCTGTAAACCCGCTTTCTTCCAGTGCTTCACGGATCACCAGTACTCTGCCATCCATCATATCGCTTGGTGCCACCAAATCTGCCCCTGCTTCAGCATGAGACACAGACATTCTCGCCAATGCATCATTGGTAGCATCATTTAAAATCTTTCCGTTTTCAATGATTCCGTCATGACCATAGATTGAATAAGGATCCAACGCTACATCAGGCATAACCACCATTCCCGGAACGGCATCCTTAATCGCCTTGATGGTATTCTGCATCAATCCATCTTTGTTCCATGCTTCTTTTCCGGTATTGTCTTTCAGATTTTCTGACACTTTCATGTACAAATTGACAGCTTTTACTCCTAAAGAAAATAATTCCTTACATTCTTTTACGGTTAAATCTATACTCCGCCTGAATATCCCCGGCATCGACGGGATTGCCTCCTGCTTGTTTTCGCCCTCCATTACGAAGATCGGCATCACAAAATCATCAGTTGTAAGCACATTTTCTCTTACCAAACCTCTGATAGATTCATTAACTCTAAGTCTTCTATTTCTTGAATGTATCATTTTGGAATACTTTTTGAATAAGTTTCTACAAATTTACTACAAGTTCAATAAAAAACTATTGTGCAAGATTGTAGAATTTGTTACATTTGTTATATATATTCGAGAAAATATAAATTTGATGAAAAAACTTTTACTTTTAATTTTATTTGTAGGCACTTTTGTTGGATTTTCCAACAATTTACAAGCTCAGCTTAAGGAGCCGGGTTCCATCTCACAGAAGGCTGATGATGGAGTGATGATTGCCTATCCAAATCCTGCAAAGGATTATCTTATCATAAAGGCAAAGGATTCTTCTTTAAGAATCAAAAGTGTGACTTTTTATTCCATTTTGGGTATGCAGGTTGCCAGCTATACTGTCAATATGAATTCCGGAGAAATCAATATTGAAAAATTGAAACCCGGAAAATATCTGATCCGTTACCTCTTAAGTGACAACACGCAAAAAGTTACTCAAATCGTAAAACAATAAATTAGAATCCTGATAATCATCAGGATTTTTTCTTTTACACCAATTCTGTTTAATATTTCCGTAACTTTCAGCACTTTTTTATACTAATTGTAAAAGAACAATTTAATGTTAAAAGCTGAACATATTAAAAAGACCTATAATGCAGGAAAAAAGGTCGCACTGGATGATTTTAGCATCCATGTTCCACAAGGCAGCATTTATGGGCTTCTAGGCCCCAACGGAGCCGGAAAAACTTCCTTTATCCGTATTATCAACCAAATTACCCAGGCAGATTCAGGAGACATCTTCATCAATGGAGAAAAACTGAATCCGAATCATATCAGAGATATTGGTTATATGCCTGAAGAAAGGGGATTATATAAGAATATGAGTGTGGGTGATCAGATTCTTTATTTTGCAGAACTGAAAGGGATGAGCAAAAATGACGCCTTACAGGAAGCTAAAAAATGGTTTGAAAAACTCAATATTGACCAATGGTGGAAAAAAAAGCTTTCTGAACTCTCCAAAGGGATGGCCCAGAAGATCCAGTTTGTAGTTACTGTTTTACACAGACCTCACCTTTTGATTCTTGATGAGCCCTTCTCCGGTTTTGATCCTGTAAATGCGAACTTGATTAAGGACCAGATCATTGATCTCAAAAATAATGGAACCACCATTATTCTTTCTACCCACAGAATGGAAAGTGTGGAAGAAATGTGTGATTATGTAGCATTGATCAACAATTCCAAGAAGATTATTGACGGAAAGGTTTTTGACGTGAGAGAAAAGTTTAAGAAAAATATTTTTGGCGTTACGCTTTCCGAAGTTGGCAGTGACCAATTTGAAACCTTCAAAAACAAATATGAAATTTTTAATCTTTCTCATGAGAATAATCTCATTTCATTCGACCTGAAGAACGAGGCCGGTCAGAATAATATTCTCCTTGACCTTGTAAACGTTGGCCAGGTAAGATCATTCGACGAAAGAATTCCTAGTATGAATGAGGTGTTTATTAATGCAGTAAGTAACCATTCTTAATTTTATGAATAATATTTTTTTAATTACAAAGAGAGAGTTTCTTACTCAGGTTAAGAAAAAGTCTTTTATCATATTGACCTTATTGGCTCCTATCCTTATTATTGCTTTTGGAGCAGTGATTGGGCTTATGTTTAAAGCTAATGAATCTCACAGTATCATAGAGGTGGTGGATAAAAGCGGATTGTTTAAAGATCAGCTAAAGTCTAATGATAAACTGGATTACCAATTTATTTCTGCAGCAGACGAAAAGGCAAAAGTTAATAATTTAAAAGACAACGAGTCCCTGGATGGTATTTTAATTTTACCGGAGCTTAAAAATCAAAATTATGATGAGCTGGAAAGCAGCAGCCGGTTAATAGTAAACAGCAAAATAGGTCTTGATACAAAACAGAAGATTGTTTCTGATATTTCCAACGTTATTAAAAAGGAAAAGATCAAGCAATTAGGGATTCAGGAAGTTCAGTTAGATGATCTTGATAAAAGTTTCACCCTGAAAACCATCAATGTATCTAACGACAATAAAGAAGATTCTGATCTTGCTTTCGGGGTGAAAACAGGACTTAGCATGATTTTGATGTACGTCACTTTTATGTTTATCATCATTTATGGAGTAAGAGTAATGCGAAGCGTTCTGGAGGAGAAAAACAACCGTGTCGTAGAAATTATCATTTCTTCTGTAAAGCCTTTTGAGCTGATGATGGGGAAAATTTTAGGGGTGACCTTAGTTGCCTTAACTCAGTTTATCATCTGGATCACCATGTCTGTGATTGGTGCTGTGGTTTTAAATACCGGTTTTTCATCACTCCAGAAAAATATTCCTGGCGGAAATGAACAGGTAATGAATAAACTGGACATTGCCCAGCTGGCTACTCAGATTTCTCATAGCTTACTGGAAATGAACTTCCCATTGATTATTTTTGTATTCATTGTTTTCTTCCTTTTAGGCTATATTTTCTATAGTTCAATTTATGCTGCAATAGGCTCTGCCGTTGATAATGAAACCGAAACCCAGCAGTTTACTTTATTTGCTGTTTTACCGTTGATGCTAGGGATGTATGGAAGCTTTTCATTAATGAATAACCCTGATGGTCCACTGGGCTTCTGGTTATCTATTATTCCGTTTACTTCACCTGTGGCAATGATTGCAAGAATACCATTTGGAGTTCCTGCATGGCAGATTGCATTATCTATTGTATTATTGTTGGGAACAACCATTTTCATGATATTCCTGGCAGGAAAAATTTACCGTGTAGGTATTTTAATGTATGGCAATAAAGCTACTTTAAAAGAGCTTTGGAAATGGATCAGAGGATAGAGACTATCTTTATTTATAAAACAAAATCCCGGAAATTCCGGGATTTTTTTATGTTATGATGAATAACTTTTATTTGAATATGTAGCTTAAGGTAAGCGCTAAAACCTGTTCAGATTTTTTCTTGTCGGTACCTCCTTTTTCTTTGGCAAGGCCAGGATAAGTATCTGAAAAACCTAAATCATATTTAACGGCTACTTCCAATTGTCTCTTGAAGCTATAACCTACTCCTAGTCCTAACCCCCAGTTGAAGCTTTTTGCTTTTCCGTTGACTGTTGGTCTTGCCGGATCAATAACATCCGGATCATAATAAGGTCTGTCTGCAGGAACATCTTTAACATTCTGGTTAAGCAAAAAGTTAAATCTTGGTCCTATCATTCCAAAGAATTCTGATTCAGATTCTGAAAAATACCCTTTAAAATAAAGAGGTACACTCAGATAGTTGTTGCCATATACAGCATCATAACCATCTTTTCCTTTTGCATCCTTATCTTTACCAGTTTCTCCTGCACCATAGTACAGAACTTCCGGCTGTATATAGAATTGGTTTGCCTTTCCAACCGGGATCAAAGCCAAAGCTCCACCTTGAAAAGTGTATCTAGGGCCAGAAGGATTATGGGCATTGGCTACTCTGGAATAATTTAATCCTGCAGTAACTCCAAATCTGGTATTTTTCCATTGAACTTGAGCAAAAGACAAAGCGGAGAGGGTAAGCGCTGAGGCTAATAAAAGTTTTTTCATATGTTTTGTTTAAGATTATCCTAGGATTTTTGCAACAGTTGCACCGATGTCAGCAGGAGAGTCAACAACGTTGATACCATTTTCTCTCATGATTTCCATTTTTGCCTGAGCTGTATCTTCAGCACCACCTACAATAGCACCAGCATGTCCCATTGTTCTACCTTTTGGAGCAGTCTGTCCAGCAATAAATCCTACGACCGGCTTAGTAGATCCGCTTGCTTTGTACCATCTGGCAGCTTCAGCTTCTAATCCACCACCGATTTCACCGATCATTACAACAGCTTCAGTTTCAGGATCATTGATGAATAACTCTAATGCTTCTCTTGTAGTTGTTCCAATGATTGGGTCACCACCAATACCGATAGCTGTAGAGATTCCGTATCCTGCTCTTACCACCTGGTCAGCAGCTTCATACGTAAGGGTACCTGATTTTGAAACAATACCTACCTTACCTTTTTTGAAAACGAAACCTGGCATAATACCAATTTTAGCTTCTTCAGAAGTAATGATTCCAGGGCAGTTTGGTCCGATTAATCTGCAGTCTCTGTCAGCAATATAAGATTTTACTTTTACCATGTCAGCTACAGGAATACCTTCAGTAATACATACAATTACTTTAATACCTGCTTCAGCAGCTTCCATAATAGCATCTGCTGCAAATGCTGGCGGTACGAAAATAATACTTACGTTTGCTCCTGCTTTTTCAACAGCGTCAGCTACTGTATTAAATACCGGCTTTCCTAAGTGCTCGCTACCTCCTTTTCCTGGAGTAACCCCACCTACTACGTTGGTTCCGTATTCAATCATCTGGCTAGCATGGAAAGTACCTTCGTTCCCTGTAAATCCTTGTACAATTACTTTAGAATCTTTGTTTACTAAAATTGACATTTTATTGTTGTTTTAATTTATTAATTATTTTATTAATGATCACAAATTTACTTAAATTTCTTTGATTTTAGATAAAACCTTTAGAATAGTTTATTTGAGATTTCTCAGCTTTACTTCTTTTTTCAGATATGTTTTGAAGTCTTCGGCAAACATCCCGATATAAGTACCTTTTTCCAGGTCTCTGTTTACTCCGGTTTTTCCTAAAATTACAGTTCCAGCTGCTATTTTATTGCCTGAGGCGATGCCCACCTGTCCCCATAATGTTACTTCATCTCCAATAATACAACATCCGGCAATCCCCACCTGGGAAGCGATCAGACACTTTTTCCCGATAACGGTATCATGTCCTATCTGGATCTGGTTATCCAACACTGAGCCTTCTCCAATTATGGTAGAATCTGTAACACCTCTGTCAATGGTACAGCCGTTTCCTATCTCCACATTATTTTCTATGACCACATTTCCCACTGAAATTAAACGGTCAAAGTTTCCGTTTAGCTTTCTGTAATAAAATGCATCACCACCCAATACTGTATTGGATTGAATGACTACATTATCTCCTATTTCTGTTCTGTCACCAATGACAACATTAGGGAAAATAAGGGTATTTTTTCCTATTTTCACATTATTTCCAATGGCTGCTGAAGGGTGAATTCTTGTGCCCTCACCAATTTCTGCATCATGAAGTTCTTCTGTGAAATTGTATATTCTTGTAAAATGAGTATTAATTGCATTAAAATCTCTGAAAGGATCATCAGAAACTAAAAGAGCTTTTCCTATAGGACATTCCACTTCTTTATCGATCAAAATGATGGTAGCCGCAGACTGTAATGCTTTGTCATAATATTTAGGATGGTTCACAAAAACGATCTCACCCGGTTTCACCATATGGATCTCATTGGAACCCAATACTTCAAAATCTTCAGGACCAACAAATTTTGCTCCTATCAGATCTGCAATTGTTTTAAGCTTTTGTGGAGAATGGAATCTCATAACAATAGATTTTCTTATAAAACAAAATTCGGAATGCTAATGCAAACCGAATTTATGTAAATTGTATTTATTATTTTACTCTTTCTAAGTAGCTACCGTCTTCAGTGCTTACTTTAATTCTATCTCCCGGCTCAATAAATAAAGGAACCATTACTCTTGCTCCTGTTTCAACGATTGCGTTTTTAAGGGCATTTGTTGCAGTGTTTCCTTTCACCCCCGGATCAGCTTCAATAACGTCCAGATAAACGGATTGTGGAAGCTCAGCAGAAAGTGGAGTTTCATCAGCCTCTTTCAGAATGATCGTTACTTCTTCACCAGCTTTCATAAACTGAGCGTTCTCGATCATTTCTTTATTGATATATAATTGAGAGAAGTCATCATTATTCATGAAGTGGAACCCGTTCTCATCATCATACAGATACTGGAACTTTCTTGTAATTACTTTTACTTCATCAATTTTATGTCCTGCAGAAAAAGTATTATCAAGTACTTTCCCATTGGTTACTGACTTCAGTTTTGTTCTCACGAAAGCAGGACCTTTTCCTGGCTTTACGTGCAAAAATTCAATTACTTTGAAAATATCATTGCTAAATTCGATGCAAAGTCCTTTTCTGATATCGTTACTTGTTGCCATTAATTATATTATTCTTTTTTTATTTAGTTTTTATTGGGCTGTGCGGCAAATAGGCAAATTGCAAATTTACTTTTAGCTCTGTTTGGTTAATTGCTGTCTTTGCTGGTTCCGTATCCTTTTACAATACCTCTTGGTGAGTTTTGGATAAACTGTAGGATTTCGTCTCTTTCAGCAGTAGGAAGCATTTCTTTTTCAATATATGCCAGTGCCTGGGAAACATTCATCTTCATCTGGAAAATAGCTCTGTAAATTTTTTGAATTTCGAAGATCTTCTCATTAGAAAACCCTCTTCTTCTTAAACCAACAGAATTAATCCCTGCATAAGAAATTGGGTCTCTGGCAACTTTTACATACGGAGGAATATCTTTTCTGATCAGTGATCCCCCGGAAATCATAGTATGTTTTCCGATTTTACCAAACTGTTGAACTGCTGAAAGACCTCCCATTACAGTAAAATCTCCAATTTCAACATGTCCTGCAATACCGCATCCATTGGCAATAATCACATTATCTCCTATAATACAGTCATGAGCAACGTGGGAAGTAGCCATGATAAGACAATTGCTGCCTACCTTTGTAAATCCAAGAGCTTTAGTTCCTCTGTTTATAGTCACACATTCTCTTAAAGTTGTATTATCTCCAATAATTGTTTGTGTATCTTCCCCATCGAACTTCAAGTCCTGAGGGATTGCAGAAATTACAGTTCCCGGAAAGATTTTACAATCTTTTCCTATTCTTGCGCCTTCCATGATGGTAACGTTAGGACCAATCCAGGTTCCTTCTCCAATTTCTACGTCCCCTGCAATTGTAGTAAAAGGTTCTACAATTACATTTTTGCTGATTTTCGCACGTTTATCTACGGCTGCTAATTGATGGATCATTTAATCAACTTTATTTTTTGCAACTTGAGCCATAAGCTCTGCTTCCACTGCCACTGTATCTCCCACATATCCATACCCCTGCATGTGAACAATACCTCTTCTGATAGGTTCTATCAGTTCAATTTTGAAAATAATAGTATCTCCAGGAACTACTTTTCTTTTGAACTTTACTTTATCGATTTTAATAAAGTATGTAGAATAGTTTTCAGGATCTGGAACGCTTGCCAATACAAGAATACCTCCTGTCTGTGCTAAAGCTTCCACCTGAAGTACTCCCGGCATTACAGGCTCTTTAGGAAAATGCCCAACGAAGAAGGGCTCATTCATAGTAACATTTTTCAATCCTACTACATGAGAATCTGAAAGTTCAAGAACTTTATCAATTAATAAGAACGGAGGTCTGTGAGGCATAAGCTTCATAATTCCGTTGATATCGAATACCGGCTCTTTTGTAAGATCAAAGTCCGGAACGTTTTTCTTTTTCTGCAATTTCCACTGACGGTTTAGTTTTTTTGCAAATTGAGTATTTACAAAATGGCCAGGTTTGTTAGCTATAACCTTACCTTTTATTTTTACTCCAGCTAAAGCCAGATCACCAATTACATCCAGTAATTTGTGTCTTGCAGCTTCATTTGGATAGTTTAAATTCAAATTATCAAGAATACCGTTTGGTCTGATAGAAACATTATCTTTCCCAAAGGCTTTCTTTAATTTTTCTGTAGTTTCCGGTGTAAGATCTTTATCTACATATACAATAGCATTAGATATATCTCCTCCTTTGATCAACCCATGGTCTAACAGCATTTCCAGTTCATGTAAGAAGCTGAATGTTCTTGCTGATGATATTTCGTCTTTAAACTCAGAAATATTTTTTAGCGTAGCATTTTGAGTCCCTAAAACTTTAGTTCCAAAATCTACCATTGTTGTTACTTCGTATGTATCTGAAGGTATAATTGTGATTTCCGAGCCGGTAGCCGGGTCACTATAAGTAAGAACTTCTTTTACTACCAGATATTCTCTGGCAATGTTTTGCTCTACGACTCCAACACTTTCAATTGCTTCGACAAAATATTTTGAAGATCCGTCCAAAATTGGGGGTTCAGAGGCATCCATTTCTAACATTGCATTATCAATATCACAACCTACTAATGCTGCTAAAAGATGTTCGCAGGTCGTAATTTTTACTCCCAGTTTTTCTAATGTTGTTCCCCTTTCTGTTGCTATAACATAATTGACATCTGCTTCTACCTGAGGATGGCCCTCTAAGTCTGTTCTTACAAATACAAAACCTGTGTTCTCTTTGGCAGGTTTAATGGTAAGTTTTACTTCTTTACCAGTGTGAAGACCAATTCCAGAAAGAGTAACCTCTTGCTGAAGTGTTTTTTGCATATCACTCATTAGTATGATCTTTTGAGTTATTCTCAAGATTATTTATTCTGCTTACTATTTCAGTGAAATTTCTGAAATGAACATAATTTCTCAGATAGTCATTGTAGCTGATTGCTGGTGAACCATACAGTGTTTCTTTGTCGTTAACACTGGAATTCACACCACTCTGAGCCTGAATTTTCACTTGGTTTCCGATTTTGATGTGCCCTACAATTCCTACCTGACCTCCGATTTGATTCCAGTCCCCAATTGTAGTAGAACCCGCAATACCGGCTTGTGCGGCTATTACATTATTCTGTCCTATTTTCACATTGTGAGCAATCTGAATCAGATTATCAATTTTTGTTCCCTTACCGATAATGGTAGAACCTATTGTTGCCCTGTCAATACTACAGTTTGAACCGATTTCAACATCATCTTCAATAATAACATTTCCAAGCTGCGGAATCTTTTTGAATCCTTCAGCGGTAGGCTGAAAACCAAATCCATCACCTCCTATTACCGTATTAGAATGGATCACACAATTATCACCAATAATGCAATAGTCATAAATTCTGGCACCACTGTCAATCTTACAGTTTTTACCAATTTTTACACCTTTTCCAATATATACATGTGGATAAATCTGTGAGCCCTCCCCGATTTTAGCTTTCTCAGAAACATAAGTAAATGCACCGATATAAGCTTTGTCTCCTATTACAGCTGTATCATGAATGGATGAACCATTCTCAACACCTTCTTTTCTTCCTCTCATTTCCTGATATAAATTCATCAGAACCTGAAAAGAAAGATAGGCATCTTTTACAACAATTAAGGTTGGATTGTAATTATCTTTGACTATAAGTTTCTCAGAAACAATGATAACGGAGCATTTGGAGGTATCCAAAAAATGAGAAAACCGATCTTGTGCTATAAAAGAAAGATGTCCTGATTCTCCATTTTCAATTGGAGAAACCCCTGTAATAAGTGCCGTTTCGTCACCTATTATTTTTCCGTCAATAAAACTTGCAATTTGCGAAGCTGTAAATTCCATATTCTGCAAAGATAAGAAATTCTATAATTTGCAAACATTTTTTGGTTTCAGATCTCAAATTTTAATATTCTTTAAGAATCTAAACTGGAAATATCCCGGGGAAACATCAGTATATGTCTTGTTGTCTTATTCACCATTAACCCTGATAAAAGCTGGTCTTCAGCTTCATGAAGCCTTGTTTTTTTACCATTTTTATGCAACAAATAAATTGGCTGTTTTTCTGTATGATAGGGAAGAAGTTTTCTTTTGATTTCATGCACCAATTCTTTACCGTTATCAATTCCGAAAAATTCATTGGTATTTTTTATTTTTTCTTCAATGATTTTTTCATCAAAAGCCTGTGTTGAAATGATTGTCTTCGGAAGGTTTCTCTGAATCACACATTTACACCAATATGACAATATAAAATCATCAGAATTCTGCCACTCTTTCATCGCCTGGATGACGTCATTATCATCAAGCTGTGTAAATCTTTCTATATCTTCATCTGAAGCTGAGCTTTTTTCGCGGTATAAAAAGTATTTCAGATTTTCCGTTGCAGGAAGTTCCTTCCCTTGAGAAATCAGATATTTTGCACGTTCCAGAATTTTTACCAAAAGAAATTCGGCTAAGGCAGAGGTTTTATGATAGTATACCTGCCAGTACATAAACATCCGGGCAGTCAGAAAGTTTTCAATGGAATAAATTCCTTTGGCATCTATGACTAATTCTCCTTCTTCACAAACATTCATCATAGAAATAATCCTCTGGGTATTAATATTTCCCTCTGATACTCCTGTAAAAAAGCTATCTCTTTTCAGATAATCCAGCCGGTCAACATCCAGCTGAGAAGAAATCAGCTGATTAAAAAATTTTCTGTGGTACTTCCCCTGAAACATTTCAATAGCCATTGAAAGCTGTCCATCAAATTCGTCATTAAGCTCGTTCATCAGCAGCAATGAAAGATTTTCATGATGCCAGTCGTCCATCAGCATACTTTCCAATGCATGAGAAAAGGGACCATGACCAATATCATGCATCAAAATCGCCAGCATTGCCCCCTTTTCTTCTTCTTCAGAAATTTTAATACCTTTCTGTTTTAATGTTTCCAATGCCGTAAACATCAGGTGCATTGCCCCCAAAGCATGATGAAACCTTGTATGGGTTGCTCCCGGAAAAATAAGATTCAAAAGACCTGTTTGCCCAATTCTCCTCAATCTTTGAAAATAAGGATGTTCAATGATATCAAATAAAATTTCGTGTGGTATTTTGATAAATCCGTGAACGGGATCGTTGATGATTTTAAGCTTATTCTGCATTGAAACTTCAATATTAGTAAACAAAGTTAGGAATTTTAAATTTTAGGACTCATTAATTTACTATTAAGATCTCATCTACCCATTAATGCCGCCTACTTTTACTATTAATTTCACACCGGAAAATTTTTAAGTTCCTCAGATTTTCAAAGACCTGTTTATTTTAAAAAAATCTTTTGTAACTGTAATATTAAAGATCTATCTTTGAATGAAAACACAATAACCTTTAATGAGGAAACTCTCACTTTTCTTTTTTATTTTTTTAAGTTTACACTTTTCCGCCCGGGTTTTATCAGAAAACCAAAAACTGGAATCACTATGCCGAGTCTGGGGATTTTTAAAATACTACCATCCCAATGTGGCAAAAGGAAAATTGGATTGGGATCAGCAACTTCTTCTTAAGATCAATGAACTTGAAAAGATTCATGATAAAGAAGAACTCAACCTTTTATATTCTAACTGGATTGAAAGTCTTGGAAAAATAGATGAATGTAAATCATGTTTAAAAGAAAGTGACAAGATTTATTTTCTGAATAATTTTGACCTGAAATGGATAGACAATTCTAATATATTCAATGAAAAAACAGCCCAAAAACTTCATAATATAGAAAATAATCGGAATACAGGTAACAACCATTATTTTGGAAAAGGAGGAAGAAAAGTATATTTCAGAAATGAAAATTCTTATGGTTCAAAATTTACTTCCAAAGAAATTGGATTATTGGAACTTTTCAGATACTGGAATTATGTGGAATATTTTTTTCCTTATAAATATGAAACAGATCAAAGCTGGAGTGATGTTTTATCTGAAATGATTCCAACATTCCTTCATGTAAATAATGATGAAAATTATCACCTGGCCTTAGCCGAACTGGTAACAAAAACAGATGACTCACATGCATTTTTGTTTTCAACTTTAATTAGTCTTCATCAGTTCGGGAATAGAAAAATACCTGTAGAGTATTCATATGCAGAGGGCAAGCTGGTGATTACCAAAGTAAATACTACCCGATTCCATGAAGAAACACCTTTACATGTGGGAGATGTGATTTATGATATTAATGGTAAAACCATTCCTCAAATGGTCAATGATCTTGGAAAATTTATTCCCGCTTCCAATTCCTGGGGAAAAATAAAAAAAGTAAAAAACCTCTTCCTTTTCAGCAATAAAGATTCAATTTCTGTAAAGATTGAAAGAAACGGGCAAAATTTACCGATTACAGCAAAAACATATTTTGTAAAAGATCTCGTCTATGAAACAGCTGCAGTTCCCCAAAAATGGGCATTCATAGATAATAAAAAAAGTATTGGTTACGTTAATATGGGAATTATTGAAAGGGAAGATCTGGATGAGATGTACAAAAACCTGGAATCTGCCGGATCTATTATTTTTGATCTTAGAAATTATCCCAGGCAGACCATTATACCCTTAAGCCACCTTTTACTTCCAAAACCGGCTGTTTATTATCAATTTAATTTTCCCGAAACCAATTATCCGGGCAAGTTTTACAGTAGAAAAAACAGTATCGGAAGAAAAAATAAGAATTATTATAAAGGCAATGTAGTTGTTTTGGTGAACGAAGATACTCAAAGCCAGGCAGAAACAACTACCATGATGTTTAAGCAGCATCCAAACGCTAAAGTAATAGGGAGCAATACTTCCGGAGCTAACGGAGATATTATCAGATTTAAGATTGCTGACCTCGACACCTGTTTTACCGGGCTTGGCGCATATTATCCTGATGGCAGAGAAACACAAAGAATCGGTATCATTCCCGATATTATAGTAAAACCCACCGCAGAGGGCATAAAAAAGGGAATTGATGAGGTATTACAGAGGGCATTGCGCTATATAGAAACCAAAGAATAAATGAAATGAAAACAGACAATTTTGACCATCGTTTTCATTTAACTAATATTTAACTTTTAATCTGCTCATTTTGTGAGATTTTAAACGGAATTGGTCAACATTTTGATAGAATAATCATGTAAAAAATAAATTATGTCAGAAAAGATATTATGGATAGATGATGAAATAGATTTACTTAAACCTCATATCGTATTTTTAGAAAAAAAGGGCTACCAGGTAACCCCCGTTAATAATGTGAACGAGGCATTGGAGCTTATGGATTCAGAGAAATTTGCATTAACATTAATTGATGAAAATATGCCCGGTATTTCCGGACTGGAAGCTATTCCTATGATCAAGGAAAAAGACAATTCCCTGAAAATAGTTATGGTAACTAAAAGTGAAGAAGAACACATCATGGAAGAAGCTATCGGATCTCAGATTGCCGATTACATCTTAAAACCTGTGAATCCTAACCAGATTTTGCTTTCATTAAAGAAAAATCTTCAGGAGGACAATCTTGTGGAGCAGAAAACAATTCTGCAGTATCAGCAGGAGTTCAGAAACCTTTCTATGGAACTTTCCTATCTGAGAACGTATCAGGAATGGGCAGAATATTATAAGAAGATTCTTAGCTGGGAGATTAAATTTGATAAAGTAGCAGATAATGAATTTGCTGATCTTCTGCAGTCGCAGAAAGAAGAGGCTAATATTCAGTTTGCAAAATTTATTGAAAAAAATTATGAAGACTGGCTTGTTGACTCAGATAAACCTCTGATGAGCCATACCCTTTTCAAAGAAAAAGTAAAACCGGAAGTAGAAAAAGAAAAAGTACTTCTTTTGATGGTTGACAACCTTCGTTATGACCAATGGAAAGTGGTAGAACCGTTATTCACAAAATACTACAATAAAATTTCTGAAGATTATTATTACAGTATTCTACCTACCGCAACACAGTATGCAAGAAATTCTTTTTTTGCAGGTCTTATGCCGTCAGAAATTGAAAAACGTTTCCCGGACAAGTGGTTCAATGACAATGAGGAAGGTAATAAGAATGAGTTTGAGCGTGATTTCCTTGAAGATCAGATGAAAAGAATCGGGCTTGGTTCTAAGTCTATGAAATATCTTAAAGTATTGAATGCTGATTTTGAAAGAAAAATCTATGATGACTTCAATCAGCATAAAAACAATGACCTTTTAGTTATTGTTTATAACTTTATTGATATTCTTTCTCATGCTAAAACAGACAACCATATTGTAGACCAGCTTATCCGTGATGATAAGACTTTCCGTTCTCTTACTTTCAACTGGTTTGAAAACTCTTCACTACTGAAGATCATTAAGGCAGCAGCAGAAAGCGGATATAAACTGGTTATTACCACCGATCACGGAACGGTATATGTAAAAAAACCAAGCAAGGTTGTTGGCGACAGGGAAACCTCCACCAATATCCGTTATAAAACAGGAAAGAGCTTAACGTATGACAGCAGTGATGTATGGGCAATTACTAATCCTGAAAAGCTTTTCTTACCGAAAGGAAACCTGAGTTCAAAGTATATTTTTGCTAAAAACAATATATTCCTTGCTTATCCTAAAAATTACAATCATTTTGTAAATTACTATAAAGAGACTTACCAGCATGGAGGAATTTCACTTGAAGAGTGTATTATTCCAATCAGTGTTCTAGAACCTAAGTAGTATTTTCATTTTTGAATATAAAGCGGAAAAAATCAATTGATTTTTTCCGCTTCTTTTTTTATAGTCTGAAAGAGTTTATATCTTCGTAAAAAATACAGCATGTTTATTATTTCGCTTACCTACAAAATGCCTCTTGAAAATGTAGAACGTTATATTCCTGAACATAATCTCTTTCTTCAAAAGTATTATGACTCCGGAGTATTTATCACTTCAGGAAGAAAGGAGCCAAGAACCGGAGGTATCATTATTGCCGATATCTCCTCTAAACATGAAGCGGAAAAGACCATCAGCGAAGATCCTTTTTATATTCATCAGATAGCAGATTATGAGATCATCGAGTTTATTCCTTCAAAATACAATGAAAACTTTAAATTCTTTATAAAAGACTAATGAGATTAATTACATACAACGTCAATGGAATCAGGGCCGCATTCACGAAAGATTTTTTAGGCTGGCTGAAGGTCGCTGATCCCGATATTATCTGTATCCAGGAAAGTAAAGCCGGAAATGATCAGATAGATATCGAAAGCCTTGAAAAATCAGGATATCACAGTTACTGGCATTCAGCAGTAAGAAAAGGCTATAGTGGGGTTGGTATAGCTTCAAAAATAAAGCCTAACCATGTAGAGTATGGTTGTGGTATTGAAAGCTATGATAACGAAGGCAGAATCATCCGCGCAGATTTTGACGGGTTTTCAGCTATTTCAGTATATGTTCCTTCGGCTTCCAATATTGAAAGATTAGATTTTAAGATGCAGTTCTGTCACGACTTTTTAGAATACATCAAAAATCTTAAAAAAGAAATTCCCAATCTTATTATATCGGGTGATTTCAATATTTGCCATGAAGCTATCGATATACATGATCCGATCCGCTTAAAAAATGTTTCAGGGTTTCTTCCTATGGAAAGAGAATGGATGACCAATTTCATCAATGAATGTGAACTGATTGACAGTTTCAGGTTTTTCAACGGTGATCCTGACAATTATACCTGGTGGAGCTACCGACAGAATTCCCGGGCAAATAATAAAGGCTGGAGATTAGATTATAACTTTACTTCATATAGTTTAAAAGACAAGCTTAATAGAGCTGTAATTTTAAAAGAGGCGGTACATTCTGATCATTGTCCAGCTTTATTGGAATTAGATATCTGATAAGTTCGAATATGATCATACAAAAAGCCAGCTTAAACAGCTGGCTTTTTTAATTTAAATCATAAATTTAATCGACAATTTCATATTCAACCGGAATGGTACCATGACTGATATTTCCGATCTCATCGAACGCAGCTTTAGACATATCTAAAGATCTTGATGAATGGTAAGGCCCTCTGTCATTAATTCTCACTATTACCTCTTTACCATTTTTAAGGTTCGTTACCTTAACGTTTGTTCCAAATGGAAGCGTTCTGTTTGCTGCAGTAAACTTTGAGTTATCAAAGATTTCACCGCTAGCGGTTTTTCTACCGTTAAATTTATCGTGGTAGTACGATGCATAACTTGTTTTTTTCGCATCTAAGGCATTACTCGTAAACGAATAAACACCTAAGGTTGAAATCATCATTATGATTACGAGAATGAATCTTTTCATCATGTTGAACTTTTATTGGTTTTGACTGGGCAAATGTATCAGGAATCTTTTAAAGTCCACAGTCGAAATGTTAAAATATGTTAATGAAAACAAAAACCTATGTTAAACAACCTTGTAAGCTCCTATGGATAGGCATTTTAGGACACACTGTTAAAAAGTGTTAAAAAAATAGTCTAAAAGTTAATATAATTAACTAATCCATGCGTAATCACAAAAAAGGATAAAGTTAAAATATTGAAAATCAACACATTGAAAAATAGCCAATATTCAGTTTACTTTTAAAATTTGTTGTAAGGAAACAAAAGTTTTAAGATTAAAGAGAAAAGAAAAAATTTGTAATAAAGGCTGTTTCCTCTTATAAGGCTCCTCCTTTCAAAGTCATTTTAACAACAAAAATAAACCTCAAAAAATTTTAAACCCATTATTCATTCTTATATATCAATACTTAAACCCGTTTAAACTAATTAAAAATTTAGTCGCAAAAGCTGAATGAAAACTTATAAACACTTTAGTTTTATTTTAAGTTTAAAGTGTTTAAAAATAAAAGTACACTTAATCAAAAAAAAAATGATTTTTTAAAACTTACATGAGCTTATTTTCACAGTTTTATTAAAGAAACTTGTGACTCTTGACTATTGAATCTTCGATTTGCGGTTAAAATAAAAAGTATAAACAGGTTCCTTCTTAAACTCTTTATATTCAAAAATAATATTACTATCAAAAGTTAGGAAGAATACCCTGTTATTTTATATTTTTCTTCTCAAACTCTGGTCAATTTAAAATATGCGTATTTAATCAGCTGAATTTTCCTAGTCTCAGGCTTTAATCCTAAAGATAGTCTTTTAAGATGTTTATAACCTGTCTGCGCAATTCATTTACCACTGCTATAATTAAAAAAACCAATGAGAAGACTCATTGGTTTTATATGTAATTAAATTAATTTTTAGTTTTTCAAATACTCTAATACATACTCATATGTATCAGCCGGATAAACTACAGACATACTAGGAGATCCTGTAATAGCATTTCCAGCAGAAGTAGCTACCGTATAAGAATATAAACTTCTGTCATATACCGTATTTGTTCCAGCTTTATAGATCGTGATTCCATACATAGCGGTCATCCCTGCAGGAGCAGGAATATTTACTGCTGTAGAAGTACCTAATGTAGTAAATGCACCTTTAACAGCATATACCTGCTTGTTATTTACTGAAGTATTAGTTATAGTTTCTGTTGTAAGGATATTCACTTTACCTGCATTAGCATTAGATCCTCCTAATGGCAACCATTTACCCGGAGCAACATCTGTAGACTGACCTGGGTTAGAGAAATAGTAAAAACCAGGAGTTACAGCAGTTACTACTCCGTTACCAGTAACAGTATTACCGGTAGCCGTATTGTAAACTACCATACCATCATAAGCTGAAGGGAAGTTGATACCATCTAAACTAGCTGTTTTAAAAGTAAACTGTGTTAAATCTGTTGACGGGAATAATAATCCTTTTCCATCATTAACAGTTGAGTTATTATTTGTAGAACCATCTAAGAAGATGTTCTCATTTGGGAATTGGTTAATGATAGACCCGTTGGATAAAACCTGTGCACTTGCATATGTACCTGCTGTCACAAAAAGTGCTAATATTATTTTTTTCATTTGCTTAAAGTTAAAAGTTACAATTAAATTCTATTATCTACCTGAAAGTATACCCCATACCTTTACACCAGCCTGGTCAACTGTAATGAAACAGAAAGATCCGGCAGAAGTAATTGTAGATGGGAAACCACCGATAGGTCTAGTAGGTCCGGCTACAGCAGTAGTATCCCAACCTATATTTCCAGGTCCGTTAGCAGATACACATCTTACTGAATTTAAAGGAAGCGTTGTCGCATCCGGTAACTTTAATACACTAGTACCTCCTAATGCAGTTGCAACTACTGAATAATCATCAGCTGCCCATACAATAGCAGTATTTGCATTATGAATTCTACCTTTCTGAATTTGGAAGTTTGGAGTAGAAGTGCCTCCTCCTACAGGTTTCCATGTAGAAGATACAGAATCATAATAATAGAATCCAACGGCAGTCACATTTGCTGTTTTAGTGGTAGTTGTACCATCTACAGCAGTAATATAAGTAAGCGCACCGTTCTGATCAGCAGTATAAGCATTATTTTTAGCTGCCAGCTGATCTTCAGTTAAACGAGGGACCAATAAAGCATCAGGTCTTGCAATGTCAGTAGTATTGGCTACTACATCTAATGTTGCGGCGGGTGTGGTTGTGTTAATCCCCACGCGCCCTTGCTGAGCCTTGGAAAGTGCCGAAAGGCAAACAAGCATAGTTGCTGTGAATAAAAATTTTTTCATAAGTTTTTAAAGATTTTAATTACATTATTTTCATCAGTATTTTTAAAAGGAATACGAATCCCAACTTGTGATTCTTCCTAGTTAATATAGACAAAGATAGTACATTATAGTCAATTTAAACAATATTTCAAACAAATACTTATTAAGAGTATATATTTAAAAATATTGCTTATGGCGCAAATTTAAGACATAATTTTTTAATTTGTATACTTTATAAAATAAAATTAAAAAATCTTAATATCGCAAAAGTGCAAACCATTGAAAACCAACAATATAAAAATTAACAGAAACAGAATATTTATGTTAATTTTCATTAATATATTTTTATTTCAGGTCTGAAAGTCAAATTCAATACTGCTGATAATCAAGACTAAATAAAAATGATTACACCAATTCTCCGTATAGGTCAAATTCTTCAGCTGAGGTAATCTTCACTTCTGCAAATTCTCCTATAGAAATATAGGTTTCTTCAGCTGAAACCAAAACTGTGTTATCTACATCTGGAGAGTCATATTCTGTTCTTCCGATAAAGTAACTTCCTTCTTTACGGTCAAAGACACATGTAAAGGTTTTACCTATTTTTTCCTGATTTTTTTCCCATGAAATTTGTGACTGCAATTCCATGATTTCTTCTACCCTTGCCTCTTTTATTTCCTGTGGAATATCATCTTCCAATACATGGGCCGTTGTATTTTCTTCATGTGAATAGGTAAAGCATCCTAATCTATCAAATTTTTGTTCTCTTACCCAGTCTTTAAGTTCCTGGAACCTCTCTTGGGTTTCGCCTGGATATCCTACAATTAAAGTCGTTCTAATAGCCATATCCGGAACTTTCTCTCTGAATTTTGCTAAAAGCGCATCTGTTTTTTCATGGGTAGTTCCTCTCTTCATAGATTTCAAAAGATCTGAATTGATATGCTGAAGGGGAATATCGATATAATTACATACTTTCGGTTCTTCACGGATGATATCCAGAACATCTTCAGGAAATCCACTTGGGAAAGCATAGTGAAGACGAATCCATTCTATTCCCTCTACTTTTACCAATTCTTTTAAAAGATCTCCAAGTGCACGTCTTTTGTACAGATCTAATCCATAATAGGTAAGATCCTGAGCAATAAGAATCAATTCTTTTGTTCCTTTTTTGGCCAGTTTCTGAGCTTCAGTAACTAATTTTTCGATAGGGGTAGAAATATGCCCGCCTCTCATCAAGGGAATGGCACAGAATGAACAAGGTCTGTCACAGCCTTCTGAAATTTTAAGGTAAGCATAATGTTTAGGAGTGGTTGTCAACCTTTCTCCAACCAATTCGTGTTTATAATCTGCTCCAAGATGCTTTAAGAGAATAGGAAGGTCTCTTGTTCCAAAATATTGGTCTACATCTGGAATTTCTCTTATCAAATCCGGCTTGTACCTTTCAGAAAGGCACCCTGTAACGAATACTTTTTCCACTTCTCCTCTGTTTTTAGCTTCTACATAATCAAGGATCGTATTGATAGATTCTTCTTTGGCATTATCTATGAATCCACAGGTGTTAATGACTACAATATCACCGCGGTCTTCATGAACCACCTCTTTGCCATTCGCTTTCAACTGGCTCATTAAAACTTCAGAATCATATACATTCTTGGAGCATCCAAGAGTAACTACATTGATTTTCTTCTTCCCTACAGATTTTGTGCGCATCTTTTTGATTTTGAGTGTGCAAAGATACAAAATATTGAAGAGTAAAAAATTAAAAAATAAAAACCACTTTAGAAAAGTGGTTTTCAATATCTTATTTAAAAGTTTCCCTCAGCAAATGTAGGCAGGATTCTATCTTTATCTGAAAGTTGAACTACATCCAACGGTAACTTCCAGTCTATATTCAATTCAGAATCATTCCAGATAACGCTTCCTTCTGATTCTTTATTATAAAAGTTATCGCATTTATATGAAAAAACAGCAGTTTCACTTAATACAGAGAAACCATGTCCAAATCCTCTTGGTACATAAAGTTGCAATTTATTTTCAGGAGTAAGCTCAACACCATACCACTGGCCAAAAGTAGGAGACTCTCTACGAAGGTCTACAGCGACATCAAAAACTCTTCCTTCAAGGCAAGATACCAACTTTGCCTGTGCATGTTCTCCTTTTTGAAGATGCAATCCTCTCAACACACCATAAGAAGACTTCGAAATATTGTCCTGTACAAAATGACCATTCATTCCCGTCAACTCTTCAAATCTTTTCTCGTTATACTTTTCAAAAAAGTAACCTCTCTCATCTTCGAAAATAGTAGGTTCTATTACGTAGCAATCTTTTAAGGGAGTTTCTTTTATTTTCATATTTAGGTTTTAATTTTCTTATAAACTGTATTTCTTTTTTAAGCTCAATTTTAATCCCAGATATATACCACCTGCAGGAATAAAAACAATTAATACAATAGCCCAAATTGGCAAGTGCGAATGTATTAAAAATATATTTATGAATAATTGTACTAGAGCGTAAACACTGCTGATAACTAAGTGAGATACTTTTTCCTCATTGGCGAAAAGCTGATATAAATGCCTTCTATGGGCCTCGAAAATATTTTCTTTTAATACTATTCTTTCAATAATGGTAAGTACTACTTCCATTCCGTAGATGGCCAAAAGTAAGATGTATTTATATTCACCTGTTCTCATGATCAGCAATGTAATAAGCCCAATTACCCAAAAGCCGATTCCCATACTTCCCACATCACCGGCAAAACATTTTGCTTTTTTTCTGAAATTAAAAAACAAAAAGACAAGACATGCCAATATGGGATAATAAATAAAATCATGATCTGTAAACTGAATAATCTCCCTGTTGATATATGCCAGAGATCCCAGGGTAACCAGACTGTAAATCCCTGTCATCCCATTAATACCATCCATAAAGTTATAGGCATTGAGTGTCCCTATGATCACAACAAATAATATAGGCCAGACCCAGAAAGGCATTAAGGCAAAGGCTCCGGTAAAATATAACAGCAAAATAACTGAAATAAGATGAACAGACAGCCTTATTTTATTAGATAATGTTCTAACATCATCAATAAAACTTATTGTACATATGGCAAGCAGACCCAGTCCAAAAGACCAATACTCCTCTATTACCAAGCTGGGATTAAACAACCCAAAAATAATAAATGCAACAGGAAAGATAATTCCTCCGCCTCTTAAGGTAATCTGTGTATGGGCGCTTCTGTGGTTGGGTTTGTCAATAATATTATATTTATCGGCTATTTTAAAATACAACAGCATTACAATAAATAAGGCAATTATTATAATTATATATTCCATCATGTGTTTTTAAAGCTTTTTATTGTTTTAAAAAGGCCTTCTTCTGCGGATACAGGAAGTTTTTTTATATGTAAAGCATTTTTAATTTTTTCATTTGAAACCTGATAACTTTCCGTTAGCTTTTTCAATCTTTCAGAATTTAAAGGTAATTTTAAAGCATCACCTAATTTTGCTGCTGAAGAAATCATTCCGGAAGGCAGCTTCCACAGCTTGCTTTTTCTACCTGAAGCCTTTCCTATAATTTCTATCAAATCATTTGTAGAAATACTTTCATCGTCAGCAAAATTATAAATTCCGGAGGGAATATCTTTATTTTTAAGAATTTCGTGTATTAAAAAGTTTAAATTGTCAATACTCAAAAATGAACGTTTATTGTCAAAAGCAGCTAACGGCCACGGAACACCCTTTTCTACAACTTTATACAAGAGATTCAGATTTCCTTTATTTCCAGGACCATGGATCATGCATGGACGGATAATAAAAAACCTCTTTCCTTCGGGAAGGTTTTTTGATAATAAATATTCTTCAGCCAAAAGCTTAGATTTTCCATAAGGTGTCTTAGGGTCGGATACATGTCCTTCATCCAAAATTCCATCAACGGTATCTGCTGTTGCTTTTACACTGCTGAAATAAATAAAATCTCTGATATCCGAATCCAAGAATTCATCAAAAAGTTTCTTGGTAAGTTCTGTATTTATTTTAAAGTACTCTTCGTCAGCCGAGGTATTTGCTGTGTCGTGGGCTTTTCCTGCAAGATGAATTATTGCATTAGCATCTCTTTTTAGTCTCCATTCTTTTCGTAATGAAAGATTTTGAAGGTTATAATCATTATCTTTTAAAAATTTTGAAAGGTTTTCTCCGACAAAACCTGAAATTCCTGTAATTATGACTATCACTTAAATTGTTTTAAAGTTTTATCATTAATCTTTCTTCTTTCTTTATCGAAAAACCACCCCCATTTATTAAAATAATAAATACAAGATTTAACGAAAATTTTAAAGAGGTGCTTATTTTTGTTTGCTCCAGATTCATAGCCATGATAAACTGCAGTTAATGGATAATAAATTGTTTTAAATTTTGTATGAACTCTTCTGGAAAGATCCCAATCTTCAAAATACATAAAAAAAACATCATCATACATACCTACGTCCTCTATTGCTTCAATATTCAAAAGAGTGAAACATCCTGATAAAATTGGAGCTTCGTAAATCGTGTTTTTATCTACTTGTCGTAATTCATATTTATTTATAAAAGGTTCATAAATAAAATTAGGTTTTCTCAGTTTACGCAAAAGAACACTGAATGGTGAGGGTAGTAATTTAGGTAAATTTTGAACAGTTCCATCAAGGTTAAGAATTTGAGGCATCATCATTCCAATATCTGAATGATTTTTAACAAAATCAACCATTTTTGTAACAGCGTCTTCTTCAAAATAGACATCAGGGTTAACTATAAAATGATATTTAATATTATCATTTATAGATTTTGTAATAGCAATATTGTGAGAGGCTCCAAATCCTGGATTTAAAGGATTATGAATATAATCAACAAAATCAAATTCTTTAAAGAAAATTTTTAAAGAATCTGATTTTGAATTATCTATGATTATTACTCTAAAATCAGTTTTAATTTTTATAAATGAATCAAAAAGTTTAGAAAGATCATTAATATTTGTGTTAAAAGTAACTACGGAAATATATAGCATACTATTCGTCTTCTCCTTTCTTTTTATAAATATGATCTGTTTTCACAATTCTTTTTCCTGTCACACTACGAACTGTCTGCCTTAATAAAGCATCTGCTCTTAAAATAACATTTTTTACAGGCTCATCTGGTCTGCCATAGAATGATGTGACATGAAAATATTCTTCTTTTTCAGCAGGTTTTTTGGAAAAATAATAATTAGAAACACAGCATCTTTTGCGATCTACAATCACCTTGCTAACAGAGTGTATAGAAGTTTTATTTGTAATCATCAAAGCTAAACGATTAAATTTAGAATGAAGTACTCTTTGTTTACTATCCATTCCATTGTCCCACAATTCTAAGTTCCCACCATTTTCAATATCCCAGTCCGGTGTTACATAATATAATAAATTTAGAACTCTATAATTTTCACGATCATTGTCATGTGAATTATCCAAATGAGGATTTAAGAAGTTACCTTTAGCCATTAAGCTAATTCCTCCTGCATATAAATTAGAATCAGGTGTCATTTCTTTCAATCCTGTAATTTCTTCAACAATGTCAATTACTCTTTGATCTTGGAATGCAAAAACAATTTCTTCTAATAATGGATTATACAAATCCATCTGTGCTGCAATTCTTTTATTTTCTCGTAAAGACTTATATGCAGTCATTTCCTCAGGTGTTGGAAATGCTTCGTAAATTTCTTTGGCAACATTCTCAGGTAACAAATTATCTATTATACAAGAATTTATTCTGTCGGGTAAATTAAATTCTTTTTTGTAATCTTCCTTCTTTTCCTGCAGTTTTTTTAAAATTAAATCTGCATATTCATTTCTTTTCATAACATTTATTTTAAAATGGTTTTTACAAAATTAAACAAAAAATCTACTCTCCATCTAATAATTTTTGAGAGTTTACTTTTTTTTCTAGAAGTAACATTGTTATCATGTCTTCTATAAGAAATTAAGGCTTCAGGTACATATTTTACTTTTCCATAATATATATGCATCATTCCTATCCACCAGTCATGCATTGGTATTTTGTTGGGAAATGGGAGTAACTTATCTATAATTCTATTTTTAAAAGCTATAGTACAACCTAAAAATTCAGGCTTTACATAGTGGTGTAACAAAGATCTCTCAGGCACATGTCCTTTAAAAAAATTAGTACCTGTTGGATGTCCATCTTGGTCTATGTATTCTGCATTGCTGGAAACTAAAGTTATTGTCTCATCAGAACTAAACATTGACATAATCTTCCGGACCTTGTTTTCTTTCCAAATATCATCCTGATCAGAAAGAAAAATAATATCACCTGAAGCATTACAAATAGCATTTTCAAAATTTTTTATTGGCCCTTTTCCATTACTATTTTCATAAATTTTTATCCGTGTATCTTTTAGAGATTTAATGATCTCAATTGTTCTATCTGTAGAATGATCGTCTGAAATAATTACTTCATCATTTTCTGACAGCTGAAGTAAAATGGACTCTAATTGTTCTTTAATATATTTTTCTCCATTGTAAGAAGCAAGGCATACGGATATTTTTTTTTCATCAGTCATGTAATCAATTCTATTTATAATGCAAAAATACTTGTATTTTTGCAAAGTTAAAACTATATTATGGATATTTCTAAAATATTAATTATACTTATTACCAGTGTTTTTTATCAAAATTATAGTGCTCAAAATCTAATACAAATTAACATAACACAATACGGGGCTAATGGCTTTGATGCACAAGAAGATACAAATGCCTTTCAAAAAGCAGTTGATTATTTAGCCAGCAAAAATGGAGGGACATTAATTGTGCCAACTGGAAATTATTATATTAAACATTTAACCTTCTTTGGTAAAAAATATAGCAATATTACTATAAAAGGAGACAATGTAACTATACACCAGATCGTACCACAATTACGTAAAACTGTTCATAATGGTTTATTTAAAACATTTTCTGAACGTTATGCTGCTGATGGCTGCTTTGTTTTTGACGCACAAGTATCAAATCAAAAAGATGATAGTAAAAGTATAAAAAACATTAGAATAAGTGGCTTTACCTTTAAGTCCGAAGTGAAGAAAAATGGTTTTGATGAATTATTACATCAGGTTTCTGCTCATGGTGTTAGTAATTTCAAAATAGAAAATTGCTCTTTTATTGGCTTTTATGGAGATGGCATTGCTATAAATGCTGGTACTGACTTAAATATTTACTCTTATGCATATAATAAAAATGTAACAATATCGAATTGTAATTTTGATGGAGTAAATAAAGACAATCGACAAGGAGTCTCTATTTATTATTGTGATGGTTTTTTAATTGAAAAATGTCAATTCAAAAATATTACTAGAAAAGATATGCCAGGTGCTATAGATATAGAACCAGATCGCGACTTTTTAGTTTCCAGAAATGGGGTTATCAGGAATTGCTCTTTTGATAATATCGGCGGGATTGCTGCAGTAAATATTATTCTTCTATCTTCTATTCAAGCAAACCAATTTTCAAATAAGAATTACATAGTAGAAAATTGTACATTTAATAATGTTAATTCTGCATTAGGTGTAATAGGGAATTCCAGTTTTGAAAACTTTAATTCATCTGAATACTATATAATTTTAAAAAATTCTAAAATCACCAATTCATTATCTTCTGTGGATCTTCGGAAAGCTTATGGTGTACTTATTGAAAATGTTCATTTTATTAATATTTTCAATACAATTAACAATGTAGTAACGGAGGGCGGTGCAAATACAATCACCTTTAAAGATTGTTTATTTGATGGCTATAAAAATGGAAATGGATTAGGATTTTACGGAATTACAAGAAATATTAATTTCCTTGGTAATACATTTAAAAACTTTTCAATACACGGAGTAACAATTAACGATATAAATGGCGTTGGTGAATTTAGTAATAATAAATTTTTATCAACTCAGTACAAAGGAGGGTTACCCTTGGTTACTCAAACTTATACTTCCAAAAATCAAATTTCAAAAATGAAATTCAGAAACAATATTAGCCAGCAGAACTTTCTTACTCTGGATATTAGTTATTTTTATAAACCTAAATAAATCTAATTTTAAAAAATTCCAGAGATTTATATCGATAAGTAAGTTTCAGTAGTCTGGGTAAATCTACATAACTGAAAATTTGAAAATTATTTTTTCCTTTATAAAACGTCTTCAAATCCTTCACAAAAAGCTTATATCTTAAAAGCGCCTGTTCTTTTGTATGATTAATTGCTGAAAAGTCCTGATCTAGTTTACAGCGAATTATACCTAATGAATTTATTTTTAATTCCTTTAGTTTATGAATAAAATCATGATCACAGAAATCTAAAAAAAGATCTGGGTTGTAGCCCCCAACTTTAAGAAAAAAATCTAAGTTAATCATTAATCCTGAATTAATACAACTGATTTTCTTTAGTTCAATAATATTTTTATCAGGAACAGACATTGGATAAGATCTAAAATTACAATAATAAGATGGAGACATAAGTTTATTATTTGTAAAAACCAATGGGCAATGTACCTGAATTGAAGCATCTATATTTAAATAATTTTCATAAAAACAGATAGGCAATGTTGTATCCTGGTCCAATAAAACTATCCATTTTTTATTCATTTCTTTTGCTTTTTGTGCAAAGAAATTATATGCATAAGGTAAACCTCTGTTTTTATTCTCTGTAAAATAATGGACTTTAATAAAATCATCAAATGAAACAACTTCGATAGTCTTTTGATTTTCAACCCTTGGTGTATTATCAAAAATTAATATTGTTGCAGGGATATAAGTTGGAGAAATCATTCTAATACTCTTAACTAAAGAAATATAAGTTTTACTAGTTTGTATGTCTTCATTATATAAAACAATCCCAAAAATAATATCTTGTTCTAAAATAGCCATGATGTGTATTCCTTTAAAAAATCTGCAATAAAAATATTATAGTAAAAAAATATAAAAGATGTCCCCATTACCAGCAAGTATCCCCAAATTCTAAGCTTTGACATAAAGCATAAAATAATTAAAGGATATAATATAACTTGTATGATTGAAAGTAATTCAAAAGTTCTTAATGAAAAAGTAAGACCTGTAGTGCTGAATAAAAAGAATAATATTAAGGATAAAAAGTGAATTTTTAAAAGTAAATCAAAACCTACAACAGAAATTTTATTTCTTTGCCAATAAAAAATTATCAGATAAAATAATGAAATTATAATCTTAAAGTTAAATAAGTTAAGCTTCTTTTCTTCATATTCTTGTATTTTCATATAAGCATCTGCCTTATCTGAAATAACATTCAGATGAAGGATTTCAATAAAATTAAGATTTAGGATAGGTACTAACATCGCAAGACACAATCCTAAAATCAACCATTTATACTTAACATTGAATTTATGTAAAAGCCAAGTCATTACAAAAACGATTGAAGAATAATGAAATAAAAACGCGCATCCAAGCTTTACAAAAAATATCTTATTTCTGTTTTCTTCAATATCTTTTATAGACCAAAGAAAAATACCTGTAGCAACTCCAGCCCTTATCGTGGTCATCTCCTGCATGAAATATAGATTAGCAGTATATAGTATAATACTCAAAAAGAAAAAGGGAGTAAGTCTATTAATTGCAATTAATTTAATACCAACACCTAAAAAAGCAAAGGTTAAAAAGGTATAATTAATGATTTCGACTTTAGATTGAATAAATAATTTTAAAAAATTAGGAATAATATACATACACCATTCCATTGGAGAATCCCTAGTAGCAAAATCTTTAATACTTGATTCTATGTATTGAATATTATACTCATATAATCCATAATCATTATCAATATCAAGTCTAGTCCCCGCAAAAAAAGACAATATAACAAATAATAAGAATAACTTCACCTTTTTGGGAATAGGGCCAACACTAATTAAGGCTACAAAAAAAAACAAATAACTATATGCTAACATAAATACTCAATCTATTTTACTAATTTAATAATCTTTACTTATTTAAGTTTAAAACTATAAAGTATATTTCTTTAAAATTCCCTTCTTTATCATTTTACATTTGTGATTTATTTATCTAAATATTATTAAGGTTAGTAAATCTTATTACACATTAATAAGCATATCTCATACATATACAATTAGTAAAAATTTCTTATTTATTTCAGTATCGCGTTATATAAAACATTATTTCACAATAAATTATTAAACTTTATAAAACCAATTATTTTAATGACTAAAATTGATCACTAATTAAAGATTTTATTATCTAAGAAAAGTAGTTTATCATTTTTTGAGAAATAATTTTCCAATCAAACTGTTTAATACTATTAGATGCAATTTCATTTCTTAATTCAACAGCTTCCGGTTCATTAATAGCTGCTATTACTGCTTTTTCCAATGATATGCTATCTTTAATAGGAACAATAATAGAGTTATCATCATTTGACGGATAATAGCCGGTTGTAATCACCGGAACTTTACATGCCATAGATTCAATAATAGGATAATGTATTGCTTCCAATTGAATAGTTCCTGCACAAATATAAAAATTCAGAGAATTATAATATTGAGCAAGCTCCTTATCACCATCAGGAAAAAGTATTTTTATTCCCTCTATTTCCTCTAAATGCTTCTCTCCGAAACCAATATGAAGTTCTATTTTATCACCTAATTTCTTACGTAAAATCTTAAAAGCTTCAATTATATATATCGTTCCTTTATATTCTTCCAACCTCCCTATAGTTCCTAAAACTATTTTATTAGAGTCCTTATTTATTGGTAACGGTTTAAAAATATCAAGGTCTAAACCAGGAAATATTACCTTATCTGTTTTTATTTCATTGTAACTCTTATACATTGAAGCATTGACAATAATTTCCAGACCTAGCTTATAAGATTTTTTACTTATTCTTTTAAAAATAAAATCTTTGATTGTTTTGTGATAATAAAAATCAGGTTCATAAGCTTGTACATAGTAAAATTTTCTTGCGTTGATAGAAGATTTTTTTACAGGTTGAGCTGTAAAGCAATGATTAGCTAATACAATATCTGCCTCTAACCGATTGAGTGCTTTTTTCAATGCATTCCTAAGTTGAAACACACCCAAAAAAGCTTTAGGATGGTTATTATCTTTTTGCTCTAGTACATCTCCTTTATTATCATAATATAGTATTTCTGCCTCTGTTGGAAAATATGGATCCGTAGCATTAATATATGATAAAAAGACGACTTTATGTCCATCTTTGATCCAATAATTAGCAAGTTGAGATAATACACGGAAACCTCCCGACTTACCAAAGGATCCAACAATTGGAATTATTATTTTCATGTTGTTTTATAAAATTTATATCTAAATATAAAAATCATTGTTAAAAAGTAAACGAAATAATTAATACAATATGACTGTGTAGCTCCGATTAATCCATTTATATTAATTAAATAATAAGACAATCCCACTAATAAAACAGAGAATATAATTTCTGTAGAAATAAACAGCTTAGTCATAGATTTAGCAACCATTATAAAAGCTAATAACCAACTTGATACCTTAAAAAAATCACCCAATAATTGCCAAAAGAACAGATCTTTCATGGGATAAAATTCTTTTGTAAAAAGTATATTAATGACGAAATCTTTTAATAGATAGATCAATAATAATGTTACAAATATTAAGGGTGTTATTATTTTATAGGTCTTAAACACCTCCTTTTTAAGAGTTTCATTATCATTAATTTCAGAAAGTTTAGGTAAATAATATACACTAAAAGATGTTGTAATAAACATCAAATACATAGCAGATATTTTATTAATACCTTCCCAAAAACCAGCTTCTACAATAGAATATTCTTTAATAATATATCCCCTAATTAGCAATTGTGAAACAGGAACTGTCAGTGCAGTAACAAATGCCATTAGTGTGTATGAAAAATATTTTTTTACAATATTCTTATCCCAGGATGTCCATAATTCTTTCGAAAACCACTTTTTATTCCTAAGATAAAATAAAGTAATTATTAAAATAAATCCTTGATATGTTACTAATGCAATTAATGCACCTGTCAGATTATATAACCAAACTAATATGATTGTAAATAAAAGACTAATAATATTTGTGAAAATATTGATGGTTACAAACTTTTTAAATTCTTTAAAACCATTAAGAACTGACAGAAAAAAATTATTGAGAGATAATAGGATCAAACTCAGTCCAAATAATATAAAAAGATAATAATATTTCTCTTCAAATAAAATCCACCGGCTCAAATATGTGGCAAGAAAAATTAAAAATAATCCTGTGATCCCAGAAAAATATATAGTTAATTTAAAACCATTACTAAGATATTTTTTTAATCTTGTTTCATCATTCTTATATTCTGACACGTATTTTACAACACCATTATTAATTCCCCCAGCACCAATTGTAGTAAATATAGCCGTAAAATTTTGCAGTTGTCCAACAAGAGCAACCCCAGCAGGTCCAATAATATTGGCAACTACTTTTATTGTAATGTAACTTGTAATTAATTTAATGAGTGTAGAAAGTCCTGTGTAAGAAAAGACTTTTACTAAATCACTGGAAAGTACCTTTTTTGCTTTTGAAATCATTAAAAGTTATTAAGTATATGTATTACCTTGGTAACTTCATCTTCACTCATTACTGGACTAATTGGTAAGCTTAAAACTTCGTTGTGAATTTTTTCACTAATCGGAAATGATAGATCATTCAACTCTTTATAAGCCTTTTGTTTATGTGGCGGAATTGGATAATGAATAATAGTTTGTATTCCATTTTCTGTAAGATAAGCCTGCAGTTCATTTCTTTTCTCTGTTCTGATTACAAAAACATGCCATACATGTTCCTTCTCATCTACAGGATATTCCGGAAGTATAATACCAGAGGTTTCAATTCCATCAATTAATCTTTTGGCAATATGCCTTCTTACTTCGTTTTCATGATCAATATATTTCAGCTTCACATCCAGTACAGCAGCCTGAATCTCATCAAGTCTCGAATTTAATCCCTGATATATATTAACATATTTCTGATTAGAACCATAGTTTGCTAAAGCTCTTATTGCCTTTGCCAAATCATCATCATTGGTTGTTACAGCTCCGGCATCTCCCAAAGCTCCAAGATTTTTACCCGGATAAAAACTAAAACCTGCAGCATCCCCAAGATTTCCAGCTTTTATGCCCTTCCATTCTGCGCCAATAGCTTGAGCGTTATCTTCAATAATTTTAAGATTATGCTTTTCCCCTATTTTCTTAAGCTCTTCAGAAAACACAACTCTTCCCTGAAGGTGTACAATAAGGATTCCTTTCGACTTAGGGGTAATTTTTTCTTCGATTTTAGAAATATCGATATTATAAGTATTGATCTCCGGCTCCACTAAGACAGGAACCAGCCCATTATCTGAGATGGCAAGAATAGAAGCAATATAAGTGTTAGAAGGAACTATAATTTCATCTCCCTTCTGCATGATACCCAATTCAATATATCCTCGAAGAATAAGACGCAATGCATCTAAACCATTGGCTACCCCAATCGCATGCTTTGATCCTATATATTGAGTTAATTTTTCTTCAAAGTTTTTCAATTCTTCACCTAATAGATACCATCCTGAACGGAAAGTCTTTAAAATTCTATCTTCTATCTCCTGTTGATAAACCATGTTTATTTTTTGTAAATCTAAAAACTTTATCATCTCAGTTTGTATGTTAAAATATGTGAAACTTTACCCAATTTACATCCTAATTTTTCATAAGAGTGAATTACGGCTTTATTTGTTGAAGCAGGATGCATAAGGGCAAATTCGGCTCCTTGTTCTCTTAAATGATATGCCATTTCGGAAATAAGTTTAACATACCATCCTTGGTTTGTTTTGGATGATACTGCACTTAATACCATTTTAGATACTTTAAGGTCAATATTATCCCACCAGCTTTGATAATATTTAGCTGTTAAAAATGAATCTGCCGGCACTCCTTCTTCATTTGGAACCATCACATAATCTGCAAATCCTTTTACTGATTCTTCTGCAAATACACCCAGAAAACTGTCTGCAATTACAGGATCCAAGCAAACATCAGCATGAAATCTATCAAATGGATTAACCATTTCAGAGGAAACTTTCTTTAAATTTATAATATCAGATTCCTGAGCTTCTCTTACAGCGTATCTGTTGTTTGTAAATTTATTAAGATCCAGATAATATGTCATCCTCGTTTCTACCAGCCTAAACATGCTTTCATTTAATGCCTGAATAACAAAAATATCTTCAGAAGGAATTTCAATAAAAATGTAATTACTCTTAACAACATTTTCTTTAAAGGCTGAAATTGCTTTTAGAAGGTTTGCATAGTTAGTTTCTCCGAAAAGTATATAGGTAAGTTTAAGGGTGGGTATTTTAAAAAATTCACTATCCCATTCTAAGAATTCATAAAAGAAATTATATGTGTGATCCTCTATATCAACGCTATAAATCTCACTTCCTCCGTCTGTTTTTGAAAGAATATCATTTTTAACAAAATATTCAAATGATTTTTCAGAGTTCTTTCTAAAAAAGCTTGTTGGTGCATAATGCAAGAGTTCATTTTTTCTAAGCTCTATTTGGTTTTTAATTAATTTGTTACTCATATTAATGCTCCATTTAGATCAATTGATGAACCATTGATATATTCACAATTAATTAAGTAATCCACTGTTCTAAAAATATCAATCGGCTCACATAGCTTTTTAGCAGGAATCTGTTTAACCAAGTTTTCAAGAAATTCTTGTGGTACCTGACTTATCATTCCCAATTCACTATATCCCAGGTTAATATTATTAATCGTTATATTCAGTCCTGCATTTTCCTGAGCTAATGACTTAGACATTCCCCAAAGTGCAGATTTAGATGCTGCATATGCACTAATTCCAGGTGTACCTTTAGTGGCAACAACAGAGGAAAAATTGATAATTCTACCAAATTTTTGAGAACGCATTATTGGTAATACTGCTCTTATGCAATTGAAAGTTCCAACTAGATTCACATCAATAACCTTCTTCCATGCATCAGGATCCGATTTATGAGCAAAGGCATTATATGTAATTCCTGCGCAATTGATAAGGGTAATATTTTCTAATGATTCTACATTGCTATCAATCCAATTTGAAACTGATTGATAGTCTGTAACATCCACTTTAGAAAGTTCATCTGAAGAAGAAGTATTGTTATAAGTACCTAAAACTTTGAAATCTAAAGATTTGTATTTCTCATACAGAAAATTACCAATCCCTTTTGAGGCTCCAATTATTATAATCATATTGTGTTGTTATATTTATTTATTAAATTACATCCATCTAATAATGGATGCACCATAAGTCCAGCCGCTTCCGACTGCAACAAAAAGAATAATATTCCCTTTCTTTATCTTTCCTGCTCTATGCAATTCATCTAATAAAATGGGCAAAGTACCACCAGAAGTATTAGCATATTTATCCATATTAGTCATTACCTTTTCAAAAGGTAAGCCAATTATTTCGGCTGTTTTTTGTAAAATTTTGATACTTGGCTGGTGTGGTACCATTAAATCTACATCTTCTATTGACAGTCCAGTATCTTCTAGAACCTGCATAATAGCTTTGGGAAGAACTTTCGTTGCTGTTTCGTAAACAGCACTTCCGTTCATTTTAAAGAAATGTTTCTTCTCTTCCAATGTTTTTGAAGTAGCAGGAAATTCTGATCCTCCCCCAGGAATTGTAAAATTTTCTTTTCCTTTTCCATCAGAATAAAGACGATATGCTAAGAAACCTCCATCATCCTTACAGTGAGAAATAACGGCAGCCCCTGCTCCATCACCAAAGAAAACAGCATCTCTCCTCGTCCAATCAGTAATTTTAGAGAATGTATCCGCACCAATGATGAGAACATTATCATAGACTCCGCTCGCCACATATTGTGAGGCAACAGACATTCCAAATAAGAAGCCGCTGCAAACCGCTGAAATATCAAATGCAGCGGCATTATAGGCTTGTAATTTATCTTGAACAATGCATGCTGTTGAAGGGGCCAGACGATCCGGAGTAGCTGTTGCAACAATGATTAAATCAATATCATCTTTTGTTAATCCTGCGTTGCTAATTGCTTTTTCACCTGCTCTCCATGCTAAATCACTAGTCGCTTCTGTCTCACTTGCGATTCTTCTCTCTTTAATTCCTAAATTTTCAAATATCCAGTCAGCATTTGTTGGTAAAATGGTTTCTAAATATTCATTTGTATATATTGTTGATGGAACATAAGAGCCTGTTCCTATTATCTTAACATTTCTAACTAATTGTTTCATTTCAAAAATTCTAAAAAATTACTATAATCTCTAATATAGTCTCTTTCATTATAGGTATGAGATGCCAATACCAGACAAATAGCACCGGATGAAAAATTAACTTCTGAAGCCCAGATTCCAGGAGGAATATGAAGTCCCATATTAGGGCAGTTTAGAAAAACCTGTCTTTTATAAATACCATCATCCAGTTCTACTTCAAAACTGCCACTTGCCGCAATGAGGAATTGGTGGCATTCTTTATGGGCATGTGCTCCACGGCTTTCACCACCAGCAATATCATAAAGATAAAATACTCTCTTTATATTAAAGGGAAATGATGAGTCGTTCTCAACAACTGTTAGATTCCCTTCTGCAAAATTGATTTTTCCCAAATCAATTACACTGCAATCAAATACTGAAGCCTTACTTTCCATTGACTAATATTTTAAACTCTTCAAAATCTCTAATATAATCTTCATTATTATATAGCTTGTCTGATACAATAAGGGCTAACGAATTAGTAGAAAAATTCTCTAATCTTCGCCAATACATTTTGGGAATGTACAAACCATAGTAAGATCTGTTTAAAGAAAATCTTTCTTCTTTTATACCATCATGGAGTATTACATCAAAACTTCCTGAAAGTGCAATAATAAACTCCTGCTGTTCTTTGAACGCATGGCTTCCTCTTATTTCTCCTCCTGGCACATCATAGACCCAATAAGTTCTTACAATCTCAAAGGGTAACTGATTGGGATGTTCAAAAAAAGACAAATTACCCCTGGGATCAACAATTTTAGGAAGTGTAATGAGAACCGGCTTATCCATAATTAAAATCTGTTTTTTAGTTTTGTAAACCAATTTTGCTCTTCAGCATGATATCCATACCCATATTTATTACCATATCCAAAGTAATCCTTATCAACATCATTTAATATAAAGCCTACATTTTTAATTTTCTGGCTGCTGATACTCTTATTTGCAAAATCAATTAATGCATTTTCTGTATATCTTGATCTTGTTACATATAAAGTAACATCAGCCATATCGGCTATCAGGAATGTATCTGTAACAAGCATTAAAGGAGCCGTATCCAGAATAATATAGTCATATTGGTCTTTCAATTCTTCAATTAAATGTTCATAACGTCCATTTGTAAGAAGTTCCGTGGGATTTGGAGGAATGCTTCCAGAATAGATAACATCCAAATAAGGATTGAACGTAGATACGTGTACAACTTCCTTAATATTTACTTTATCACTGTACAAATATTCTGTGAGACCTAACAAACCTTTTCTAGCAGGATTATATCTCTGAAGCTGTGGGTTTCTAATATCAGACCCAATAATAATAACTTTCTTATTCGGAGTAGCTAAAGTAAGTGCTAAATTAACGGAAACAAAAGTTTTCCCCTCTCCCTTTACCGTTGAGGTAACGAAGATCACTTTAGCATCTTTCTTTTTAGGAATCATAAAATTCATATTGGTAATAAGAATTCTAAATGCCTCTGCCAAAGGTGAAAGATCATTAAGTTTTACCAATTCATCCTGACCTCTTAATAAACCAGGGATTTCACCTATTACAGATTTACCATTAGAAAGTTTCTCTAGATCACTTCTTGATTTCACTTTATTATTAAGAAGTTCTTTTAGATATACAATAAGGAAAGGGATAGCAAAACCACAAACCAATGCTCCTAACAGTATAAGCATTTTTTTTGGTGCAACCGGTTTAGGTGAAGCATAAGCATAATCTACTATTCTTGCTTTACTGGCTGTTACAGCTAAAGAAATAGCAGTCTCTTCTCTTTTCTGTAATAGAAGTAAATACAAATTTTCCTTTATCTGCTGCTGTCTCTCAATGCTCCTAAACATCTTCTCCTGAGCAGGAATTTTCGTAATTTTTGAGCTTATCTTGTTCTGCTCTCCTTCATATTGATTTTTAGCTAACTGAATCCCTGTTCTGTTTTTAATAAGACTTTCCATAACAGAGCCTTTTAAAGACGAAATCTGTTTGTTAAGATCTATAATTAATGGGTTTTGAGGAGTTGCATTTTCTAATAAACGGTTTCTCTCCAATACCAACTGATTGTATGCAGAAATATTAGTGGTAGCAGTGGTATTATTTAAACCAATATTGGTAGGTAGAACCTGACTGTTATTTTGTCTACCCATAAAATCAATCAACGCATTGGTCAGTTCAAGCTGAGATTCAAGATCAATTTGTTTTGCTCTTGCTTCTGCAGAAACTTCAAGATTAATTTTAGCTTCTGTTACTAAATCAGTAATCTGATTATTCGATTTGAATTTTTCCTTTTCATTTTCAACCTGTCCTAATTCATTTGAAATGATATTGATTCTGTCATCTATAAAATCTTTTGTCTTTTTAGATTCTGAATTTTTATCTGAAATAGCTTCATTATTATAAGCTTCTACTAATTTGTTTACTATATCTTTAGCTTTAGATACATTCGCATAATTCAGAGATAATCCAATTACTGTAGCATCTTTATTTACCAATGCTACATTTAATATTTTTTGTAAGTTATCCACAGCACCATCAACGGTTGAATAAGTCATGTATATATCTCCCATTTCACCAGTTTCTAATTTATTAAACTGGGAATTTTTCAATATGATTATATTAGCATAAGGAAGATTTATAATTTTATTGAACTGAGTTTTAACCTCAGGCAATTCATCGCTAGCTAACGTTATATTATTTCCGGAAATTTTTATTGAAATAGGTTTTTTGGGTCCTTTTGTAAAAGGTTTTTCATTAACTACTTCAATGATGATAGGAGATGTACTTTTGTAAAGTTCTTTTTCTTTTAAGCCATATTCTGTGTATACAGAAGTTTGTAACCTTAATTGTTTTACAACTTCCTGCATTAACTTTTTAGACTTAAAAATTTCTATTTCATTCTCTATACTATTGGTTCCCATCCCTCCCAATACTGACAGGTCCTGCAATACGCCAAAATCTCCACCACCAGAAGGAGCTTTTTTAGCATCTTTAATAAGTACCGATGATTGAATACTAAATACCGGAGTAGTCAGTTTTAAATAAAAATAACTGATAATTAAAGACACTATAGGAATAATTACAAACCATAACCAGTTTCTTAAATAGGGTTTGATTATTTCCTGAATATTAATTTTTTCCGATTCTTCAATAACTGGATTATCCATTATTTAATTTTAAATTTTACAAATTATTCTGTCAATTAACAACAGATATTTATTAGTTTTATTATTTTAATTATAGTCTAGCATCTACTAAACTTCTGTCAATACAAGCTTTAGTATCAAAGATAACACTATCTTTTTTCTTTAGTTTTTCAAAATCTAAGGTAAGAAATTCTTTATGGGATACAGCAATGATAATAGAGTCATACTTTTTATCTTTCGGAAGTTGGTCGAGAATGCTTATTCCATATTCATGTTCCACTTCTGATTTGTTTACCCATGGATCAAAAATATCAACTCCAATCCCGTAGTCTATTAATTCATTATAAATATCAATTACTTTGGTATTTCTAACATCGGGGCAATTTTCTTTAAAGGTTACCCCTAAAATTAAAGCTTGTGAACCTTTTATAATCTTACTTTTTGCTATTAATAGTTTTACCACTTTCGACGCTATAAATTTTGCAATTGAATCGTTTACTCTTCGACCGGATAAAATAACATCAGGATGATACCCCAATTGCTCTGCTTTATGAGCTAAATAATATGGATCTACAGAAATACAGTGTCCGCCTACTAATCCCGGTTTATATGGTAAGAAATTATATTTTGTACCAGCAGCTTCAAGAACATCATGTGTATCAATTCCCATTCTGTCAAAGATGAGAGCTAACTCATTAACAAAAGAAATATTCACATCCCTTTGGGCATTTTCAATGGCTTTAGATGCTTCAGCAACCTTTATGCTAGGTGCTTTATGGGTACCTGCTGTAATGATTTTTTTATATAAATGATCTATTTCGTCTGCAATTTCAACAGTAGACCCGGAGGTTACTTTCTTTACACTTGTTAACGTGTTTATTTTATCTCCTGGATTAATTCTTTCCGGAGAATAGCCTACAAAAAAATCTTCATTGAGTTTTAACTGAGAATACAGTTCTAGTATCGGAACACATTCTTCCTCTGTACAACCGGGAAAAACGGTAGATTCAAATATTACAATATCTCCTTTTTTAATAATCCCTCCTAACATTTTTGATGCTGTCAGCAATGGATTTAAGTCGGGAGCATTATATTTGTCAATCGGAGTGGGTACAGTTACTATAAAAATGTTACAGTCTAAAATTTCATTCAGTTCACTTGTACCATTATAACCTATGCTTCCGCCAGATTCTTTATAAGAGTGTAAGCCTTCATTAAGCTTATGGATATCTGCTTCCAGGGTTATATCGTAGCCATTATTAAGCTGGTTAATTCTGTCTGCATTAATGTCAAAACCCAACACCGGATAATGACCTGCAAACTCTAAAGACAAAGGTAATCCTACATATCCTTGTCCAATAACAGCTATTTTATATGATTTCATTTCTTTGTGATTTTATTAGAAGAGCCTACCTTACATTTATAATACAATCTAAATAAAATTGCATTTTAAATATATACTCTTACTTTTTAAATAAACCAACTACTACAGCAAGAGCAGTAACTACAACAGAAGCTGCAGTCAGATAAATTGCTGTATTAGGGTTTTGCTTAGAGGCTAAATCTCTTGCTTTATTTGATGGAACAATAATAGCATCTCCTTGCTTCAGGTTAAAATATGGAGAATTAATAAGATTAGCATCCTGTAAATTGATTTTACCATGCGTAACCGTTCCGTTTTCAGTTCTTATTACTAAGATATCCGTCCTCTTACCATACATCGTTAAATCTCCTGCAAGCCCCAGGGCATTGAGGATAGTAGCCTGCCCGTTAGATATGGTATAGTCTCCTTGTTTATTAACCTCACCTAAAACTGTTATTTTAAAATTTGCAAGTCTGACACTTATTGTCGGATTAATAACATATTGGCTTACTTTATCTTTAATTTCATTTTTAAATTCTACAAGTGATTTACCTTTTGTATCAATCTTACCAAGCACGGGAAAATCTATATTCCCCTCACTGTCTACAATATACGTGGGTCCAGAAATGGTTGTCATCCCCTGGTTAGGAGTATTCCCTCCTGCGAGACTATTTGTCTGGATCATTTCAGAAGAAGAATAATTTTGATTGAATGGTTTTACTACATCCATATCTTTTGCAGTGATCAAAACCACTAATTGATCACCAGTCTGTATAGTAGAATTAGAATTTTTAGCAGAGGATTCTACTGCAACATTCTCTATATTCTGCATATAATTTAAATCATTCTGGGCATTTTCCTTTACCTTACATGATATTAATAAGAATACAAAAAATATCCCTAATATTTTACTTTTCATATTTTAAAATTGTGCAAATATACACTTATATTTTTTTCTATTTATCTAAAACCTCGTAGATCGAATTATTGCTTATAAATTCAGGTACTATTAGCTTTAAAATCTTAACAACTTCTACTTTTTCTTTATTGACAGAAGCCTCTCCGATCAACTGGACAAGACTCTCTATTTCTGAAAATGACATGGTAGGATCTTTAGAAATCATGATCTTTTCATTATGGGTAGGAAGAGTTTTTGCATTATCACTTAACAGCTCTTCATATAGCTTTTCCCCCGGTCTAAGTCCTGTGTAAATAATCTTAATATCAATATTAGGTTCAAATCCCGATAGTTTAATCATTCTTCTGGCTAAATCCAGAATCTTCACCGGCTCACCCATATCGAAAACAAAAATTTCACCTCCCTGCCCCATTGTTCCGGCCTGAAGAACAAGTTCACAAGCCTCAGGAATGGTCATAAAATATCTTACAATATCAGGATGTGTGATTGTTACAGGTCCTCCAGCTTCAATCTGCTTTTTAAAATGTGGAATAACGGAACCGTTTGATCCCAGAACATTTCCAAATCTTGTGGTAATAAATTTTGTTGAATTTCCTTCAGCATGTTGTAAAGACTGAACAAATAACTCTGCAGCTCTTTTAGAAGCTCCCATTACATTAGTAGGGTTTACCGCTTTATCCGTAGAAATCATCACAAATCGGTTTACTTTATAACGACTGGATAAAACAGCAATATTTTTTGAACCCAAAACATTCACCCGAATCGCTTCATTAGGATTATCTTCAACAAGAGGCACGTGCTTATAAGCTGCAGCATGATAGACCATTGAGAAATTATACATCTCAAATAGCGGCTCTACTCTATGTATATTTGAAACATCTGCAAGAACAAATTTAAACCTGATATGAGGAAACTTGTCTTTCATTTCAAGCTCGATATCATATAACGGCGTTTCAGCCTGATCTAATACAACAATTAAAGAAGGTGTAAACTGAGCAACCTGTCTTACAATTTCGCTACCAATAGAACCAGCACCACCAGTAACCAGTACATTTTTACCGTAATGTCTGCTTTTGACTTCTTCGTTTTCAATTTTTATAGGCTTCCTGTTAAGCAAATCTTCAATTTGAAGATTTCTGATTGATCCTCCCAGATCACTATCTCTTAGTTTTTGCACAGAAGGAGCTTTGAAAACATTCAGGTCTTTTTCCAGAAATAAATTCACCCAGGAATTCATCTCATCCTTAGCCATCATTTCTTTTACAATAATAACTCCGTCAACAAGAAGATCATCTTTGGTATTCTCTTCTATTTTTTCTTTTGCGTAAATAGGTTTCCCTAAAAGTGAAGCTCTTTTTGAATCCGTTCTTTGAGTCAGGAATCCTACCACCTGGTAAGGAAGGTTGGGATTATCTAAAATAGCCCTTGCAATAGCAATAGACTGCTCATCAATCCCCAATACAAGGATTCTTTTTTTCAAAGTACTTCTCCTGTACTCTCTGACAATGTGAAAAAATTCTTTGACATAGAGTCTAAAAAGAAATAATCCCATAAAGGATATAACGAAGTATAAAACAAGATAGGGTGTTAAAATGAATTTTCCTCCGGTAACCCAGAAATACATCAGATTAATTGTCGCAACGACAAATAATGTAGAGAAGCAGGAAACAAGAAGTTTAAATAAATCTATAAATGTGGAATGTCTGATAATCCCTGCATATGTTTTAAAAAAATACATAAATGCTGTATTTACCAGAATGATAAAAGCAAAAACAATACTTTTTTCTTCGTGATAAATAAACTCTTTTTGGGTAATTTTTTCAATGATATACGTAGAGAGAAATAAGGATATTACCAAAATAATAATATCTATTACAAGTATTATCCATCTGGGAAGATATCTTACATCTGAGAGATTGACAACATTATCTCCTCCAAATATTTTTTTTCTAAGAGAGTTATACATTGTCTTGATTGGTGTTCATATGTTATTAAATGTGATACAATTTCTAGCCGCTTAATTCAACTCACATTGAATCATTCGTGCAAAATTAAAATAAAATATCATCAATATCCTAAATCTAAAAAATAATTTTACTTTCTTAGATTTTTCAGGACATCTGCAATTCTATTTTTATCTTCCACAGAAAGATTGGACCCTGACGGCAAGCATAAACCCGCTTCAAAAAGCATACCACAAATATTATCCCCAAAAAACTTATACCCTTTATATAGGGTTTGCAAATGCATAGGCTTCCATAAATACCTGGTTTCTATATTATTCTCAGAAAATACTTTTTTTAATTTTTCTTTTGTCATTCCAGACTTATTTCCTTCAATGGTGACTGTGTTCAGCCAATAGTTAGAAAAAAAATCTTCACCTGGCTCTTCCAAAAGATTGATGGTTTCATCATTTTCAAAGATACCCTGATAAAACTCATGGTTTTCTCTTCTTTTTAATATCCTGTCTTCTAAAACATCCAGTTGCCCTATTCCTATTCCTGCAGAGATATTACTCATCCTGTAGTTATATCCTATGTCTGAATAACTGTAATAGTCTTTATTTTCGTTGGCTTGGGTAGAAAAGGAAAAAGCTCTTTCTTTATTTGCTTTGCTTCTAGATATTAAAATTCCCCCACCTGAAGTCGTAATAATCTTATTCCCGTTAAAACTAATCACAGATAAATCTCCAAATGTTCCACAAGGTCTATTTTTGTATGTACTGCCCAAAGCTCCGGCACTGTCTTCAATAACAGGAATTTCATATTTTCTGGAAACTTCAAGGACTTCATCTACCATAAACGGCATTCCATATGAAGATACGGCAATGATTGCTTTCGGTTTCTTACCTTGCTGCAGACAATATTTAACAGCATCTTCCAAAGCATTGGGACACATATTCCAGGTAGAAGCCTCACTGTCTACAAAAACAGGAATTGCTCTTTGATAAAGAATGGGATTAGCAGAAGCCACAAAAGTAAAAGACTGGCAGATCACAAAATCCCCTTCTTCTACATTCAAAAGTCTCAATGCTAGGTGTATTGCTGCTGTCCCTGAGGACAAAGCGGTCACAAAGGAGTCTTTTCCAAGATAGTTTTCAAGTCTTTTTTCAAACCCATCTATGTTTGAACCGTACTGAGAAACTCCGTTTGTATCTAATGCAGTCTGTATATACTGTAACTCGCTGCCTCCTAAGTGTGGAGGTGAAAGCAAGATCTTATTCTTTTTCAATTTGTGTGTTTGTTGTTTAATTTATGTTTATTCAAAAATATCATTTATTTTCTCATATTCAAAACCTCTGCTCATTAAATATTTTATAGTTTTTGATTTTCTCTGATATTCCTTAAGTCCCGTCTGTTTAGAGAAATAATCTTCATAGATTCTTGTGATGGTTTTCATGTAATCATCTTCATAAATTTCGTCAAAACACATATTGATCAGTTTTTCAGAGATCTGTTTCTGTTTAAGATGCATTTTGATTTTATTTTTCCCCCAGTGCTTGATATAAAACTTACCGCGGATATAACTACGTGTAAACCTTTCTTCGTTCAGATAATTTTCTTTCATAAGATACAATAAAATTTCCTCCTTTGCTTTCTCAATAAGCAGAAATTCTCTCATTTTCTGCTCTACTTCGGCATGACATCGGTCCTGATAAACACAATAGTTCACCAATTTCATCTTAATTTCATCAAAAGTAAAAGATTTCTTTTCCATATCTGCAAAAAAAAGAATGAGCGGGCGCTCATTCTTTGTATTATATTTTTTCTGTTATATTAATAATTGAATAGAGCTTTTCCTTCCATTAATTCATTAACCTTCTTTCTTACAGATGTAAGAACCTCTTCATTTTTAATATTGTCTACCACATCAGAAATAAATCCGGCAATGGTATCCATATCGTTTTCCTTAAGTCCTCTTGTTGTAATTGCTGCTGTTCCTAGTCTGATACCAGATGTTGTAAATGGTGATTTGTCATCAAAAGGAACCATATTTTTGTTACAAGTAATATCAGCAAGTACTAATGCTTTTTCAGTTTCTTTACCATTTACTCCCTTGTTTCTAAGATCTACAAGCATCAGGTGATTATCTGTGCCTCCGCTTACAATATCAAACCCTCTGTCGATCATTGCTTTGGATAATGCCTGGGCATTAGCTTTAACTTGCTTTGCATATGTCTCAAACTGTCCATCTATAGCTTCTCCGAAAGCGACTGCTTTACCGGCAATCACATGTTCCAGCGGCCCTCCCTGTATTCCCGGGAATACAGCTCCATCCAATACCTGGCTCATCATTTTAGTTTCTCCTTTTGGAGTTTTGTGACCATAAGTATTTTCAAAATCTTTCCCCATCATGATCATACCTCCTCTTGGACCTCTTAATGTTTTGTGTGTAGTAGTAGTTACTACGTGGCAATGCTCAAATGGCGAGTTTAATAATCCTTTAGCTACTAAACCAGCAGGATGTGCTATATCTGCCCAAAGTGTTGCTCCAATTTCATCTGCAATCTCTCTGAATTTAACATAATCAAGATCTCTTGAATATGCTGAGAAACCTGCAATCATCATTTTTGGTCTTTCTCTTAAAGCTACTTCCCTCATTTGGTTGTAATCAATAAGCCCTGTTTCTTTTTCTACACCGTAAGAAACCACTTCATATTGAATTCCTGAAAAATTCACTGCAGAACCATGAGTAAGGTGTCCTCCCATTGAAAGGTCCATTCCCATAATTTTATCTCCAGCTTTCAAAACAGCAAGATAAATGGCTGCATTGGCCTGAGAACCGGAATGTGGCTGAACATTCACATAATCTACTCCGAAAAGTTCTTTTGCTCTGTTGATGGCTAATGTTTCAACCTCATCTACCACTTCACATCCCCCGTAATATCTTTTTCCGGGATATCCTTCAGCATATTTATTTGTCAGTACACTTCCCATTGCTTTCATCACGTTTTCAGAAACAAAATTTTCTGATGCGATAAGCTCTAATCCATGGGCTTGTCTTTGTCTTTCCTTTTCAATCAGGTCAAAAATAATATCCATTTTACTTTTAGTTTTTGAAATTTTTCACCCCAAATGTACGGAATTTCCCTTGAGGTTTCAGCATCAAATTATATGATTTTTAGCCCCTAAGTGTTGTAAAACCTTACCGGTAATGTATAATTATAACCTTTCTGCCATAAACTGATGACCATAATTTTTAATCTGATTACGAGCTTTTCCAAACTACACCCTCTGTTGTAATTGTATTTGAGAAACAGGCATTCAACTATTCAACGATTTTTCATCCATAAAGCAGCAGCCAGAATTATTTTTAATCTTCACCCTGGATAAGATCCACATGCTGTATGGAACTTATTAAAATTCTTCTTCCGAAAGCTCTTTATTGGCAACAGCTCCTGCAAAATTCCCCTGCGCAACAGCATTGGCTACAGACCGCATCATGGTAACATTATCTCCACAGGCAAAAACTCCGGGAACATTTGTTTTCTGCATAAAATCTGCCTTTATAAATCCCTGCTCCGTTAATTCAACCCCCAAATCAGCCGAGACATTCAGATTTTGTTCAAAAGGTATTTTAGCATATAAAGCTTTTAGCGGAACCATTTTTCCGTTTTTAAAAATTATGTTCTGAATATATCCGTTTTCATGTTCTATACTTTGAACTTCATCTTCATTGATGATGATTCCATTCCGGTTCAATTTGGCAACCTGCTCCGGGGTGAGCTTAGTTTTCCCATTGGTAAATAAGGTTAGCTTTTTAGTCAGGTTAAAAACCAGTTTTGAAAATTCAAAAGCCATCTCCCCATCTGCAAGAATTCCTGTCACCTCATCTTTTACTTCATAACCATGACAATAGGGACAGTGTATTACGGAGATTCCCCAACATTCAGCAAATCCTGAAATATCAGGCATTAGGTCGTTCACTCCGGAAGCCAGAATAAGTTTTTTAGCCCGGAAAACCCCATTATAAGATGTTTCTACTTTAAAACCATCAACTTCCCTGGTTATTTTCACAACAGTCCCATTATAGAATTCTACAGTATGATATGCTTTCACCTGCTCTCTTGCGGCATCTGAAATTTCTTTAGGAGTTTTTCCGTCGTGTGTAATAAAGTTATGTGAATGTGGGGTCTGCCTGTTGCAAGGTTTTTCATTATCTATAATTAAAACATTTCTTAACGATCTGCCCAAGGCCATTCCTGCTGATAATCCGGCATAGCTTCCTCCTATGATGATGACATCAAATTTTTTACTTTCCATATGCTTATTGCTTATTGCTTATTGCTTATTGCTTATTGCTTATTGCTTATTGCTTATTGCTTATTGCTTATTGCTTATTGCTTATTGCTTATTGCTTATTGCTTATTGCTTA